>NZ_JAVYJH010000021.1:0-202248 GCF_032621685.1 Pseudomonas sp. zfem002 | reverse complement strand
GACGTCACCCTGCGCGACGGCAGCCATGCCGTGCGCCACCAGTACACCCTGGACAATGCCCGCGACATCGCCCGGGCGCTGGATGCGGCGAAAGTCGACTCCATCGAAGTGGCCCACGGCGACGGCCTGCAGGGTTCCAGCTTCRRCKACGGCCTGCAGGGTTCCAGCTTCAACTACGGCTTCGGCCGCCACACCGACCTGGAGTACATCGAGGCGGTGGCGGACGTGGTCAGCCACGCGAAGATCGCCACGCTGCTGCTGCCCGGCATCGGCACGGTGCACGATCTGAAGGCCGCCTATGACGCCGGCGCCCGGGTGGTCCGCGTCGCCACCCACTGCACCGAAGCGGACGTGTCGAAACAGCACATCGAATACGCCCGCGAGCTGGGCATGGACACCGTCGGCTTCCTGATGATGAGCCACATGATCCCGGCCGAGCAGCTGGCGGCGCAGGGCAAATTGATGGAGAGCTACGGTGCGCAGTGCATCTACATGGCCGACTCCGGTGGTGCGATGAACATGCAGGACATCCGCGAGCGCATGCGCGCGTTCAAGGCGGTGCTCGATCCCGCGACCCAGACCGGCATGCACGCGCACCACAACCTGAGCCTGGGCGTGGCCAACTCCATCGCCGCGGTGGAGGAGGGCTGCGACCGCATCGACGCCAGCCTCGCCGGGATGGGCGCGGGGGCGGGCAATGCGCCGCTGGAAGTGTTCATTGCTGCCGCCGAGCGCCTGGGCTGGAACCACGGCACCGACCTCTACACCCTGATGGACGCCGCCGACGATATCGTCCGACCGCTGCAGGACCGCCCGGTGCGGGTGGATCGCGAATCGCTGGCGCTGGGTTATGCGGGTGTCTATTCGAGCTTCCTGCGCCACGCGGAAATCGCTGCGAAGCGTTATGACCTGAAGACAGTGGACATCCTCGTCGAGCTGGGCAAGCGGCGCATGGTCGGTGGGCAGGAAGACATGATCGTCGATGTGGCGCTGGACCTGCTGGCCCGGCAGGGCTGATCCACGCGGGGGCCGCCGTTGCGAAGGACTGTACGGCAGTCCCCGGAAATGACCTCAAACAACAGTAAATAGCTGTGCAGGAGACAACCCATGAAAACCCATTCCGGTCGCGTGGCGATCATCACCGGTGCCTCGCAAGGCATTGGTCGCACCCTGGCCGTCAGCTTTGCCCGGCGGGGCGCCGACCTGGTGCTGTTGGACCTGGACGACTGCGCGCAGACCCGTGCCGAGGTCGAGAACGAAGGCGTCAAGGTGCTCAGCCTGGTCTGCAACGTGGCGCTCGAGGCCGACTGGCACAAGGCGCGTGATGCGGTCAGCGCCACCTTCGGGCGTGCCGATATCCTGGTCAACAACGCCGGCATCTATCCGTTCGCGGTGCTCGAAGACCTGACCCACGACATCGTCCGCCGGGTGCTGGCGGTGAACCTGGAGGGGCCGTTCCTCGGCGCGCAGACCTTCGTGCCACTGATGCAGCAGGGCGGCTGGGGGCGCATCGTCAATATCGCCTCCGACTCCATCGGCACCAACCTCAAGGGCCTGAGCCACTACATGGCGAGCAAGATGGGCGTGATCGGCCTGACCCGTGGCCTGGCCAACGAACTGGGGGACAAGGGCATCACCGTCAATGCCGTGGCCCCGGCGATCACCCGCACCCCCGGTACCCGTGGCGTGCCGGACGAGATCACCGCCTCGGTGTGGAACCAGCAAGCGATCCGCCGCTTCGCCGAGCCGGACGATATCGTCGGGCCCATCCTGTTCCTGGCCTCCGAGGATGCCGGTTTCGTTACCGGACAGACCCTGGTGGTGGATGGGGGGATGTGGAAGCTATGAACACGATCCGCAAAGGTAGAGCCGTGGTGCTGGAGCGCCCTGAGTCGTTGGTCTTGCGTGAGCTTTGCGTGCCTTCGCCCTCTGCAGGCGCCGTGGTGGCACGGGTGGAGTATGGTGGCGTGTGTGGCAGCGATGTGCACATGACCAGGGGCGAGTTCGATCTACCTCATGCCATTGTGCTGGGCCATGAAGGTGTCGGGGTGATCGAGGAACTGGGCGAGGGCGTGGTCCATGACTACGCCGGCGTCGCCGTGACCGCCGGCGATCGCATCTACTGGTGCCCCATCGCGCCGTGCCACAAGTGCTGGTATTGCACGATAGAGAAGGATTTCTCGTCCTGCACCCAGGCGACCTGGTTCGGTCCCGTGGACAAGCCTACCTGGGGTAGCTACGCCGACTTCGTGACCCTGCCCGAGGGGGCGGCCTTCTTCCGTATTCCCGACGGCACGACGAGCGAGGCCGTGATCGCCTTCGGCTGTGCCTTGCCGGCGGTCTTGCAAGGTGTCGAACGCGCGGGCGGGATCAAGCCGCTGAGCCACGTCGTGGTTCAAGGCTGCGGGCCGATCGGCCTGGCGGCGGTCATGCTGGCCAAGCTCTCGGGGGCTGCCACGGTGACCGCGATAGACGCCTCGCCCTTGCGCCTGAGGTTGGCTGAGCAGTTCGGCGCGACCGGCGTGCTGGACCTGGCCAGCACTTCGCTGGACGAGCGCCTGGAGCGCGTTCGCGCAGTCAGCGGGGGGCGTGGGGCCGACCTGGTCATTGAGGCCAGTGGGCACCGCTCGGCGTTCCCCGAGGGGCTGGGGTTGTGCGCCAGGAATGCGGCATACCTGTTGATCGGCTTGTGGGCGAGCCAGGGCGAGCAGCCGTTCGACCCTTCGCTGATCGTCCAGCGCAACCTGCGGCTGATCGGCACCCAGTACGCCCAGGGGCGTCACTATCACGATGCGATGAAGATCGTGTCGCTGCACCACCAGGCGTTCCCCTTCGAGGCGCTCATCACCCATCGCTGTGGCCTGCACGAGGCTCGGCAGGCGCTTGGACTGGTGACTTCAGGACAGGCGGGGAAAGTCGTGATGCGACCGTAGTCGCCGGATCACAAACACCTACACCTTCTCGGTAACCGACCTGGTGGGCAGCACTGCCCGCCATGGTTTCGGGCTGCCCATTGAAAGACAGGATTTGATAATGAACAACAAGAAACAAGTCCGGACCATCGCCATCGCCAGCACCCTGGCCGCCGCGATGTTGCCTTTGAGTGCGACTGCCGGTGGCCACTACACGCCGGGTGTCGAGGGCTTGCAGGCCGCCAGCGCGCCGCCACCAGGGCTGTATTACCTGGCCTACCTGATCGACTACGACATCGAGCGCTTCAATGCCCCGGGTGGCGACCACGATCTGCCGGGGCACAACCGTGGCCGGGTGAGCGCGGTGGCCAACCGGCTGATCTGGATTACCGAGCACAAGGTGCTGGGCGCGGACTTCGCCGTGGAGGCGATGGTGCCGGTGGCTCGCACCTCGCTCGACCTGGACGCCGCCGGGATTTCCGACACGCGCACCGGCATCGGCGATATCTACGCCGGCCCCGCGCTGGCCTGGCATGGGCAGCGCTGGGATGCGGTGGCCACCGCCGGGATGTGGTTCGACAACGCCAGCAACGACGAGCCGGCGTCGCCGGGCAAGGGCTTCAAGACCGCGATGTTCACCGGTGGCCTGACCTGGTATTTCGACACCGCGAAGACCGTCAGCGCCTCGGGCCTGTTGCGCTTCGAGCGCAATGGCGAGAACGATGACGGCTTCCGGCCCGGCAACGGGCTGACCTTCGAATGGGGCGTGGGCAAGCGGCTGGGCGCGGTGCAGGCCGGGGTGGTCGGCTACAGCCAGTGGCAGGTGTCGGACGACCGCGGGCGCGGGGCGAGCGATGATCGTGCATCGCGCCATGCAGTCGGCTTGCAGGTGGACTATGCGCTGCCTGGCACGGGCGTGCTTCTCAAGGCCGCCGCCTACAAGGAGATCGAAGCGACCGCGGGGACCGATGCCGCTGCGCAGGGGTCGTTGTTGCGCTTGACCATCGTCAAGGCGTTCTGAGCCCCAGTCTGTGGGAGCGCGCGTGATCGCTCCCACAGACTGGGTTGCGGCTCATGCAACAACCCGATGCTGGCGCAGTGTTCCTGATGCAACAGTCAATTCATCAGTACTTCTGCAGGCCTTGCCCCACAAGGCCTGCAGCCCTTGGCACGGGCATTGCCATGGTGCACTCATCCGTAAGAAGAGAGCTGCCCATGACCCTGCCGTTTCGCCGCCATCGCCTGGCCCTGCTGATCGCCGCCGCCTTGCTGCCCACCCAAGTCCTGCACGCCGCCGAGCCTGAAGACACCCCCGGGAAAAGACCGGACGCCCTGCCCACCGTGACCGTCACCGCGCAGAAGCGCGAGGAGTCGCTGCAGGATGTCGCCGCCGCCGTCTCTGCCGTGTCCGGCAAGGCCATTCTCGACACAGGCGGCGGCTTCACCGCCGGCAAGGCCCTGCGCGACGTGCCCAACGCCATCGCCCCGGAGTTCGCCGGCAACCAGCGCCCGCGCTGGTACATCCGCGGCATGGGCTCGGGGGACATGGCCTCGACCACGGTCTACCCGGTAGGCATCTACTTCGACGACACCTATATCAGCCCGCACATCGCCACCGGCGGTCCGCTCTACGACCTGGAGCGGGTGGAGATCCTCCGCGGCCCGCAGGGCACCCTGTGGGGCAAGAACACCACCGGCGGGGCGATCAACTTCGTCTCGCGCAAGCCGCAGTTCGAGGAGGGCAACGGCTACTTCAAGGTCGATGCCGGCAATTACGACGCGCGCCAGTACGAAGGTGCCTACGGCGGTACGCTGGTGGATGATCGCCTGGCCGCGCGGGTGGCCTTCGTCGACCAGAGCCGCGATGGCCAGTTGAAGAACATCGTCGATGATCACACCGTCGGCGATGTTCACGACCAGTCCGTGCGTGCGCAATTCCTCGCGCGCCTGAGCGACGACCTCGACGCCACCCTGCAGCTGCGTTCCCGCGACTACAAGGGCCAGGGCATCGCCACCCGCGCCTGGGGCGCCGGGCCCGGCGGGACCACGCTGTTCGGCCCGGCGCCGGCTGTGGACGACGACGAGGCGGCGTTCACCGGCAAGGCCGAGGACCGTATCCAGCACAACGGTGTGCAGTTGAACCTGCAGTGGGCCCTGGGCGAGCTGACCCTGGACTCGATCACCGCCTTCGACGATATCGAGGAAAAGGCCCAGGGGCCGAACATGGGCATCTACGAGTTCGGCCGGTCCTATGGCGACGATCACTGGCGCCAGGTGTCCCAGGAACTGCGCCTGTCCTCGGCGAAGAACCAGCCGCTGAGCTGGATCGTCGGCACCCACCTGTTCCACGAGAACCTCGACAGCGCCAACAGCAGCGCCATCCTGCCCACGGCCTACAACGCGCCGTTCGGCGTTGCCAGCTATGGCCGTACCGACCTCGAGCAGAGCACCACCAGCTATGCGCTGTTCGGCAGTTCGACCTGGCAGGCCACGGATGACCTGAGCCTGACCCTCGGCCTGCGCTGGACCCGCGAGACCAAGGACATCGACCTGCAGCGGGCTGCCGCGGCGGATGCCGCCGATGTCTCCTTCGGCAGTGTCGAGGGTTGGTGGAAGCAGTACACCGGTGCCCTGGCCACGGTCGCCAGCCAGGACGAGAAGCGCACCTGGAACAAGCTGACCTACGATTTCACCCCCGAGTACCAGCTCAACGACAACGCCCGGGTGTATTTCCGCTATGCCAAGGGCTTCCGCTCCGGCGGCTTCAACGGCGGGGCGACGGTGCAGGCCGAGACCTCGGTGGTGGCGCCGGAGAACGTCGATGCCTATGAACTGGGGATCAAGAGCGAGTGGTTCGACGAGCGCCTGGTGGCCAACGCCAACGTCTTCTACTACGACTATGCCGATATCCAGGTGAACAACGTCTCGGTGAGCAACGGCCAGGTGATCTCGCTGCTGACCAACAGCGGCGCCGGGGTGATTCGCGGGGCGGAGTTCGAACTGCAGGCGCTGCCGTTGCAGAACCTGCAACTGCGGGGTTCGCTGGGATTGCTGCACACCGAACTGAAGGACTTCTCCTCGCCGGGCGGGCCGGACTATTCCGGCAACCGTATTGCCCGGTCGCCGTCGCGGACCTTGTCGGTGGGGGCGAGCTACCGGATTCCATTGCAAGGGGGTGATGCCGTGACCCTGGACAACAGCTGGCGCTACCAGAGCCGCATCTACTTCCTGCCGACCGCGCAGGAGGATCACAGCGTGTCGCAGGGCGGCTACACCCTGGGCAATGCCAGCCTGACCTACCATTTCGGCGGGCGTCAGGACCTGGATGTCAGTGCCTACGTGAACAACCTCACCGACAAGCGCTACAAGACCGACAGCGTGCCGCTGCCGTTCGATGTCGCCTGGGATGCGCGGGGGGATCGGCGGACGTATGGGGTGTCGCTGACCAGCCATTTCTGATCCGGGATTTATTGTGACGTTGGACCTGTGGGAGCAACTGTCTTGGGGCTTGGGGCTTGGGGCTGGTGCTGAGGTTTGTGTGCATATCCATTGGCCAAGGCGACCTTGAGTCACCTTTTCGCCCTTACGGCGACCCACTTTTGAAAAGCGCAAAAGTGGGCAAAACGCTTTCGCTCCTGCATCCGGCCCTCCGCTGCGCTGCGGGTTCCCTCCCTCCGCACTGATTCCGGGGGCCGCGCCATACGGGCTCCTGCCCGATGGCGCTTTCCGGGCCATCCATGGCCCTCCACCCCCTACATCAGCGCTCCACTCGGCCTCCTGATGTCGCACGTAGATCAAGATCAAAAGCACAATTCGCTGCGCTCTTGCCGGGCGAGGGTGCTCTCAGGAGGGTGACGGCTACGTTCTGGGTTTTGCTTTTGCTCTGGCTTTTGCTCTGGCTCTTGATCTTGATCTACCGGCGACATCAGGAGGCTGAGTGGAGCGCTGATGTAGGGGGTGGAGGGCCATGGATGGCCCGGAAAGCGCCATCGGGCAGGAGCCCGTATGGCGCGGCCCCCGGAGTCAGTGCGGAGGGAAGGAACCCGGAGCGAAGCGGAGGGCCGGATGCAGGAGCAAGAGCGTTTTGCCCACTTTTGCGCTTTTCAAAAGTGGGTCGCTGTAAAAGCGAAAAGGTGATTCAGCGTCGCCTTGGCAAATGGATCATCACACGATATCCCGCACCCGTACCCGCAGCGCTCAACACAAAGCATCTGATCACCGTACCTCTGGTTCAAGACACAAGCGGATTCATCCGCGATCGGCCGCAAAGCGGCCGTAAAACCTGAGTGCACGGTGTGTCAGGGAGATTCGGGACTCAGGTTCTACGACGGCTTCGCCGTCGATCGCGTGGTCCGCCATCGCGGATGAATCCGCTCCCACAGGTACTGCGCAGATCCTTGATAGCGTTGCAGCCGATCAGCCCTTGTCCCGCAACCACAACTGATCGAAGCGCCAGGTCGGGAACAGGGTCTTCTCCGCCGCCGCGCCACCCACCCGCCGGGCGAAGCCGTCCACCAGGTTGGCATAGCCCCACACCAGCATCCCGCCGCGTTCGTACTGGATCCGCTGCGCCTCGTGCACCAGCGGCTTGCGTTTCTCCACATCCGGCTCGGCCAGCGCCTGCCGGAACAGCTCGGTAAAGCGCGGGTCGTCGAAGTGGGTCTTGTTCGCCACCGACACCGGCGCATCGGCATGCAGCGCACAGGTGAGGAAGGGCGCGCCGATGCTGCCGCCGGTGCTGAAGGTCCACTCGGTGTGCTGCGGACCATTGAAGGTCGCGGCGTCCACCTGGCGCACATTGATGTCCACGCCGGCGCGCCGGGCCTGCTCGGCGAACACCAGGGCCGAGGACAGCGCCACGCCTTCCTGTTCGGCCACCAGCTCCAGCTTGAGGTTTTCCTGGCCGGCTTCGCGCAGCAGTGCCTTGGCCTTTTCCAGGTCCTGGCGGCGCGGCGGGATCGCGTGATCGAAGGTCGGGTCGTTCGGTGCATACAGATCGTTGGCCGGCCGTCCCTGGCCGTTGAGCACCCGCGCCACCAGGTCCTCGCGATCGGCCAGCAGGCGAAAGGCCTGGCGCACCCGCGGGTCGTCGAACGGCGCTTTCTGCGTGTTCATGTCGAACCCCAGCCAGTTGCCGGTGACCGAGGTCAGCACCTGCAGGCGCGGGTCGTTCTCGATCAGGCGCAGGTGCTCGGCAGCCAGGGCGTTGGCCATGTCCAGCTGGCCGGCCTTGAGCGCGGCGAGGCGTGAGGTCTGGTCCTTGAAACCGATGATCTCCAGCTCGTCGGCATAGGGCCGGCCGCTCTTGTAGTAGTTCTCGAAGCGGGTGAACAGCGAGCGCTGGCCGGCGGCGAAGCTCTTGAAACGGTACGGCCCGGCACCCACCGGGTTGGTCACCGGGTGATAGTCCACCGGCACGATGCCGCCGAAATTGACCCAGGTCTCCGGCAGCGGCACGAAGCCCGCGCCGTCCTTGAAGCGCACGCGCAGGGTACGCTTGTCGAGTTTCTCCAGGTTGTCGCGGTCGATCCAGTGCAGCAGCGCGGCGAAGGGCGAGGCCAGTTGCGGATCGGTCAGGCGGCGGATGGAGAACTGCAGGTCGTCGGAGTCGATGGTCTTGCCGTGATGGAATTCCAGGTCCTTGTGCAGGCGCAGGGTCCACACCTTGCCATCCGGACTGACCTCGGCCTCTTCGGCCAGGGCCAGGCGCGGCAGCATGTTCTCGTCCCACTCCCAGAGTTTGCTGTACAGGGCGAAGCCGCGAACGATGCCGCTGCCGATCGGCTTGTGCGCATCGAGGTTGCCGGCCTGGTTGCCGTCGAGAATGCCCAGGCGCAGGCGGCCGCCGTAGCGTGGGGCGTTGTCGCTGGCGTCGCTGCTGGCGGACTGGCGCTCATCGTCGCAACCGGCGAGCAGGCTGCCGCCCAGGGCCAGGCCACCGAGGGCCAGGCCATTGCCGAGAAAGCGGCGGCGGGTGAAGGGAGGGTGTTGGCTCATGCTGTTGCCTCTGTGCGATTCGTTGCAGGGGCAGAGCAGGTTTCACGCCAGATGGGGGAGGGCCCGGAAATGCTGGGGTTGGCTCGGGGACGTGCTGCATGTCGGGCAGTTGGGTGTTGCACGGGCAGCAGCGGATCAGCAGAGGACGTACAAACCCGGTAGGAGCGTGGCATGCCCGCGAACGGGCGCGCAGCGGCCGCTGGGCTGACCTCGAATCGGGAACCGGGACCGCGTTGCGGTCGTTCGCAGGCAAAGCCAGCTCATGCCCGGGGGAGAGGGTATGCGGCAATCAGAAGGTGTATCCGACTCCGGCCTGCGCCCGGATAGGCATAGGTGTTGAATGCTCCCTCGTCATAGCCCTTGTTGAACACGTTCTTCACAACGATCGTGCGGCGTTTGCGCGCAAGGCATGCTTGAGCAGCGTCACCGATGCGGCCAGCAGGACCAGGTCCTTGATCAGGAACGAGGTGGCGCCCCCCATCGCCGGAAAGCCGCCGGCGGACGCTTCCCAGGCCCCGGGCGTGGAGAACACCAGCGTCAGGGTCACCAGGTAGGTCAGCGCCGAGGCAGCGGCGGCGGCGGCGCCGATTCTCGGCCACCAGGCCCCGAGGGCCAGGCCCAGGCCGATGCTCCACTCGGCGACGCCCAGGGCATAGCTGGCGCCTTGGATGCCGAACAGCCCGTGCATCCAGAACAGCAATGGACTGTTGTCGAGCAGCGGGATGAGCGCCTGCGCTTCGTAGTCGAACCATTTGGCATAGCCGAACAGGGCGAAGATCAGCACCAGCGCCCAGCGCAGCAACGCAATATCGGCCTGGCTATCGAGCATTCGGTTCATGGTGAAACTCCTGGACAAGAGGTGAAATGGTGTTCGCCTGAGAGGCTGGGCATTCTAGGCAGCCGCTCCTGGAGCCTGGGTTCCAGGCGTCGCGGGAATGCGACTGATCGTCCAGCGATGAGGAGAAACATGGATCACCTGGCAACGCTGCTCAAACAGTTCAACCTGCATGCCGCGACCTATTTCCAGGGCGGGTTCTGCGGATCGAGCCACTACGCCGATCCCGCGTGCGGGCATATCCACCTGCTGCGCGGCGGCGGCATCACCTTCCAGGAACACGGCGGGCGCCTGCACCGCCTGGAAGAACCCGGCCTGATGCTGGTGGTACGCCCCAATGCCCATCGTCTGATCGCCAGCGAAACCGATCGCGCCGAGCTGGTCTGCGCGACCCTGAGGTTCGATGGTGGCGCGGCCAATCCGCTGCGCCAGGCGTTGCCCGACTATATCGTCAGCCCGTTGCGCGAACTGCCGCAGCTCACGGGCTGCATCGACTGGCTGTTCGACGAAGTGGTGGGCCAGGGTATCGCCCGCGAGCTGGTGCTCAACCGGCTTTTCGAGCTGGCGGTGATCCAGGCGCTGCGCCAGTTGCTGGCCGAGCGCCGGGTGGCGCCGGGCGTGCTTGCCGGGCTGGCCGACAACCGCCTGTGCCGTGCGCTGGCGGCGATGCACGAGCGGCCCCGGGAGCCCTGGACGGTGGCCGAGCTGGCTGGGCTCGCGGCCATGTCGCGGGCCAGTTTCGCCGAGCACTTTCGCCGCGTGGTCGGGGATACCCCTGCGGATTACCTGGCCACCTGGCGGGTGACCCTGGCGCAAGGTCGGCTGCGCGCCGGCGCGCCGATCGCGGTGGTGGCCCAGGAGGTTGGCTACGAGAGTGCCTCGGCGCTGGCCAGGGCGTTCCGGCGCAAGATTGGCCTGAGTCCCAGGCAATGGCTCAGGCTGGAGTGATTGCGTGGCGTCCAGTGCAAACTTCGATGCCACTGGGGGGCTGTGGTTTGTCAGCGACAGGCAGGGGTATTTATGCAAATTTGATGGTCTGGCGGGGAATCGCATCGAGGCCGCGAGGTGCCTGTCTTGAGTCTTGCAGCGCTCTCCAGATCGAGCGCCGCCCGCGCGGCGCATCGCGGATGAATCCGCTCCCACATTTGTTGCAACGTGCCATGGCCTGTTGGATTTGAGTTGTCAGCCTTTGTTTTTTCGGCGATGTATCGCGGGGAGGCTGGGTTCGACTCGATATCGAGTCGACCACAAAAGGCGGTCAACCATGGCCTGTCAGGCATAGGCACGTTGCAACAAATGTGGGAGCGGATTCATCCGCGATGCGCCGTGCGGGCGGCGCTCGATCTTCAGAGCGCTGCAAGACTCAAGGCAAGCACCTGGCGGCCTGAGCCCCATGGCGCCCGCGCCCACCAGGACCGCGCAGCGCCTTCAGAGCACCACCTTGACCTGCAGCCCGAGAACCAGGGCATTGTCGATATCGCTGCCGGAGAAGGCGCCGGGTTCCATGACGTATTGCACATCCGGCCGCAACACCAGCCATGGCGTGGCCTGGTAGCCATAGCTCAGCTCGACCAGGCGCTCGGCGTTGCCCAGGCCGGGGAAGTCCTCGCCATTGGCCAGCGCGGTATTTTCCTGGACTTCGCGGCTGCGCGGGTTGGGCACGGCACGGCCGAAGCCTAGCGCGACGGTGTCGGCCGGGCGGCTGGCGAACGGCTGTTTGAGCACCACCCCGGCGCTGTACCACTTGCTGAACGGCGACGCCGCCGAACTGGCCGCCGCAGCCTGGCCGAACACATGCAGGCGCTGCCCCGGCAGATCGCTGGCCTGCCACACAGCCTGGTCCAGCAGCAGGTAATGACCGCCACGGCCGGCGACCTCGTCGTCGCTGCCGATGCGCTGGGCATTCGAGCTGTCGTAGTACCAGCCGACCTTGTATTCGCCCGGCAGGCCGTCGAGCTTGCGGTAGACCAGTTCCACCGGGACCACGGTGCCGGTCTTGTGTTTGGGCGCGACATGCCAGGCGCGGCTGGAATTGCCGTTGCTCTGCGGATCGACGGCAAAGGCCGCCACGCGCAGTTGCCAGGCCGGGTCGAAGCTGTATTTCAGGCGCACGCCAAGGCGCGCATTGGGGTAGTTGGTCCAGCCGCTGCCGCCGGACATGTTCAGCGGATGCCCGCAGAAGCCGGCGTTCATGAAGTTGCACAGGATGCCGCTGTCGAGGCCGCCGAGGTCGTTGCCCATGGCCATGTAGCCGAGCTTGACGTCCAGCGCGGGGGTGAACAGCGTGCGTTGGTAGCTGAGTTCGGTGAGGCGGGTATAGAGGCCGCCGTAGTTTTCCTGCAGCGGCAGGCGGTTGCCCACCAGGTCGGCGGAGCCGTCGTTGCCGCGGCGGTCGTTGATCGTCAGTTGGACCACGCCGGCATTTTCGCGCTGGAGCAGTTTCTCCAGGTCCAAGCGCACGCCGAGCTTGAGGTTCTGCGAGTAACGCGCCGAGCGCTTGAGGCCGCCGTGGGCGTTGTACACGGTCTCGCCGCTGTAGTCGCCGCTGAAGCGGATGCCGTCGGCGTCGAGCTGGTGGCGCAGGCCGCCCCAGTCGCCAGTCAGGGTCGAGTCGTCGAAGGCATTGGCGCGGGCAAAAGCAGGCAGCAGGCAGGTGCCGAGCAGCACTGCCGGAAGGTAACGCGGGAAAGCAGGCATTCAGGTCATTCCGGGAAAAGCGAGCGCCCGCCGCGAAGGCGGGCGCTGGGGAGGTCAAGGCAGGGCGTAGGCGATCACATAGTCACCGCGATCCGTCGACTGGCGTGCACCGCCGGCGCTGATCACGATGTACTGCTTGCCGGTCTTCGGCGACACGTAGGTCATCGGGCCGCCCTGGCTGCCCACCGGCAGGCGGGCTTTCCAGATTTCCTCGCCGTTGCCGCTGTCGAAGGCGCGCAGGTAGAAGTCCTGGGTGCCGGCAATGAACACCAGGCCGCCCTGGGTCGACAGGGTGCCGCCGAGGGTCGGCAGGCCGATCGGGATCGGCAGGTGCATGCGGATGCCCAGCGGGCCGGTGTCTTCCACGGTACCCACCGGCACCTGCCAGGCGATCTGCCGGGTCTTCATGTCGATGGCGGTCAGGGTGCCGTAGGGCGGGGCCTGGCACGGAATGCCGGCGACCGAGAGGAAGCGGTTCTTGTTCACCGCATACGGCGTGCCTTTCAGCGGCACCGCGCCCATGCCGGTGTTCAGCGCCTCGCCACCACCGGCGGCCTTGCCCTGGTTGGCCGACGGGATCATCTGGATCCACAGGCCCAGGCGCATGTCGTTGACGAAGATGAAGCCATGCACCG
The DNA here is from genome assembly GCF_032621685.1 of Pseudomonas sp. zfem002. Lineage (NCBI taxonomy): Bacteria > Pseudomonadati > Pseudomonadota > Gammaproteobacteria > Pseudomonadales > Pseudomonadaceae > Pseudomonas > Pseudomonas sp. zfem002. The sequence continues at coordinate 189,172 of NZ_JAVYJH010000021.1, read as the reverse complement.
GGTCGGTGGACAGGCTGCCCCAGTTCATCCCGCCGAGGGAGCCGGGGAAGCTCAGCGACAGGTCGTTGCCTGGCGCGGTGTAGAGGCCGTCGTAGCGCATCTTCTTGAAGTCGATGCGGCACAGCAGTTGGTCATACGGGGTGGCGCCCCACATGTCCGACTCGCTCAGGGTCTGCGCGCCGATCTGCGGCATGCCCACGGATCTGGGTTGGGTCGGCGCGTACTGCTCGTTGGGGATGCCGGCGGCCTTGACCGGGACTTCCTCGACCCTGGTCAGCGGCTGGCCGGTGGCGCGGTCGAGGACGAAGATCTGCCCGGCCTTGGTGCCGATCACCAGCGCCGGCACGCTGCTGCCGTCATCCTTGGTGAAGTCGATCAGGCTCGGCTGCATCGGCAGGTCGAAGTCCCAGAGGTCGTTGTGCACGGTCTGGTAGACCCACTTCTCGGCACCGGTGCTGGCGTCGACGGCGAGGATCGAGGCGCCATAGCGGTGGTTCAGCGCGGTGCGCTCGGCGCCGTAGAGATCGGTGGACGAACTGCCCATCGGCAGGAACACGGTGTTCATCGCCGCGTCGTAGGACATCGGTGCCCAGCTGTTCGGCGTGCTGCGCACGTAGCTGGCGCCCTCGGCCGGGACCTGCCTGTCCTGCGGGTTGCCCGGGTCGAAGGCCCAGCGCATGGCGCCGGTGATGACGTCGAAGCCGCGGATCACGCCGCCGGGCATGTCGGTCTGCACGTTGTCGGCGACCCGGCCGCCGACCACCACGGTGGTGCCGGCCATCAGCGGGGCAGAGGACAACTGGTAATAGGAGTCCGGGACATCACCCAGGCCAGCCTTGAGATCGACCTGGCCATTGTTGCCGAAGCCCTGGCAGAACTCGCCGGTATCGGCGTCCACCGCGATCAGGCGGGCGTCGATGGTGTTGGTCAGCAGGCGCCGCTGGCAGTTGGCACCGGCCGGCACGCTGGCGGCGATGATCGGCGAGCTGTTCGGCTGGCTCGGCTGGGCCAGCGGCTGGGTCGCGTCGAAATAGGCCATGCCGCGGCAACGCTGCCAGACCTTGGACTGGGCGTTGATCTGGTTCTTCCACAGCTGCTTGCCGCTGTCGGCGTCCAGGGCGATGAGGTTGTTGTGTGGGGTGCAGATGAATACCTTGTTGCCGATCTGCAACGGGGTCAGTTGGTCTTCCGCGCCGTTGCCGTCGCTCACGGCGATGTCGCCGGTGCGGTAGGTCCAGGCCACCTGCAGCGTGTTTACCGTGTCGCGGTTGATCTGGTCGAGCGCGGCGAAGCGGCTGCCGCCTTCGGTATTGCCGTAGTGGGCCCAGTCCTTCTGCGCGTTGGCCGGGTCCACTGGGGTCAGGCCCGGGCCCTTGCCGCTGGCCGGCACGCTCGGGTGGACGACGAACATGTTGCCCACGGCGATCGCCAGCGCCACGGCCAGCAGCGCGGACAGGCCATAGGCGCCGCGCCCCGGCGTGCCTCCGGCGGCGCGGGCCAGCAGCGGCCAGGTCAGGGCCACGGCCAGGCCCACCGCGCTGAACATGAACAGCCGCGAGAACAGCGGCCAGAAGCCCAGGCCGACATCGACCAGGGCCCAGATCGCCGTACCGACCAGGAACGCCGCGTAGACCCAGGCGCCCGCGGGCTTGCGCAGGGCGATGAGGAGGCCGGCCACGGCCATGACCAGGCCGCCGATCAGGAAGTACCAACTGCCGCCCAGGCTGGTCAGGCGTACACCGCCCGCGGCCAGGGCCAGGCCGAGCAGGGCGATGACCACCCCCAGCCCGACCAGGATGAATGTACTGAGGCCGCAGGCCCGAGTTTGCTGCTTCATGCCATGTATCTCGCTGTTTGAATGGGGGGCATTATACGCTTAGCTTGCTAATTAACTAGATGGTTCACAATTTTCTGCTCAGATAAGTGCAGGCCCCGGGACGTGACGGACAGGCCTGTCAGCGTTGCGCCACGGGCCCTGCGCAGGCGGCCCGGGCAGTGCTGGCGTGCTTGCGCAGGTGATGGTTTTTCGCGGCATTTGACCGATACCCCGCGACGGTCTACACCTTCGTCAACCGCTCGCGCGGGATGCCATTTGGCCAGCCTGTCGCCAGGCGCGCGGTTTCACGCTCTTCTCCTTGCAAGGACGCCGACATGACTCAGACCATCGAATACTGGCGTGAAACCGACCAGGCCTGGCATGCGGGCGGGCCGGGGATCGCGGTGGTGACCGCGGACGATGCCTACACCGGCACCGATCCGCAGACCGGGCGCGCGGTGTTCCTGGACTTTCCTGCGACCTTTCGCGGTCTGGTCAACGATGCCTTGCGCTATATCCACGCGACCCCGGCCGGACGGCAGATCCTCCAGCAACTGTCCGCGGCCAGCGCGGCCTCCATCGTCCCGGCCTTGCTGGGCAACAGCGTCAAGGCTGCCGATGGCGCCTTGAACCTGGTTGCCGAGGAACTGATTCCCAACAGCCTGATCGGCGGTGTCACCCAGGCCGCGCTCAACCGCCTGACCATCCCGGCCCATGCCCAGCCGCGCTGGCTGGCCCATGTGATCAACAGCGCCCAGGAACTGTTGCTGGATGCCGTGCCCGGCAGTGGCACCGGTTTCTGGGCCGGCCTGGAGAAGGCGCGTCAGTACGCCAACCAGTGGACCTTGCTCGGCGACCCGCGCTATGCGCGCTGGAGCAGTTCCAACGAAGGCTATTTCAATGACCAGACCGTGGCCCGTTCCCTGGACGGGCGCGGCTACGACATCGGCATCACCGTCCACGAGGTCGCCGCCTGGATCGCCGGTCAGCCCTTGCCGGGGCGCCTGAGCCAGCGGGCCAGGAACCATGCGCTGGTGGCGACCCTGGCGGCGTTGCGGCATGTCTCGCCGTCCGGCAACGGCAGCGCCTCGGACATCGGCTGGAACCCGTATCCCAGCAACCCCCTCAACCTCAGCCGGCCGGCGGCGATCGGTCTGGCGCATGAACTGGTGCATGCCTACTACAGCGGGCGGGGCGAACAGCTCGGGCGCGATTTCGGGCATCCGACCACGGTGTTGTTCGAATTCCTCTGCGTGGGGCTCGGGCCCTGGGACGAAGCGGCGATTTCGGAAAACGGCATTCGCCGGCATTGGTATTCCCATGCGGTGCCGTTGATGCCGCGGGGGGAGAAGCAGAGTCGCAAGGCGATGCCGAAGAGGATCAAATATCTATGAGGAGCAAGCGGATAGGGAAATGCCTGTTCCTCGAATCCGGGCAGTTCTTTATCTGACGATTTGGAGATACGGATGCGATCTATCCTTGCTGCGCTGATGCTTGTCAACGCTGTGACCTCTACCGCCATGGCAAGTTGTCTTGACGAGGTTTCATCATTTGCCGAGAAGATCTGCGGTGAAATCAAGACGGATGGAGATAGCTCCACGACCGTAATCAGCGGCGAGTTGGAGGCGGAGCTTTCCGGCATGATTCGCAAGGTATTGGGCAATGCGAAAGCCGGTACCGAAGGAAAGCACATTACTGACGCTTACAAGAACGTACTGCGCAACGATCTCCCTCAGGAGTTGAAGAGTGTCAGGCAGTGTCGAATGAAGATGGTCGAAGTGGGACGTTCCGAATTGTGCCAGCCCGCTGCGGCACAAATCCCGAATAAACGCTATGTCTCGGAGCCGCAGGACGTGTTTCCGGGGGTCGCCATCTCCTACCCGGGCACATGGGCCGAAAAAGAGGCTGGAACCGGTGTGCCGCGCCTGCTGCCTCCGTTGAATTCGAAAGAGGACAAAGCCGGACTGGAGGTTGAAATATCCGTGAACTCGGCTTTCCGCGAGGGTGTTGAAAATGGGGCAGGTATTACATTGCCGAAAGATGAGCCTCGGGATCCGGAAACCCTGACCAATATGGAGCACCTGAAATACATCAAGAGCTATATACAGTCGATGCATGAAGATAACCCCGGCTTTTCCTGGTTATCTGAACGTCAGGTAGACATTCCGGTGTACTCCGACAGTGAGGACCCTCCTGACAGAAAGACGACGGAGCGCGCGTGGGTGGTGGATTACATCGAGGATGGGCGCAGGGTGGAAGCGCTGCATTTCTTCCAGCAGACCTCCTACTATGGCGCGCCTGCCGAAACCTTCGGCCTGGTGACGGTAACCTGTATTGCGCCGAGCGAATTCTTTGATTCGGTCGAGGCGGCCTGCAAAAGTGTTCTCGATAATACAGTGGCTATATCGGGAAACTATTTTGCTGATTAGCCCAGGTATCCGGCGCGTACGAAGGCGTCCCGAGCAGATCACTCAGCAACGTGACAGACACAACATATCTTGTTGCCATCAGGGTCCCTGATGTAAGCACCGTAATAGTCTGGCGAGTATTGAAGGCGTAATCCTGGCGCTCCTTCGTCCGTTGCCCCGGCGGCCATGGCGAGTGCATGGAACGCATCGACCTGGGCCCGCGTAGCGGCTTCGAAGGCGACCATCGAGCCGTTGCCCGGGGTCGCGGGTTCTCCGTTCAACGGGCTGTAGACGCAAAATGCCGTGCCTGATGCATCCATGTCCCGAGTGAACAACGCGCGCTCCGGGTTGTGCTTGAACGCGCGCAGGTGGATGCCCAGCGGTGCCAGCACGCGCTTGTAGAAGTCTGTGGTGCGTGCGAGATCGTTGGTGCCGACAGTGACATGGCTGAACATCAGGTGCTCCGATTGGCGAGGACATCACGGGATTCAACTCTATCTTTTGCACGTCATGCTGGCACCCATTCATGCGCCAACACCGTGATGCGGATGTCGTGGGGCCGCCTGCGCGGCCCGGTATGACGCTGCTCAGCTCGCTTGCTTGCTGCGCAACAACGCCTCGGTCAAGGCCTGGCAGATCTCCAGCGAATGCTGGGTGGCCCAGGCCAGGCCTTGCAGCGATCTGTCCGCCGACTCGCAGACCTGGGCATTGGTTTCGTAGGCCGAAGCCAGTGACAGGGCGAGGTGCACGAGGACATCTTCCAGGCCGGCGTCGGCGCAGACGGTGAAGAGCGGTGGGTGGGTGCCCTGGCAGGTGCCGAAATGCGTGTGGGCTGTAGTGAGGCTTGGGGCGGGTGGTGGATCCGGAACGATCTTTTTCATCGTGTACCTCGCTGGAGAAATGAGGAACCGACACCTTGTCGCTACCAAACGAAAGGTGGCGGCTGTACGTGGGTTGGTAGACCGGTCTCCAGGCAACCCGGCGCGCACGAAGGCGCCCCGCGCACAGCCACCATGACGCTGAACAACCGCACGAGTCGGCTGAAGGCAATGGACGCTTGCGCTCTGGAGAAGATGTAGGGCTACCAAACCCTGCCGCCAAACCACGGCGACCGGCGAAGACTAGGTGCCCATTTCCAGGAGCGCAACGGCTGAAAAGGCGGAAAAGTATGCTTGGGAAATGGACTACATGAAAGTCGGATCAATAGGAAGATTTGTAGCTTGATGCGGCGACATCATTTCCCAAATGCCCAGGCCACCCACGTCACTGGTACAGCGCATTGCAGGCATCGCAGACACGCTCCTCGGAAATCTGCCCTGCTGCCACCAGCGGGTAGCGCACCTGCTCCCTGTGGCCGGCGTGCGTGGCGCAATGGTGCTTCCCGCAAACGCGGCAGTGATGGATGCGGTTAGTGGTGGAGAAGCGCACGTTGCAGTGTTGGTCTGCGCATTTCCAGGCATTCTCGTCCGGCTCCCAGCGTGCGCTTGGCAGCGGATCGTAGATATGTCCTGGCGCCTGGTTGTGACGACAACTGTCGCATACGCGCTCGAGCGAGACGGCGTCGGACTTGAGCGGGTTGCGTACCGGGCGTGTGTGGCTGGAGTGGTCATGGCAGAACACATCGCCACACAGACGGCAGTGGTGGGCCCGGCGCAAGGTTCCGAACGGTTGCTGGCAACTTGCACAGCCGGCTGGATCAGGGGCGATCCAGACCGCGCCAGGTGCTGGCGAGCGCGCCTGGTTGAAGCGCCCCTGGTTGGAAAGCGGGAGAGTGCGCTGGTCCTGGTTGAAATCATCGGGGTGGGTATGGTTGTTGGACTGCCCCACGCTCCAGCCGGCCAGGCGCAGGCTGCACAAGCCGCAGAAATGCAGGAGCGGAGCGCTGGTGAAGTTGTAGCTCATGATGCAGTGCTGGTCGGCGGCGTCGTGGAAGGGCGGATACATGCCCGAGGTCTGTGCCAGCGTGATCGGCCCGAGGTGGGCCTTGGGGCCGGCATGAGGCATGCCCAGGGTATGGCCGATCTCGTGGGCGATGGTGAGCGCCGCAGAGGTTCCATACAGGCTGCCGGCACGGATGACGGCACGTTGCTTGACTGTCAGGTGCTGCGTGGCCCAGTCGTCCGATTGCCCGTTCAGGTAACGGAAGGGTGCGTAGCAGGTTACCACCGCGCTCTGGTCGAGCCTCTGCCGACACTGGTGGTTGCTGCAGTCGCGGCTGCCATTGCGCCTGAGCTCGGCCGGGGTAGGGGTTCCGCAGGCCGGGCAGGCGGCGTAGTTGGAGATGGTCGTGGAGGCCTCCGCCGCCGCGCTGTACTGCAGCCACTGGTCGGCGAAGTCGAAATGATACAGGTGGATGCCGGGCACGTTGGGGCTGACGCTGCGTGCATGCCTGGCACACAGGGCGGGGGCGATGGTTCCGCCCCAGACTCGGCATTGCTCCTTGTAGCTGGCTTCGTTGGTGATCCCCACTTCCCTGAGCAGTAGGTCAAGCCGGGCATCGGAGGTCCGGCCCAGGTCGGCCCGGGTCGGCAGGACCAGATCGGTATCCCGGTACCCCCCGGGGCGGTTGCCGGCGTTCAGGCCTGCGTCCACCAGTTGCGCGCCCCGGAAGGCCCTGTCATCGGCGAAGTGCTGGGCGCCGTAGTGCTGCTGCAGCCAGTCGCCATGGGCTCTGACGGCTACGCAGAATGCCGCGTAGTCCTTGAAGTTGATGGCGTAGTCGCCGTTGTGCTGGTTCGCGGGCATCAGCAGCGCCAGGCGGTGGGCAAGGTCCAGCGTGGCGAACGCCGCGGTGGCGCTTGCCCGGTAGGCCGCCTCCGGGATGTCCTGGGCCGCGGCGGGGGCGACCAGGTCGACGCAGGCTGCCGCCAGGTACGTCCGGACGTTATCCCAGACCAGCCCGACCACGCCAACGTGGGCGTGCTTGCGCCACTGTCTGGCCACGTTCACGCGATGACGGACGACCAGGTTGCTGGCGCTGGCCAGGCTTCTCGAGTTGCTGGCGGCGGCCTGGAGCCTGTCGTCCTCGGCCACGGCGAAGTCAGCCAGGCGCGGATAGCCCAGGTAGACCCGCAGCCGATAGCTATCGCCGGCGATGTGCGAGGGCAGGAAGAGAATGCCGGCCTTGCCGCCATCCACGCTGGCCGAGTCGGCAATGGGGCGCGATGTGGCGGCCCAGGGACGATTGGCCACGGCGGCAAGCGCATTGGCGGGGGCCGCGAGGGTTGCACCTGGCAGGGGCAGGAAGTGCGGACTCAGGCCGCCCCGCTTGCCGCCATGGTCGGCGTGACAGTTGGTCCGGGCATGGGGCCACTCGCTCGGCTTGTAGTCGAGCGCGTTGGCGATGAAGGCCTGTGCCGTGGCGTTCGGGTGTGCCGGCCGGTCGCCGCCTTGCCAGTCCCACTGAACCGCCAGCCGACCGAGTGCGCTCGCGCCCTCCTGGGCGGTGGCCGGGGTGCCGTCCGAGCGCCGAATGCGCAGGGTCGCCCGCAGCGGCACGCTCGGACCGTCGCCGAAGAGTTGCTTTTGGCCGGCGTACACCGCGTTCGAATAGAAGTCCATCTCCGACCTGGAGAACACGTTCATGGTCAGTGGAAGGTTGGCGTTGGCAGGCGCCGCGGGGCCCAGATCACCGGCGACCAGCTGCGCCGCCAGCGCATTGCGTGCGTCGCTGACCAGTTGTCGGCGGTGCACGGCCTGGTTGCCGGCGGCGGCAGGAGGTATCCAGGCGTCGCCCTCCAGGTGCAGCTGGATGTCGTGAACCAGCACGTCCAGATAGATCCAGCGCGCCGCGCAGGTGACCCGGGTGGCGGGGGTGACTTCCTGGATCCGCAGCACCAGTTTGTAGGGGGCATGCTCGGCAGTGAGCATGTGCATGGGAAAGTTGCCGTCCAGCGCCGCGCCGACGGTCACTTGCGAAACCGGGTCGCTGGCCAGGTGCACGTTGTCGTGCAGATCGCCGTCGAACCGCGTCGAGCCATTGGCGCCGATACCGCCGCCGGTGTAGTCGAGATCTTTCCACCAGAGCGCTTGCGCGTCGTTGCGCCGGAACAGTTCCAGGCGCAGCCTGAGGATCCGTGCATGCCCGGTGAGGGTCCAGGAAACGGCAAAGTTCTCCACCACCGGCGCCATGACATACCGTCCTGCCGCATCGGCAGCCAGCGCCGCGCCGGCTGGGGCGGCGAAGCTGGTGCCGGCCGCGGGATGGCCATGCAAGGTCAGGCTGGCGATGGAACAGGTGTCCTGGGCCACGAGGCAGGCGGCAACCACGGGGACAGGCGGGGCGGCGGGGAACATCCCCGCGTCGTCGATACGGGGAGGATAGGCCATCAGCGGCTCCTTTCGGCCAGCAGGGCAAGGTCGTCCAGACGGCGCTCGGCGGAGCGCGTGCGGTCGTCGAGAATGCGGGCGGCGTGCTCGTCCTGGAGGAACGCCGGATGAACCGATGCCACGATCAGCACCAGGCGCAGCAGCAGCCGGGTATCTTCCAGGCCGGCGGCGAGGCCGCGCTCGCAGACGCTCTCGATGCCTTTGCGCAGCAGCGCCTGGTCGCACTCGCCGCCAGCGAACGGCGGCGGGGCGAACTGTTGGGTCGGTACCTGCTCGCGCAGATAGTCCAGCGTCCAGACGACGAAGGCGTCGAGCAGCGCCACGCGCTGAGCGTTGCGGATGGTCAGCATGGGCTGCTCCCGCAGGTGTCGCGAAGCACGGAGCCTGACCCGGGGCCGTTACGAGCCATGGCGTTTCTCCAGTTCCGCGATCGTTGCCTCGTCCACTTCGCCGGTCACCTGCAGCCCGCACAGGGCCTGGAAATGGCGCAGCGCAGCGTCAAGCGCGGGGCTGGGCTTGCCATCGGGTGGGCCGTCGAAATAGCCGAGATTGCGCAGGCGACCCTGTACCCCCTTGAGGGTCGCGGTCGGTCGCATCGAGCTGAATACGAGGGCGAAGGTCTCGCCCGTTTCCAGGGTCAGGGTGCCGCTGCCGATGTCCGGCATCACGCCGAACCGGATCCAGCCGTCGGCGTCGCTGCGTCCCTCGCTTTCGCGCTTGCCCGCTTTTATCCGGTAGCCGAGGTCGGCGCGCGGCTCGTCGTCATTCTGGGTCAGGCGCACTTCCACCGTGACCGGAATGCCTTTGCGGCGAAAGCGGTAGCGGCGATCGAGCGCCTTGGCGACATCGCGCGGGGTGATGTCCGGGACGAACAGGCGGTCGCCTTCGGCCAGGATATTTCGCTGGTCGGCACGCGCCTGGCGCAGCTCGGCATTGTTCGGATGATGCCAGAGGGTCTGCCAGTACAGGCCGTTGTCGTAGGCGATGCTGTCAACGCTGTCGGTGCCGCTGACGAGGTGGTAGAAGGGCATGTCAGGCACCCTTGCCCATGGCGGTCAGCAGATCTTTCATGGCCTTGAGCGCATTCTCGCAGGCTGCGTCGCTGACGCTGGTGTCTTCGATCCTCATGCTTGTGTCTGCGCTCTTCGAGCCGATGACATCGGAGGGCTCGCACAGCGTTGCTGCGTCGATCAGGGATTTCAAGGAATTGCCCTCATGGTCGAGGAGTGCGTCAGTCACCTGGTCCACGGCTTGCGCATGCCGTGCATAGAGGGCGACATAGGTCGGCTTCCTCAGTTTTTCCAGCGCCTGCCGCGCTTTGCGCGCGGCTTCTGCTTTCAGGAAAACCTGTCTCTTGTGCCTCAAATCATGCGGTATCGACCATGAATCCATTCGATGGCCTTTGAGGAAAACATGGTTCGCCTCTGCGTCGAACAGAGCCTCGTCGCTGAACCATTTTTCCAATTCGACTGCGACCTCATCATCGGTGAGCGGCGCTGGATCAAAGGGAACAGGTATGTAGTCCATGGCTGGCTTGCGCCTGTTCGTGCCTGGGTCGGACTGCTTGAGGGGGTCGCTCTTCGCGAAATAGACCCCGTTCCCGCCCATGAGCCCCGCAGCTTTCGTTCGAAAAGCCTCCGTCAACGTCACATGGACGGCCTGTGCCCCTTCCGTCTTTTTTTCCCGGTATGCATGGTTGTGCTGGAAGCTGACCAGGCGCGCGTTCAGATAGCTGTTCCTGCCTGACTGGTAGCTGGGAAAAACATGATCGACCTCGGGGGCCGCTTTTCCTCCCTGTTCGTCCAGCTCGGCCCAGACATCAGCCGTCTCGCCTTCGTACAGCTCATCCTTGCTGACATCCGAGAGCAATTGGCCGTCGTTCTTCCAGCGGTTGAACAGGCGCAGATAAGGCCGCTGGAAATCGTCATAGGCGGTTGACGGGCTTTGCGTGCCCACTTCCATGGTGCTGAATACCCTGGCGCGGCCCAGGTTCTGCGAGATGCGGTTGATTTCCCACATGAACTGCAGCAACTGGTTGGGCGGCTTGGCGGGTGTTCCCTTGCCGAGCACATAGTGATCCAGATCGCCTTTATCGATCAGAAACCCGCGCAATGTCTCCCGGTCCAGCCCCTCGAAGATCTGCTTCGCGGCCCTGAACTCGCCGTGGGCTGTGTCGTTGGTAGCGATGGCAGGTGCGACGCCACGATTGCCAAGGGAAAAATGCGTCACCATCTGCGTATTGCGCATGAGCTTCACGTGAAACCAGACCGGTATGCGCCCGTCGCCGTTGGTGTCGTCGTAGAACAGGCGCACCTCCATTCTGTTGACGACATTCAGCGCATTCTTCGTGCCCAAGGACACCACGACCTCGCTCTTCGTCGGCATCGTCACCCGTTCGTCAGCGATATTCCAGGCTTCACCGCCGCCGATGAGCTCGCCGATAGTCGTTTCCATCTGGCGCCATTTGCCGCTGCGATTGAACTGCGGGTTCATCGGTGTGATCAGGTGGCTATGGTCGGTGCCGTTCAGGTCAAGGGCAATGATGTGGCCTCGATCGAACAGACGCATATCGCCGATGTCATCGTTTTCGTCCGCGTTCGATGGCGCGGACAGGCAGGCGGGCGTCGACTTGCGCGGCGGGACCTTGTGATTGTTTATCGGGGCGTCGACGAAGACCTGGCGCTTCAGGGTGTTGGCGGAACCGGGTATGGGCTGGAACTTGATGGTTTTGTTTTTGACCTCGGTTTTCTTCGGGATCAGGCAGGTGCGGCAGACATCCTTGATGTAGCAGTCGCAGGACGGAACCCCCAGCTTGCAGACGACGCACTGTACGTTCTCGTCGGTGCGATAGGGCATCGTGCAGGTCGGGCACTTGCCGCCATTGCCGATACAGCAGAGGCTGCCGGAACGAGCCTTGCCATACAGCGGGTGGCGACTGCTGCTCAAGCAGTCGTCGCAAGCGTTGGTAATGCAGGCCCCACACCGATGGAGCGTCTGGCTTTCCTTGCCGCACAGACCGCAGGCATCTTTGCCGTCGAAATCCTTGCGCTTCTTGCTGTCCTTACTCAAGTTCGAGCTCCTCCCAGGCCTCGCCGTCCAGTTCCGGGAAGCCGACCCGGCAGACCCCTTCCTGGGCGATCCCTTCCAGGCGGGCGCTGCCGTTTTCGTCCAGATAGCCCGAGACCCGGGTACCGTCGGGGAATATCACCAGGTACTGCTCCCAGGGCACTGGCTGGTCGTCCTCGCCAACCAGTTCGAACGCCAGCCAGTGCGTGGTCACTTGCTGCTCGGACCGGGGACAGGGAATCACGGTGGCACCGACCAGGGTCATGGCAGCTCCCTGTCCCAGGCGCTGGCCCAGGCGCGATAACGCCTGATTTTTTCGTTCGGGGCCAGGCCATGGCTGCAGAGGATCGCCAGCGCCGGCACGGGCCAGTTGGCGCGGGTCAGCGGCAGCGCCGGCAGGGGCGGCAGATAGTGGCAACTGACCTCGATGAAGTCGGCCACCTCGGCTTCATGCTCCAGGCCGAAGCCGCGCGCGGCCTCCAGGCCCTGCAGCACATCGTTCGCCACCCAGCCGTGCGCCTGGCCACAGGCCAGTTCCAGGCGGGTCAGCACACGCTGGACGAAACCTTGCAGTTGAGCGCGTTCGAATACCTGCATCTGCTGGTTGTTGATGGTGAGCATCGGTTGTTCGGTTCGAAATGAAAAAGCCAGCCTAGCAGTGGCAAGGCAAATTGCCATTAGCTTTTTGGTGGGGCACGCTTCGAGGCCGGTAGCCGAGGGGCCACGCCTGTTTGGGTGGTAGGGAGGTGCTCGCAGCGGCCGAAAAGCCGGAAATGAGCGAGCGATCCGAGCGTTCTGGAGTGACTCCCACTTTCAAAATCGGCGGTGCTCGAAGTTGCCGCGAGAAACATGGCTGCTTCAGCTCCTCTCAGGAGCGTGAAAGGCTCAAGGTCGTCATGTAGCATAGGGCAGTAAACAGTTCCAAGTCATCCCCCTGCTACGCAATGCTGTACCAACTCTAGGAGAGTTTGTGAATGATAAAGACTATCCCGATGTGGAAAATGATGATGGTCACCAAGGGAAAGATAATAGGCGGCCTGGTGCTCGCGGCCTTGCCTGTTTTTATCGTTGCCGGTGCGGGAATGTTTATTGAGGGGTTGCAGGACGGGCAGGCGAGTCAAGCGGCAATGGGGCTTCTTGGCCTGGTCTTCTTTGGCGCGTGTGCTGTGGTAGTGGTACCTTCGAAGAAATATGTTCCGGGCAAGACATTCTGGTTTTATAGAAATAAGAAACTCAGTACGCAGATCGCCATAAACTACGGTTATGGCATCATGGTTTTTGTCGTGGCGGTTTTCGTGGCGCTTGCGCCGAAACAGGCGCTTCACACAATAGGCCTCGGCGTGTCAGGTTTATTTGGCCTCTATATTCTGTCAAAGAGCTTGAAATTCCACGCGGATATCGATTTTTCGACAAGTGAGTATCTGGCGACCGCGCTGGGGTTTTCAACAGGGGAGAAGACCCTTGTCAGCTATCAGAATTTTGATACCGACGACGTTGCCGTTGGTAGCAATGCGTTTGCCGCAACGGCAACAAAATTGATCGTGGCGTCGTTTGATGGGCAGCGTTGGAAAAAGCTGTCACGGGACCTGAGCGATGTTGCGCAGATTGGTATTATCAGCAATGAAAATCAGAGTTACTTTGTTCAGTTGAAATTCAGTGATGGTTCCGATGTTCTGTTGACCATCGGGCTCTATGAAAAGCTGACATCGAATCCCATTCTGGTAATCAGAAAGCTGCTGGAAGTGATCGATGCAAGTCTCTTGGGTGACAGTGCTGCGCCACAGGTGGCACGCAGGCGTCGTGCGGTTGTCGACGCTGGGGTTCCAGCCTCGACCTCACACGTTGCCGCGCCCGAGGCCGAACTTGCATCCACGGCACCAACGCGCAACATTGAATTTACCCCTGACGTATTGAAGGCCATCCAGAGCGCCGAAGAGGTTGTTCCTGGTCGCCGGCTGGAGCTTTGATATGTCTCACTGTACAAAATTTGAATTTTCCTATGTTAACGAAGAGGCGATTGCCAAAGCGTTCGGCAAGATGGGCCTTAGCCCAACGACGGGCCTGGTCGCCACATTTGCCAGCGACTTCAGTAAAAAGGTGCTGAGCAAAGTCGGCTATATGGGCACGCAGCAATTCAGAGCGATCTGTGGCCAGACGGCCGATGGATTCAATCTGTTTGTCTGCCAGGTCGAGGAGGGCGTCTACACACTCCTCATTGAACGGGGAACCGTTTCGGCCGGCGATGAAGCGATCATGGCCGATCTGGCTTTGAGTTTTCAGAAAGCGTATGTCAGTGTCGCCATCGACGAGACCGTCAAGCGTATAGAAGCATCAGGTGTTCCGGCCAACGTGAAAGAAACGCGCCAAGGGTTCGAAATCGAATTTGGGCCCCACCACGAATACAGCATTCATGTGACCTTTACGGGGGATCAAATCATGGAGGAGGTGCGTGGTGTCAAAGGCGACATCTGCACGAGGCTCACCGAAGAGCTTGAATCGCTACTGTCCCGCCCTACGTCGGAACTGCTGACCGAGTGGAAGCCGGAATATACCGTCGTTCATGAAGAGCAAACCCTGCAAATTCTCAGCGCGAATCTATAAATGGACATCAATGTACACCATATGGAGTTGAGCCACGTTAACGGCCCCGGACTGCGCTTGACATTATGGGTGCAGGGTTGTGCATTGAATTGCAAGGGTTGTTTCAATCAGCAGACCCATGCTCGCGAAACGAACCGGTTGCGGTCTGTTGATGAGTTGGCGCAAAAGATAAATGCGCTGGATATCGCTGGGGTGACCCTTTCCGGAGGGGAGCCGCTCGATCAGGCGCCAGCCTTGGAACAACTGATACATGCTGTCGATGGCGACAAGAACTGGATACTTTATACAGGCTATACGCCAAAGGAAATATTCCAGAATGAAAGCATGATTCGTGTTGTCAAAGCCGTGGACCTGACGCTGGCGGGTCGGTATCGGCAGAACGCGGAGCATCCTTATCAGCACAAGCAGATCATCAAGACCAGCGACAGGGTCGACGTTGATTTTTTCCGTACCAGGAGAGTTGTCGAATTTGTTGTTTCGAATTCCGCTGTCACCAAAACCGGTCTGCCGGTGCATAGATAACTCAATTCAAGCGCAGGGATACCAGGCATGAGCCGTACCAAGCAGATAACAGACTACCTCAAGGCGCGTTATGCGATATTGGTTATTGAGTCTTTCGAGGAAGAGCGCGCACTCAATGAGATTTCTGAAATCGCCAGGACGCTGAGTCATCGTTTGTTCGTCTGGAACTCGACGCAGGGTGTCCAGACCAATGGGGTGGTGGCGGGGGACAAAACCTTTGACTTGAAGGTGGCCTTGGACTTTTGCGAGGAAAAGGCAAAGGAAGAGAGCAGCAAGAACATATTTGTTTTTTGTGATGCTCATAACTACCTGGCCTCCAGCTCGAATCCTGTCTACCGTCGTCGACTGCGCGATTTCGCCATAAATATTCGCTCGCGCGGATACCGAAGCAACTGCATCATCGTGGCCCCTAGCTTTGAAATCGCCAACGACCTGCAAAAGGAAATCACACTGGTTGATTTCCCTTTGCCGTCACGAGATGAAGTCAAGGTTCAGATAAAAAACTTCGTCAACTCCTGGCAAGGCAACAGCAGCGTCAAGATTGATCTGTCCAGCGACACCAACGAGAAACTCATCGATGCCGCTCTGGGACTCACGGGATTGGAAATTGACAATAGCCTGTCTCGTTCATTGGTATCGAGCCTGAGTATCAATGAAAATACCGTGAAGGACCTGCTTTCCGAAAAGAAACAGATCATCCGGAAAACCGGCATCCTCGAATACATTGACTCAAAGGTAAATCTTGACGATGTTGGGGGGCTGGCAACGCTCAAGAAGTGGCTCCATCTGCGCAGCCAGTGTTTTGGCCAGGCGGCTCAGGAGTTCGGTGTCGGAACCCCGAAGGGGCTGCTCCTGACCGGGGTTCCTGGTTGCGGTAAGTCGCTGACTGCGAAATGCGTATCGTCGTCGTGGAACATGCCATTGCTGCGCCTGGACATGGGAAAGATCTTCCAGGGCGTGGTGGGCTCGTCAGAATCCAATATTCGTTCCGCGCTACGTACCGCGGAAGCCATTTCGCCCTGCATATTGTGGATCGACGAGATTGAAAAAGGACTTTCCGGCTCTTCCGGAGGTGCATCCGATGGGGGCACGGCTTCACGAGTATTCGGCACGCTGTTGACGTGGATGCAAGAAAAAACGACGCCTGTTTTCGTCTTTGCCACCGCTAACAACATAAGCGGTTTGCCTCCGGAGTTTTTGCGCAAGGGGCGATTCGACGAAATATTCTTCGTTGACTTCCCGTCGACCCTGGAAAGGAAGAAGATTCTTGAGATACACCTGAAGAAACTGAAGCGTGACCCGGAAAAATTTGATCTGGACCGTTTGTCCGCGCTGGGCGGTGAGGCGAATTTTGGCCAGGATATCGTGCTTTCGGGTGCGGAAATTGAAGCGTGGGTTGGCGAATCGTTGATTGAAGCATTCGCACGGCGAATGAATGGTTCTGCTGATGCAAGCGACCTGACCATGGCTGATTTTGAAACGACTATTTCGCGTTTGGTGCCGATGAGCAAAATGCGCAAGGACGAGTTTACAAAGCTGCGTGATTGGGCCAATCAAAATGCAATCAGCGCTTCGGCTGTGGTGGCCGGTCAAAATGATACGGAGACGCAAATCGGCGGCCGGCAGATTGATTTTTAATCTGCTTGGGTTTCCTCGCTGATGACATCAGGTCCGTGGATATCAGCCCAGCAAAAGTGACCTGCCGTGGGGCGGAAAGGTGATTTCGCGTCGCTGGTGGGAATGGATATGTCCCCGTTTTTCGTACCCATGGCCTTGGTTCTCCAGGTCCCTGTATTCGGGACATATCCATTGGCGATGGCGACGGAAAGTCACCTTTCCGCTCTTACAGCGGGTCACTTTTGCTGGGCGGCAAAAGTAACCAAAAACGCCTGCGTTCCGACATCCGGCCCTACGCTGCGCTCCGGGTTCCCTCGCTCCGGCATCGCTCCATCGGGCACGCGCCGACGGGCCATCCTGGCCCAACGGCGCTTGGCGGGCATCCATGCCCGCCATCCCGATTCCGCGATACCTCCACTCGGCCTACTGACGGCCCGCGGAAAATCAAAAGCAAGATCAAAAGCCAAAGCCAAAGCCAAAGCCAAAGCCAAAGCCAAAGCCAAAGCCAAAGCGAGGAGCGAGACAGGCCCTGTGTCGGCTTTCACTCCATTGAAGACTTGTGTAGATACCGATGCATCAGCTCAGAAGCCATTTCCCACGACCGCTCAGGAAATTAAACCTCGGCGTGGATCCTGAAGCCCGCATTACTGGTGTAGTCTGACAGCAAAAAGCCATACCGCATTTCCCCAGGCGACACCCGTTTCATCAGGAAACCGCAATGTTCGAGATAGATCGCAACAGCAAAGTGCTGTTGGTGGACCAGATCCGCAACGCCATCATCGCCCGGATCGAAGCCTTCCAGTGGGTCCAGGGCAGCCGCCTGCCGTCGGTCAGGGCCCTGGCGCGGCAGCTGGGCGTGAGTATCTTCACGGTCAGCAGTGCCTACGAAGACCTGGTCGCGCAGCGGGTGATCGAGTCTCGTCCCGGCGCCGGCTACTACATCCTGCCCACCGACCCGGCAGGGGCCAAGCACCTGGAAAAGATGGTGCCGCCGTCCAGCCTGCACGCCGGTTTCCTCTACCGCGCGCTGGACCCCTCGCAATACGACACGCCGGTCAGTTCCGGCTACCTGCCGCCGTCCTGGCTGGCCGATGCGGTGCCGGCCTCGGTCACCGGCCGGCTGATCCGCAGCACCCTGTCGTGCAGCGTGCCGGCCCCGGCGGCGGGCAGCCAGGAGCTGCGTTCGGTGATCGCCAAGAAGCTGCGCGAGCTGCAGATCAATGCGTCCAGCAGCCAGATCGTGGTGAGCATCGGCGCTACCCATGCGTTTTCGCTGATCCGCAACGTCATGCTCGAACCCGGCGATTACCTGCTGGTGGAAGACCCCAGCTATCTGTTGCTGCAACTGAAGCTGATCAAGGACCGCGACTTCAACATCATCACCGTGCCGCGTACCGTCGATGGCCCGGACCTGGATGCGATGGAGGCGATGGTCAAGGAGTTCCGTCCCAAGCTGTTCCTGACCCAGACCCTGGTGCACAACCCCACCGGCGGCAACACCTCGCCGGCCAAGGGCTTCAGGATTCTGTCGCTGGCGCAGAAATACGATTTCCACATTGTCGAGGACGATATCTTCGGCGCCCTGTGCGCCCGCCAGACCCTGCGCCTGAGCAGCCTGGACGAGTGGAACCGGACCTTCTACCTCAGTGGCTTCAGCAAGGTGCTCAGCCCGGCGCTGCGCCTGGGCTACGTGGTGGCGCCGCCGGCGTTCGTCGAGCGCCTGGTCGAGCAGAAGATGTACAACGTGCTGTGCGGCTCGTCGCTGGACGAAACCATTGTCGCCTACACGCTGGAGTCGGGGCGCTACCAGCACCATCTGGATGCCTTGCGCCAACGGGTCATGCAGGAACGCACGCGGGCCCGGGAATGGCTGGGCAAGTTGGGCGTGGAGTTCGACGAGGGGGCAGCCGAAGGCCTGTTCCTCTGGGCGCGCTTCCCTGCGCAGGTGGATCTTCGCCGGCTCATCGAGCAGGCGCACGACGCGCGCATCTTCCTGGCGCCGGGGTCACTGTTCAGCAATACCCGCGACTACGACCAGTACCTGCGCCTCAACGTCAGTCACTGTAACGACCCGCGTTTCCGGCAATTCCTCGATGCCCATCTATGCAGCGAAACTGCCAGCGCTTGAAGTAGTCCGCCAGCGTGCTGACCTTGCCCAGGTCCTCATAGGAATAGATGACGCCATTGAGGATCTGCACCACGTCGTTGTCGCGCAGAGTCGGGATGAAGCTGTCTTCGAGGATCTCCGAGCCATTGACGGTCAGGCTCAGGTCATCGATCCAGTACAGCGGCTTGCCGTCCTGGCCGGACCAGATGCGGCTGTCGGCATAGAAGGACTTCAGCGCCAATCCATTGGTTTGCATGGGCATATCGTTGATCCTGGTTCGACTGATTGAAAGGTGGGTCATGGTTCACGCCTTGCGCAGCGCGCGAAAGCGCAACCGGGTCGCATCCACGGTCCAGCGCCCGCAGCAATCGAGCAGGTCGCCGACCAGTTCGTCGCTGACTTCTTCCACGAACGCCTGGCGCAGCGCTGCCGGTACCGCACTCAGGTAAGGGCTGTAGTGTTGTTCGAGCCACTCGCCGAGGGGCCGGTCCAGCGCCATCGGGCGCTCGAACCAGCTGATGTAGCTGACATGGAAACCGACCTGTTCCAGGACCCGCTGGTACTGGTGGGCGCTGGGCAGGTAGTCGTGGTCCATGCCGCGCGGGTCGATCGAGCGACGTTCCAGGGCTCCGCGCAGGGCCTGGCGAATCAGCGCGCCGTGGGCGCGGCCGGCGAACTCGCCGACGAAGCGGCCACCCGGCTTGAGGGCCATGAAGGCGCCACCGGCGACCAGCTCGGCCTGGTGCATTTCGTTCAGTGCGTCATGGCTGAACACGGCATCGAATTCCTGATGAAAATACAGCTCCTCGGCGTTGCCGCGCTTTACCTCCAGCCCACGCGAGCGGGCGGCCAGCACCCGTTCCGGACTGACATCGAAGCCCACCACTTCGGCGCCCTGGCTGGCCAGGTGCGCGCTCAGACGGCCATCGCCACAGCCGATATCCAGCACCCGCTCGCCCGCCTTGAGCGCCAGCAGGCCGACCACGCCCTCGGCGTGGTGGACGAGGCACGGTGGGAGCGGCTCTGGCGGTTCGCTGCCGGGGCGGAAAAAACTCGGAGCACTCATCAAATGAATTCCATCGGATACAGGGATGAAAAAGTGCGCGCCGGCGAGCCGACGCGCACGGTGTTCAGATGCGCTTGGACAACCACACCAGCACGATCACCACGGCGCACACCACCGGGGTCAGCCAGTTCCAGGCCTCACCCATCAGCCAGATCGAGAAGGCGAAGGTGAAGAACGGTTGCAGCAGCTGCAGCTGGCTGATGCGCTGGATACCGCCCAGGGCGAGGGCGCGGTTCCACGAGAAGAAGCCCAGCAGCGAGTTGATCAGGGCCAGGAACAGCAGGGCGGCGACGCCCTGGCCAGGCAGGTTGGCGATGGTCTCGCCGTCGTAGAGGAACAGGCTCACCGGCAGCAGCACCGGCAGGCTGACCACCAGGGTCCAGCACATGACCTGCCAGCCCGGCAGTTCCTTGGACAGCGCGCCGCCCTGGGCATAGCCGAAACCGGCCAGCAGTACGGCGCCGAGCAGGGCCAGGTCACCGATGTAGATGTCCTGCACGTCGGACTTGATCACGGTGTACGCCAGCACTACCAGGAAGCCCAGGCCCGACACCGCCCAGAACGCTTTCGACGGCCGGGTGCCGGTGATCAGGGTACCGAAGATCGCGGTGGACAGCGGCAGGGCGGCAAGCACCACGCCACCGTGGCTGACCGGGACGTACTGCATACCCAGCGCGGTGAGGACCGGGAAACCGTAGACGATGCCGGTGGAGGTCAGCAGCATGCGCTTGATCTGCGAGCCGTTGGGCAGCTTGGCGCGGCCGATGATCAAGAACGGAATGGCCGCGAACGCCGCCAGTACCGAGCGGAAAAAACCGACCTGGAGGGCGCTCAGGTCGCCGGCGAGCATCTTCGCCGCCGGCAGGGTCATGGCAAACGCCGCGACCGAGATGAGTCCGAGGAAATAGGCCTGCAGGTCCTGGTTCTTGGTGTCCTGGTAGCTGGCGACTGTACTTTGCGTCATTGCAACGGTTCCTTCTGGCTAGACCGGTAAGGCATCCGCCCGTCATGGGCGGATGCGCACGCCGGTCAGATCTGTTTGTTGTTCAGGTTCGGTTTGTCCAGCGGGCTCTTGCTGAGGAAGAACACCAGGGATGTGCGCGTACCGCTTTCCACCTTGCGCACGCCGTGGGGGATCTCGCAGCGGTTGATCAGCACGTCGGCGTAGCCGGTCTTGAGCAGGCTTTCCTTGCCTTCGTAGTCGACGAAGAACTCACCGCCGCCGTACTCCTTGCCGAACTGGATGACCACCGAGTAGCGGTATTCCAGGTTGCTGTAGGTGTCGATGTGCTTGCCGATGAAGTTGCCGGCCTCCAGCTGGTTGGCCTGGCAACGGCGGATGTAGCACTCGCCGCCCATGATCCCGTTGAAGAAC
The DNA here is from genome assembly GCF_032621685.1 of Pseudomonas sp. zfem002. Classification (NCBI taxonomy): domain Bacteria; kingdom Pseudomonadati; phylum Pseudomonadota; class Gammaproteobacteria; order Pseudomonadales; family Pseudomonadaceae; genus Pseudomonas; species Pseudomonas sp. zfem002. Next base: position 168,265 of record NZ_JAVYJH010000021.1, on the reverse strand, counting down.
TCGCGGCTCTTGCCGGAGGAGAGGATCTCCACCACTTTCTTGCCCCACGGGTCGTTGCGGTACACCGGCAACTGGCCTTTCTGGTCTTCCATGAAACGGCCCACCGAGAGGAAGTTCTGCTCGCCCACGTCACCGATCTCGATGATGGTCTTGGGGATCACCTGGCAGGCTTCTTCCATGTATGCCAGCTCTTCCCGGGTGAACAGCTGGGCGGCATCGAGGGCCGCATAGGCGCTGCTGTTCAGTTGCTGGCTTGCCGTTTGAATGGTCTCTTGCATGATCAGGCTCCTTGAGAACTGGGCGTGGAATACAGGTGGTCGTTCAGGTCGATGGCGGTCGCTTGCAGCGGCCCGAAGGGCTCGCGCACGCCGCGGCAGAGGTGATCGCGAATCAGGTACAGGCCGGCCATGAAGCCCCAGACTTCGAGGAACGGGCCGTAGCTCGACGCTTGCTCCTCGACGCTGGCGCGGTAGTTGGCGATATGCCGGTAATGCACGTTGGGGCGGCGATGGTGGGCGTCGTGGTTGGGCAGGTCCTGCGGGTACACGTACAGGCGCACCGGCACGTCCAGCAGCAGGCCCTTGAGCAGCCAGCCGGCCCAGGCAGCGATCCCGCCGTCAGGCGGTGTGCGGCCCTGGAAGCGGCCCCAGGTCAGGCGACCGTAATGCGGCTTGTCGCCACGCCCGGCTTCGCGCTGGTAGAACCACAGGTGCTCGGTGAACAGCTGCAGCCACATCGAGTGCTCGAACAGCACGGCCCGCGGGATCAGGTAGATCAGGCCGAAGGCCGCCAGGGTCCCGGTGCCCCACAGCACTGCCAGCAGCACGCCCCAGAACGCCAGGCGGAACAGCACTTCAGTGCGTGGCGGACGCACGAAGCAGTCGTTCAGCGTGGCGCGCCACTGGCGCAGCAGGTAGGTCGGCCGGAACGGTGTAGCGATCACCCGCCACCAGTACGCCAGTTCCGACATGCCCGGGTGAAAGCCCTGCGCTTCGATGAAACGCTGGTCCGGATCGATGTCGGTGCACAGCACATGGATGTTGTGATGCTCGCGCACATGGCTCTGGTTGTAGGTATCCCAGTCCTGGTAGAGCAGCGGCGTGGTCAGGAAGAAACGCGCGTAGCGCTGGGCCCGCACCTTGTCCTTGAGTACCGCGCCATGGGTCAGGTAGTGGAAGGTCGCCTGCATGCTGCGCAGGCGGTTGACCATCAAAACCCAGGCACCAAGCACCAGCAGCAGCGCCAGCAGCGGATGGAAGGCCCCGTCCAGCACCGCCTGGCCGAGCAGCACCAGGCCGATCATGCAGGCCCAGGTGAACAGCAGGTGCACCAGCAGGAACGCCTCGCCGGTCTTGTCCATCCGTGCCTTGAGGTCCTCGGCCGGCTGCGCTAGGCCCTTGCCGGTCAGCCAGGTCCACAGTGGCTGCAACGGCAGGTGGGCGTAGCTGGCGCGGACGTTGCCGCGGGGGCCGTACTGGCAGTAGTGGGTGCGCTGTTTCGCGCCTTGTACAGGGCTCATCAGTACACCCGCGTCAGGTAGAGGACCGGGATATCGCTGTACAGCCAGTAGAACGGCTGCATGCGGTTGTGGTCGGCGCCGATGACGATCGGGTTCTGCCACTGCCGGGCGAAGACCTGGCCGATGGCGGCGTACTCGGCACCCTGGGCGTAGAGGATCTGCATCAGTTCCTCGTTGCTGCGGTGCTGGTGCCAGGCCTGGTACAGCGGCAGACGGGCATTGAAGATCGCCGCGTAGTCGAGGTCGCTGTCGACGATGCAGCCGTTGTCGCGGCTGGCCAGGCGCCGTTCGGCGTCGGCGGTGAGCAGGCGCCACTGCGCTTCGCCACCGGCCGCCTCGGCGATCATGATCGACTCGGTCTGCGCGCCGAGGATGTCGAGGATCTTGTCCTGGCTGATGCGCAGCTTGCGGGCGAAGCCTTCGCGGGTTTCCTTGAGGCGGTTGAGGGTCGATTCGTCGAAGCCTTCGAAGTCGCCGGCGCCGATGGCGATGCGCGCATCGATGCCATGCTTGCGCAGAATCGCCTGCAGGGCGGGCAGGGTCTTGACCACGCGCCCGGCCACCAGGCCGATGCCTTCGCCGAGGTGGTCGAAGGTGTAGCGCAGCCGGCCGTTCTTGCTTTCGTAGCCGTAGTCCGGGCAGACCGGCGAGACCAGGGTGATGGTTTCCCCGGCCAGGCCCTTGATCAGGGTTTCGGCGAAGCGCGCCATGAAGTGCGGTGCCGAGTTGCTGAACGACAACCGCTCGAAGGCCTGTTCCAGGTCGATCACCAGGGCGTCCGGCAGCGGCGCCATGGCCGGGTAGCGGACTTTCAGCGCCGGGGTGGTGACGATATTGTCGTTGACCGCGCAGAGCAGCAGGTTGAGCAGCGAGGGACGGCTCTGGTTGATGAACGGCTTGTCGAGAATCAGGGTCTTCTTGCCGTCGCTGTTACGCACTTGCCATTGAAAACCCGGGAACTTCGACTGGATGAACCGATAGAACGGCATATACCGCGGCAAACCGGTGCGTTCATCGTCGGCCTGCTGGAAGTTGCTGTACACCGCCGACAGCCGGGAAACTTCCTCTTCGATACACAGTGCCTTGACCAGATCGGCCGGCGGTTGTTGCGCCAGGGAAATCGGCGACAACACACGCTTGCTGATCAACTTATGGGTAAGTTTGTTTCTGACGTAATACTTCGCGAGAGATTGGCTCATGGAGTCACCGGTACGAAAGTTCCTGGTCAGCAGGCGTAAGTTCGATAAGGTTGATGTTCACGTGGTCCGGCTGCTGCAGTGCCCAGAGCACCGCGTTGGCCACGTCTTCCGGTTCCAGCGGGGTCAGGCTGCTGTACACGCGGTCGGCCCGGGCCTGGTCGCCATCGCACTGCACCAGGGCGAACTCCGAGCGCGTCTTGCCCGGTGCGATGCTGGTCAGGCGGACCCGGCGGCCGACCAGTTCGGTGCGCAGGCAGCGCCCGAAGTGCTCGACGAAGGCCTTGGAGGCGGCGTAGACATGGCCGCCCTGGTAGTGCACATGGGCACCGATGGAACTCAGGTTGACCACATGGCCACGGCCACTTTCGATCAGTTTCGGCAGTACCGCGCGGGTCACGTTGATCAGGCCGTGGATATTGGTGTCGAGCATCGTGGATATATGTTCGTCGCTGATATCCAGCAAACTTCCCTGGCCCTGCAACAGACCCGCGGCATTGACGAGTTTGCCGATATCGGCGAATTCGTCGGGCAACTCATTGAATGCGCTATTCAGCGACTGGCTGTCGCGAACATCGCAGTTCAATGCGTGGAATCGGCCGTGGAATTCATCGGCCAGATTATCCAGGCGCTCTTTTCGACGTCCGATTCCGATAACGTTGCGTCCTTGCTTCATCAGCATTCTGGCGCAGGCCAGGCCAATGCCAGACGTCACCCCGGTGACGACGACCGTTTCATCAGTTCTCAATTGCTGCTCCTTTCATTGCACTGTTGGAAGGGGAAATCGCAGTGTTTCGAAGCGTCCGTGCCTGATGAACAGCTGCAGATTAAGAAGGGCGGTGGGGGATGTACCGGTACAGCGCGGGGGATGCGCGCCAAACTGTATGGTTGCGCGACCATGACAGTTGGCTGGGGGGGGGCGTTGGCGGGTGTCTGGCGAGGTGGGTGCGGGTCTCGGGGGCGCTGCAGGGGTGTCGTCATGCCCCTGGAACAGCCGCCAGATCAACGCCGAATAGATAAAGGCAAATGGCTATGAAAAAGCCGGGCGATTTTCCATGGGCTGGCTACAGTCATTCAAGCCAACCCCAGTAATGCCTTAGGGGAAACACCGTTCGCCGCGGATGTTGGCGGACGTGCAGACGCCGCTTTTTTTCCCGAGGAGTCACCATGCCCTATCAATGCATTTCGCGGATCAACACCCTGATCGCCAACGCGAGCGTGGCCAATTGTGCTGAGCTGGCGCAGTTCGAGGCCTACCTGCAAGACCAGATCTCCCTGACCGCGACAATGAGCGAGAAGGCGCTGGAGTCCGAGACCCTTCTGATTTTCGCTGCCCTGGACCGTCGCGAGGCCGCCAGGAAGAAGAAAGAGCAGGCCCTGGCCCAGGCAAGCAGGACGCTGGCGCTCGAAGCGATCGATGCGGTCGTCGATATCGCCGTGGAGACCTGCGTCATGAGCAGAAACCCCGTGTGCATCGGCTCAGCATACGGCGTGAAGGTCGTGGTCGGATCCGTGAACTTCGGGATTCAGTTGTACGACGCCAAGTCGGACACCGAGCGGGCACAAGTTGCGCTGGCCTTCACCGAAAATCGCATCGGCCTGTTCACCGACTTCCTTGACGCCAGCAAACCCAAGACGCCCGCCGAGTCCGCCAAGCGCGCGCTGGAGGCCGCGGCCAGGGTTGCCAAGACGCTGTCCGAGGCAGGCTCCGACTTCGCCGCGGCAAAGAACGATCTCGAAGCCGCCGTGAGCGAGCTGGATACCCTGCACCAGCGCTACGACGAGGCACTGGTCAGTAACGCCAGCTATCGCAAGTACCGCGCCGAAGTTCTCCAGGCACGACGCTTCCTGATCCACGTCCTGCGCGTGGCGTACCAGGGGCAGCCGGGATGCCGGATCGATACCACGCCGCCGCCGCTGCCGTGAAACACCACGCCGGCTCCCAGGCGGAGCCGGCCTTCCTGACGATCGCCCTGTCAGCCGCGCGCCCGCGCTGGCTGCCTGGCCGCGCGTTGCCCGAACCTGTGTCGAGGAACACACCATGAGCCAGAGTGAACTGTTGGAAAAGTGGCGCCGGATGATCGTCCGGCTGCAGATCGAACACGAGGTCGGCGCCCGCGACTTCGAAAAATTCAGCTGGAAGCTGGGCATTCCCTGTGTGGCGCTGTCGGCGGTGGTCAGTGCCAGCGCCTTCAGCTCGATCGCCAATTCCGAGGCGATCTGGCCGCGCTACCTGGCCGCCGGCTTCTCGATCCTGACCCTGGTGCTGACCTCGCTGCAGACCTTCCTCAACTTCGACAGCCGCGCCGCGGCGCATCAGGACGCGGCGGAGAAGCTCGGGGCCATGGCCCGGGAAATCCAGGAGGAACTGGCCAGTGGCAAGCAGGACGGCAGCCTCGGCGCCGTGGTGACCGACCTGCGCAAGCGTCTGGATGCGGTGCTGGCCGATGCCCCGACCTTGCCCAAGTCGACGATCCGCCGTCTGGGCGCGGGGGCCGGTGCGCCCGGGGATCCCGCCAGACAGGAACAGGACAGCGTTTCGGTGTGACCGCTGGCGCCCGCTGGTTGGGGCGCGCGGCAGCCAGTGGGGTCAAGGGGAGGGGGAAGCGTGGAACGTTTGATCATCGAGCGGTTCGAGAATGACCTGGTGCTGTACCTGACCCGCGAGCAGGGTCCGGGGTGGTCCGCGGTGGCCCTGGACAAGGCCGACCAGGTACGCATCGGCGCACAGTTGCCGACGCCGGTGAGCGTGCCCGAATGGGCCGTGAGGTCGGCCGACGGTGATCCGCCGCACCTTTCGGTCGATGCCGTGGGCGAAGAGATCGCCAGGCGCGGCGAGCAGGCGCGGGCCGAGCTGATCGCGGCCTTGCGGCCCCTGGAGTCGGTGCAGGTCACCTGGGGCGAGAGCAGTACCTTTCTCGATCTGAGCACCGCCACCCGTGGCGAGATCAGACTGCCGCTGGCCGACTGGTTGCAGGGCAACAGCTCGCGCATCGGCGAATTTTCCCTGCACTCCACCCTGCAGTTGCAGGGCGATCCGGCGCTGCCCTCGCTGCAGGTCAGCAGCAGCCTGTGCTGTGTGCTGTACCTGAATCGCCCGGCGCTGCTGCGGGTCGACCTGGATGAGCTGAACTTCGCCTTTCCCGAATTCGAGTTCCCCAGCCTGGACCTGGGCGACACCCTGGCCTGGCCGGGTGATGTGGGATCGTCGCCGTTGCTCGAGCGGCTTGGCAAGCTCGGCGGGTCGCTTGCCGACACGGTCAAGGTCGCGGTGGTCGCCACGTCCGGGGCGCCGCATCTGGCCATCGACCTGGCCAATGGCAAGGTGCGCTGGGCCCTGGTGGACTCGGCGGATGCGCTTGACTGGACAAATATCGAACCACGGCTTGCCCGCTTCGATGTGACGATCAGCCAGGGCGCCGCCACGCTTTCCATCGCCGAGCTGAGGGTGGCCAATACCGGCGACGGCCTGTGGCTCAAGCACAAGGACCCGTCCGGTGCGCTCAGGGTGCGCTCCGGTGATGTTGCGCAGCAGCAATTCGGGCCGCTGGGCCTCAAGGCCGATGACGTGACGGTCGATCTGCTCTGGGATGGCGCCAATCGGTGCCTGCTCGCCGACGTCACCTTCGAGCGTCTGCAACTGCGCCTGGTGGACGACCCGCAGACCTTCATCAGCCTCAGCGGACAGGTGCAGTTCACCGCCTCGGCCTCGCGCCTGGTCAGCCTCAAGCTGGTCGAGCCCTATCCGCTGGACCTGCTGGCCGACGCGGGCGCCGCCCTGCTGCGCGGTGTCGGCAACGTCATCAGCTTCCTTGCCACTCTGGACAGCCCGGACGTCACGCCGCCGCGGCTGACCCGCCTGCTGGAAATCCTCGGGCGTTTCGCCACCGCCCTGGCGAAGGCGGCGCTGTTCGTCGGCCAGGCGCTGGTCAGTGCCCTGGACGCCCTGGCCGAAGGCATCTGCGCGCTCCTCGGCCAGTTGTCCAATCCGTTCGCCCTGAGCGGGCCGGGTGCGCCGTCGCTGCCCCTGCGCTGCGAAGTGCGCATCGGCCTGGCACCGCTGCAGTTGCGCCAGGTCCTGATCATGCGCCGCGAGCCACTGTCCGGGGCGCAGCGCTGCACGGCCGCCGGGCTGGAATTGACGCTCCACAAGGATTGGCAGCCCGGCCTGCTGCTCGACCTGGTCGACAATCCCGGCGCCTACCTGCTGCTGAGCCACGCGACGCCCGCGGCGAAAACCGCGATCGCCGACCTGGGCACCGACCTGTGGCTGGAAGACAAGGACACCGGCAGCGCCGGGCATATGCCGGACGCCAGCAGCGACGATGGCGGACGCGCGGATACCCGCATCATCAGCCTGAAAACCCAGGTCAGTCCGCGGCTTCCGAACCAGCGCCTGGACGTTGTCCTGGTCGGTGTCGAGCGCGGTCGGGCGGTGTTCCTCAAGCGCCTCGAAGGCAGCCTGCGTGGCATCAGCGCGGGCGTGGCCACGGTCGCAGAACCGTGGCGGTTGACGCCGCTGGACCTGGACGCCGACGTGGAATTCGCCAAGGAGCGCCTGCTGCCGCTGCTGGGCATGGGCGAGCCGGGGATCGGCGCTCAGCCGGACGGCTTCCTCGACAAGCTGAAGGACAGCTTTGCCCAGGTGGTCTGGGTCGAAGGCTTTACCTCCACGTACCAGGCAGCGACGCGCGAAGTGGACGGCAAGCTGGCCCTGGGCATCAAGGCGGCCGGGGTCCGGAGTCGGGTCGAGCTCGGCCTGATCCTCGCCCTGGATACCCTGCGCGTGCGTCTGCGCACGCCCAAGGGGGCGGGGCTGAAGTCGCGGCGCATCGTCGAGCGGGCGCTCGGGCTGACCTGGATCATCGAGCAGCGCGACGAGAACGCGCGCGCCAAGGACGAAGAAGTCGAGATGTTCACCCTGAGCTTCCTCGACGGTGAGTCCGGGCTGGCGCTCAACCCTGAAGAGGCGCGCATGACCCTGCGCTTCGAGGGACTGTCGAGCGGCGACGACGGCATCCTGTTCGAGGTCTCGACATTCTTCGTCGGTCGCCGCGGCATCGACATCAGCGCGGCCGTCGCCGACAGCCCGGTACGGATCAATGGCCTCGACGTGCCGTTCCGGTTCCATCAGGGCCGCTTCGAAATGCGTGCGGGGCAACTGCAGGAGGCGACGGTCAGTGGCCGTGGCAAGCTGCCGCCGGCGCTGATCGGCGATGCCGAATGCAGCCTCGACCTGGCCTTCCTCCAGGAGGGCGGCAGCATCGTCCTGCGCTCGGGCAAGGTCACCCTGGACAAGAAGGGCGAGGCCATCGTCTGTCACGCCACCCGTTTCACCCTGGTGATCACCGACCTGGACCTCGGCATCCAGAAGGACGGCGGTTATCACCTCTACCTGCTGGTCACCGGCTCGCTGCGCTTCACACCCAAGGCCGGCGAATTCGAAGGCGGCCTGCTGGGCTTTCTCAAGGACATCGAAATCAACCTGGAGCGCACCCCGCTGACCGGCGATGCGCGCGTGCTGGCGCGGCACGTGTCGTTCCAGAAAGCCCTGAACCCGAAGAAAAGCTTCTCGCTGTTCAACCTGTTCACCTTCGAGCTGCGTGGCTTCGGCTTCCACCCCTCGGCGGAGCGCTTCGACGGTGCGCCGGCGATCAACCTGTCGGGGCAGATCAAGTTCGCCGAGATCGGCGATGTGATGCAGCCGAAGATCGATTTCCACGGCCTGTGGATCGCCCCGCCGGCGAATGGCGAAGCCTTGCCGCGAATCAGCGCCGAAGGCCTGGGCCTGGACCTGCAACTGGCCGGCTCGGTGAAAGTGCGCGGCGCGGTGCTGGCGGTGGATCCCTCGACCCGTACCGTCGAAGGCAGGCAGTTCGCCCCGGATGGCTACAACACCTACGGCTTCCTCGGCGAAGGCGAGGTGGAGATTCCTGGCTGGGGCGCGATGCAGGCGAGCCTGGGCTTTCTCGAAGTGGAGCGCAAGGATGTGCCGGGCCTGCGGCGCAAGGCGTTCTTCGTCTACCTGCAGAAGGACAAGCTGGCGGTGGAAGTGCCCACCGGCTTCTGGAATTTCTACATGCGCGAAGCCGGCATGGGCTTCGGTTTCCGCTACACCCTGAGCGGCATTCGCGACGCCGACGAGGCGAAGACCCCGGCCCAGCTGATCCGCGTGCTCGACGACGTGTCGAAACGCCAGGGCGACCTCGGCCGCTTCGCCGCCTGGACCCCTGATCCTGACGGCGACCGCTTCACCCTGGCCTTGCGCGCGGCGCTGCAGAGCTACCCGGCGAAGAAGGCCTGGATCGAAAAGGAAGAGGAAAAAGCGGAAAACCCGTTCTTCTTCGACATGATCGTCGCCCTGCGCTCCGACCTGACCCTGCTGGCCTCGCTGCGCGGTTGGCTGGGGGTGAACTACGCGGACTTTCGTGCCAACAAGGACAACTTCCGCGAGCGCCCCGGCCTGCGCGGCTACCTGTATATCAGCGCGCCACGTTCGGAGCTGCTGGCACGGATGATCGGCGATTCCAAAGGCTTCATCGGCGAACGCTTCGAAGGCCTGCGCACCGACCAGCCGCTGCGCCGCGCGGTGGAGTCGGTGGACTGGTCGGCGACCCTGTACATCCGCCCGGGACTGTTCCACTACGAACTGGGCTGGCCCGACCAGCTGGCGGTACGCCTGGTGGACGAGGCGAACATGAAGGTCAGCCTGCGCGGCGGGATGATCTTCCGCGCCGCCGACGATGGCCTGGTGTGGGGCTACAACATCGAGGCCGATGCCTGGCTGGCGTTCGGCGGCAGTGCCGGCAGCGGCTCGATCGGCGTGGCGCTCGAAGCCACCCTGCAGGCGCGCTTCGTCGCCCGCCTGATCGCCTACCTGAGCTGGCGCTTCAGCGGTTCGATGGTCTATGGCCTGGTCATGCTCGATGCGTCGCTGACCTTCCGCGTGCGCGCCTGGATGGAGGTGGACCTCGGCTTCAAGAGCTTCACCCTGCGCATCGGTTTCTCCTATTCGGTGCAGTTCAGCGCCGCCATCGAAATGGCCGTGACCACCTCCGGAGTGGCCGGGCGCGGCAATGCCCGGCTGGCGATCTCGGCGTTCGGCTGCACCCTTGGCGTGGGCATCGGTTTCGCCTTCAACGCCGGCGAGCTGGATGCGGCGCGAGCCCAGGTGCAGCGCTTCCTGGCCATGTCGATCAGCGCCGACCAGCCCGACCTGCCACCGGCGGCGGCGAGCAAGGACGGTGACCAGCGCATCAATGACGCTGCGCAGGTGGAGACGCTCAAGGCGAAGCCGGTCGAGTCGCAGGTAGTCAAGCGGGAACAGTCGACCAACGAGTCCCGGCCCGACCTGATCTATCCGGAGGACGCCGGGTGGCCGATCGGCAAGACGACGTTCTGGCTGGTGCTGTACCGGGCAGTGTCGCCCGATGGCGAAGACTACGCCTACGGCCTGCTGGTGCCGAAGGAGGCGAGCCATCCGCGCCGTGGCGGCTTCTATGCATCGCCACCTTGCCAGCGCGACCTGCGGCCGGGCTTTTCCTACCGCCTGAACTACTGCCGGCTGGACAACCTGCGGGATGTCCGGCGACTGGGCCCCGATGGGCTGGGCGAAAGCCTCGACAGCGAGGTCGAGTACGTGGGCAGCCGCTGGACCTCGCAGATTCCGATCGACACCCCCGGCGTGGAGTTCCGCCTCGACCAGTTGTTCGACGAATGCTTCCTGACCGACACCTCCTGGCGCCAGGAGGGCAGCGAATTCTGGCGTCAGGCGCTGCGTCGGCAGGAGCCGAAACGCCCGCGCCAGTACCGGCGCGAGGCTGCGAAGCCCAGTCGCGACGAGGCCGACCGCGCCGCGCAGCGCGATCTGGCGCAACGCGAGCACCTGGCGAACGCCGCGCGGCATCCGGCGGATGACCGGGTCTGGCAGGCGCGCTCGACGGCCATGAGCATGTTCCTCGACCAGTTCGTCACCTTCGCCAGCGGCACCCCGCGGACCAGCCTCGACGAGGCCCATGTGCTCGACCTGGGCCTGATGTTCCATGGCCCGGCCGCGCAACTGGAAGCCCTGGCCGAAGCCCTGACCGTGCACAAGTACGACCAGTCCCCGCGCGCGGCGGCTCGGGTCGAAGTGTTCAACCCGGTGCGCAGCTGGTTCCAGCACCAGGACCCGATCTTCGCCGGTTCGCGCCTGGAACTGGGCGCCAACGGCATGTGCATGGACTGGGACCTGTCGTTGCCCTGGCTGGAGGCGATCCATCCCGACCCCGACCAGTTCCTCCATCACTACGAAATCCGCCGCACCATCGAAGGCCGCGAGTACCAGCCACGGCTGGTACGGGTCAAACCCGCCGCGACCTTCGGCGCGGTGCAGGAGAAGGAGAAAGACCTGGACCATGTCGCCGTACATCCGGCGGACTGGCAGTACGTCGACGACTTCAGCGACCTGTCCGCCGAATGGCGCCGCGCCCTGTTGCCGACCACCAACGAGGCCGATGCCCTGCTGGCCACCCAGGCCTGGACGAAGCTGGAGATAGGCAGCGACGATGTCACCTTTACCTGGTCGGTGACGCCGGTGGATATCGCCGGTACCCGCGGGCTGAGCAAGAGTTTCCTGCATGTCTTCGAACGGCCGCGTCCACCGGTGCGCGCCGCGCAGGCCGAGGTCCGCGTGGTGCAGACCCTGCGCAGCAACCCGGCGCTCACCCCGGCGGACCGCGACCTGTGCTGGCAGACCCGCGCCACCTCCCCGGACGATCTCGCCGTGTATATCGCCGTGCACGACCCGGCGTGGCAGGCCCGGAAGGACCTCAAGGCCACGCGCTCCTATACCCTGATCGTCGAGCAGGAACTGATCCTGCCGGCGGGTGCCTATGCCGCCGGCGGTGCCACCGACAAGGTGCGCGGCCTGGGCAGTGCCGGGGCGCAGGCGACAGCGCCGGCGCTGCGTTTCGAGATTCCCTTCGCTGAACTGCTGCCCCTGGCTGAAGCCAACGACGCGCAGCGCGCCGCCGTGGAGGCGCTGGAACGCGACGCGGATACGCGGCAGCGCTTCGAGCTCTGGGGCGCGCTGACCCCCGAGGTCGGCTGGAGCCAGAAGCTGTTGAGCCCCGCGCGACGGGCCGAACTGCGCAAGGCGCTCTGGGTCAACCAGGATGGCCAGCGAGTCGCCGCACGCTTCTGGCTGCGCACCGATATCACCCTGGCGGATGGCGTCAGACTGAGTTCGCAACTGGTCGCGGTGCCCTGCGAACTGACCATCAAGCACCTGTACGGCGAGCGTTTGGCAGAGTCGACCAGCCTCCGCCCGGAAGTCTTCGAGTGGCCGCTGCACCTGCGTCTGCCGCCGCTGCCGCAGCACCGCCTGCGGGTGCGCAGCGGTTTCCTGCATCTGCGCATGCCGGTGCCCGGGGCCAGCCTGGGTCAATGGGCGGCGCGCGATCAGCGCTGTATCGAGGTGCAGCGCGACAGTGCGCGGCGCAGTGCAGTACACCTGGAGTTCGATGCGTTGGCGCAATGGGCCAGGGAGGTGGTCGACCCGCTGCACCAGACCAGCATCGCCGGCTTCGACCTGCACGAGCTGGACCTCGACGACCTGGCGCCGCTGGACACCCACGCGCAGGCCCTGGAAGACAGCCTGCTGACCTGGGAGCGGGCGCGGCGCATCGCCCATATCGAGCTGCTGGCGCCGGAGGAAGCCAGCCTGGTGCCGTCGAACAACGCCGACTGGCTGGGCTGGCAGGCGCATTACCCGAGTGAATCCTGGCGCGCCCTGCCGCGTCCGGGGCAGGGCGCAACGGCGCCGCGGCGGGCCTGGTACTCGGCGCGCGAGAGCACGCCGGGCTTTGCCAAACGCCTGCCGCGCCAGCGTCTGCTGTTGCAGGCACCGGAGTCGGCGATCATCGAGTTGCTGCGCAAGGGCTGGCCCGATTCGATCAAGGCACGCTTGACCATCGCCATCGATTCGCCGGCCTCGCGCACGCTCAAGGACATCTCGGCGTCGCTGCGCGTCGGACTCTGTACGCCGGTCGTCGAGCTGGCGGGCGCGGCTGCGCCCGGTACGTTCTTCGCCCTCGACAAGGAGCATTTCTCCCTGCGGCAGCCGGGCCAGTTCAGTGCCAGCGTAGTGCGCTACCTGCTGCTCAGCCTGTGCCTGCAAGGGCTGGACGATGAGAGCGCAGAGGTGAAGACGTGGCAACGCGATCCTGGCGCGCTGGACGGTCTGAACCTGGAGCTGTCGGCGCATCTCGGGAAGGAGCTGCTGACCAGCGTCCCGGTCGCGCTGGATTTCCGTTCGCCGCTGCATCCGCTGCTGGAGGAAACCCTTGCCGAACTGGCCTTGCGCGACCGCCAGGGCGAGGCGATTCCGCAGGTCTACCGCGCCTACAACGTCATGCTGCAGGCGCCGGCGCAGGTCGAGGGCAGCGAGCTGGCCGCCTGGCTCGCCGCTACTCCGCCGGCCAGCGATCCCTATGGCTGGGGCGTGCTGCAGGCCCTCGGGCTGGCGGCGACGGTGCGCCTGTACCACCTGGGCGAAGGGCGTTTCCTGCGCCCGGTCGAGGTGGCGGCGCGGGTCGACGCGGTGTTCAGCGCGGTGTTCGAACGCTGGCGCGGGCGCCTTGGCACGTCCTGCCAGCCATTCGCCGAAGTGCTGCTCAAGCCCGGTGCCAACCGGGTGGTACGGCCGTTCGACGCGGTCAGCACGGCGAGCACTGCGAGCAAGGCGTTCGAGATCGACGACGACGGCCTGGCGCTGATCCAGTTGTCGTTGCGGCCGGTGCCGGAGGCGATATGGGATTATCGCCTGTTGACCTTCGATGCTGCCGAGGCTTGTCGAGAGCGCCTTGATTGTCATGCCGGGTCCGGCGGTCAGTGGAGCCTGCAGCGGATGTCGCTGTGGTTGAAACGTGCGCACGGCGACACCAGCCAGGATGAAATCGATCTGCTCGATCCAGCGACGGGCCTCGGTGTCACGTTGGGCAGAAAGGATCCGCAGGTCGAGTTGCGACTGGCACAGTCCACGCTGGGCCAGCACCGGTTAGTGGTGCGTTGTCCTGCCGGGCGGACTGATCTGGTCGGTTTTAAAATTCGCTATGGGTTGCAGGTGACGATTACCCAGCAAGGTGGCAGAACGTTCGAGAAAACTGTCTATCTGACAGTCAGGCCCAGCCGCTGCAAGCTGCGGCGCAGCCCTCGCGTCACATTGGCCGGCCTCGATGTCTTCGAACTGTTCCCGATGCAGAACGCCAAGGCCTGGGCACAGCAGATGGGCACCGAGCAACGCCGCCTGGGCACCTTGCTCGCGCACCTGCGCGCCGTCGCGCCGAATTTCGCCGAGCCGAAGCACTATGACGACGACACCTGGACCTCGCTGATGGGCCAGTACACCGCCTGGGCCCAGCGCCTGCTGGATCACGCCGCGGCCCCAGGCCCAGGCCTGGCCGGCACCTCGTCGATCAACCTGGCGCTGGCCGCGCCGAGCCGGACCAACCCGCTGCGCCTGGCCGCCGATGGCGCCGGCTGCGTGCGCCTGTACATCCCCAGCGATGACCGCTGGGGCCATGCCCGCGCCTATGCCCTGCGCCCGGTTTCGCGCTATGCGCACCTGATGGCGGGCGTCGGCCTGCTGCCGGCGGCGGAGCGCGAACAGCTGGTGACCGAGGACATGCGCAAGCAGCCCGTCGGCCATGCCATCGCCGTGGTCCCGCGGACCGAGCGGATCGAACCGCCGGTGATCCTCGGCAGCTCGATCCAGCACGAGACCTGGGAGCTGATCCTGGCCCGCCATGGCGAGGAGTCGCTGGCCGCCTCCAATCGGCCGCTGTTCGCCCGGCTGGGCAAGCCGGACGTGCTGCTCAGCCAGTTGCGCGCCTATCGCACCCCGACCTGGCCGCAGAAGCTGGTCGCCGAATACCGCATCGACGCACCCGAACTCTATCCGCAGCGTCTGGCCGAGCATCCGCAACGACCCGCGCAGTGGGACGACCTGGGCGCTGTTGCGCCGGCACAGGCGGGCGAAGTGCGCCGGCTGACCCCGACCCGTCTGGGCGAGATGGCGACCACCCGGGCGGGGCTGTGGAAGGGCGCCGAGGTCCTCAACTTCCCGGCCATCGCGCCGCAGTACAAGGTGCTGGCGGTGGCCGCGGCGCGGGCCGGCATCGTCGTCTCCGAGCTGGTTTCGGCGCTGCAGGACGACCTGCCGCGACGTTCCTTGCGCACGCTGGACAGCGCGCAGGCATTGCTGCCGACCCTCAGCCTGGTGCCCGGAGCGCACGGCGAGACCCTGTACCGGCTCAGTCACCGCCTGCTGTCGCACCACGACCTGACCCCGGAGGTCGCCCGCGAGCGGCGCAGCGGTGGCCCGCAGGACGTGTGCTGGTGGCCCGACCCGGACATCAGCTATCAGTTGCACTTCCAGGCGTCCAGCGCTGGCATGCGGCTCAGCGAGGAGCTGTCCGACACCCGCCTGGTGGCCGAGGATGCGACGACCGCGGCGGTGGCGGTACGTTGTCGGGGCGCGCGCTGGACCACGGCGGACAGCCTGCCGCGGATTGACAGCAACCCGGTGCCGCGTGCGTTCCAGCTGGTCGTGGACTTCCGGCCGCTGGCAGCGTGGCGCGCGACCCTGGCGCTGGCCGGCAGGCCGGAGTACGACGCGCCGTTCGAGCAGGCCATCGTGCGCTTTGCCCGGGTGCTGCGCCTCAATCAGCGGTATTTCGCGCTGCAGAAAGCCGCGACCGAGACCGACGTGGACTACGCCGCGCGGATCGTCGCCTTCCCCGAGGCCTGCAAGGCGCTGGCGAGCCGCCTGGAGGCATCCGCCAGGTTCGACAGCGGCGAGTTGCTGGACGATTGCCGCATGGCCGGCGAGCGGGTGGCGCGCTGGCTTGAACAGAATGGCGGGGCGGTCGACTGGCCCGCGCTGTTCAGCCAGGCCGTCGCTGCCGGTGCACTGGCCGACCTGGACGCACCGGCCTTGCGCTGCTGGCCACGGCCGGACCCGGCGCTACCCGAGTGGGATCCGGCGCCGCTGTACCTGAGAGACGCGGACATGGCCGACATCCTCTGCCTGTGGGACATCCCCGTCGACCGCGAAATCGACGCCATCGTCGCCAGCGGTCACGCCCTGGCCGCGCAGGGTTCGCGCTTCTGGCAACTGCTGGTGCAGCGCCTCAATGGCGGCAGCGCCAGCCTCGAACTGCGCGCCATCGATGCCCGCGCCAACTGGTCGGCGCAGATGGCGCAACACCCGGGGGTCATGGCCGTTGCGGTGCAGTGGCCGAAACTCGTCAAGATGATCCAGTGAAGGTGCCTGACCATGGATAACACCACGCTTCGCCATGTCCTGCTGCGTGGCCCGTTGCTGGCCAACGGGCAACCGCTGTGGGAACTCGCGGCTGCGGCGCCCGATGCTTCCCTGCCTGGCAAGGCTTACCAGCCGGAAGACGACACCCATCCGCTGCGCGCCCTGCTGATCGACGCCGGCGGGCTCGAAGGGCAGGGCGGCTTGCGTCATCCGCAGTTGCTGTCCCTGCACCTGATCGCCGGACACGGCAGCGGCAAGTACCGCACCCGGTTCGACGCCGAGCGTGTCCAGTTCGACCCGCTGGCCGCGCTGCGCGACTACCCCGACCACTTCGCGCCGCTGCCCAAGGACGACGGCAAGAAGCGCTACAGCGTGGACTGCCGGGAAGCGCTGCGGATCAACCTGCCGGACGACAAGGGTGAGGTGCTGAGCCAGTTGCTGCCATGCAGGCGCCGCTGGACCTTCACCCCCTCGGGCAGCGGCAAGGAGCAGACCACCCCGGCCTACTTCATCAGCGGCGCGCTTCCCGCCGCCGGCGAGACCGCAGCGCAGCCCGCCGCGGCGGCCTTCCAGCACGTTCTCGTCGAACCCTGCCCGGACCTGGGTCAGCCCTGGCCGGGCAAGGTGGACAAGGCCATCGAGGTGCCGGCCTTCGCCCTGGTGGCCGGGCGTATCGAACTGGCGATGGCCTATGGCGCCTGTCCCTGGTTGGGCGCATTGCAGCCCCAGCCGCCCGCCGCGGCCAAGCCCAAGGAAATCCAGCGCTACGCCCTGGTACTCACCCCCGAAGGCATCGAGCTGGACTGCCAGGTGGACTTTCCCGGGCAGTCCGCGCCGCTGGACGGGCGTTTCCTGCTGTCGGTCGACGA
This sequence comes from Pseudomonas sp. zfem002, assembly GCF_032621685.1. Classification (NCBI taxonomy): domain Bacteria; kingdom Pseudomonadati; phylum Pseudomonadota; class Gammaproteobacteria; order Pseudomonadales; family Pseudomonadaceae; genus Pseudomonas; species Pseudomonas sp. zfem002. The sequence goes on along the minus strand of NZ_JAVYJH010000021.1, from coordinate 151,375 downwards.
CCGGCGCCTGGTGCTGACCCTGCAGCCGGAGCACTTGCGCGACCCGCAGCGCAGACAGTGGCAGGAGGCCTGGGCGGCCGTACTGCCGCAGGGACGTGAGGAAGAGGCGCTGCATGGCATGCGCCTGAGCGGCGAGGTCGGGCAGATCCCGGCGTTTCGCTACGGCCTGTCGATCATCGGGCTGCCGGCCACGCATCCCAATCGCCCCGGCCTGCTGATCGACAGCAAGACCCGCTACCTGCCGGTGGAAATTCCCGCTCGGCACCTGCGCCTGAATCTGCTCAGCCCGGCCGACGAGCAGCGCGTGGACGGGGTGGTCGAGTGCACGGGCGGCCATTTCGTCCTGGGTAGCTCAAGGGCGCTGGGCAACCAGGCCGAGCGCTATTTCGGCAGCCAGGCGCTGTATCGGGCCTTCAGCGCCGGACTGGGCAGCGAGCCTGGCCTGATCCTCGCTTGGGCGTCGCCGCGCCCGCGAAATGCCGGGGAAGAAGTGGTCACGCCCTACCTGAAGCTGGAATCGAGCGCGAGCACGGTGTCGACGCCGGCGGCGTTGCACGTCGACCTGCAGACCAGCGCCGGCAAGCCCTATGCCGTGACGCTGGACGAACGCCGCCTGGCCGATACCCTGCGCCGGGCCTATGGCCTGCCCGCGCTGGTCGCCGGCCAGCCCGACCCGGCGCGGCCCTGGTTGCCCGGCTTCATTCCGCTGAGCGATGGCTGGCTGCAACTGCCGCTCGCCAACCTGCCGCCGCTGAACCCGGCACTCGACAGCGAGCTGCTGGAGGATAGGCCGGTCGCTACCGCCAATGCGCTGAATGGTTTCCTGCGTTTCCTCCCACGCGATGACCTGCCCCAGGTGCAGTCGGCGTTCGCGCCGCCCGCCACGGCTGGCCTGCCCATTCGCCAGACGCCCTGGTCGGTGACCCTGGAGGGGGCTGGTCGGCTGCGCGTGGCATTGGGCCTGGTGCCGGGCCGCGCGGCCACCGGGGCGACACTCAAGCGTGGTCAGGCGGTGGTCGATCAACCAGACCTGTCCACCCGCGGCCTGCTGTGGCTGTCCAGCGACCGGCCGGATGCCAGCGAAGCCATCCCGCGCCTGGGCGCCGGTCCCGGCGCCTTCATCGATATCGCCCTGGAGCGCAGCGAGCAGGAACGCACGGTGCTCAGCATGGCGATCGAGCAGCTCAGCCTGCTTTCGACGCTGCAAGGCCAGCAGGCGACGGTGACGCGGCAAAGCCTGGCCCTGACCATCGATCTCGAGGGCGACGGGACTGCCGCGGGCGATGGGTCAAGGCCGAAGGTGTACTACTGGTCGCGTCATCCGCACATGCCGCTCGCCGCGCAGATGCCCATGACGCGGATGCTCGCGGCCTCGGTGCGGCCTCTGGAAAGCCGCGACCTGCTGCCGTTCGAAATGCGCCATGCGGATGCTCCGGAGCAGCGCATGGCGGCGCTGGGCTGGTCGCACGAGAAGGTCTTCGCCGAGCTGCAGGGCAACTGGCGCTACTGCGTGGCCGCCCACTGGCCGTTGCCGCCGGATCCGCAAGCCCCGAATTCCCTCGAACCGCCCGATCGGGGTATCGGCCTGGTGGCCTTCGGGGTGCCCGGTGCCGAACTCAAGCCGACCCTGAACAGCTGGCAGACCCGCCGCTGGGATGAATTGCAGGCGGCCTTGCGCTTCGACCTGCCGGTGCTCGACGAAGCCTTTGCCACGGCGGCGCTGCCGCGCTCGGCCGAGGAGCCGGACGCGGCCCAGGCGGCCCGCCAGGCAGACACCGCGCCCGTCGCCACGGCCCTCGACTGGAGCGTCCTGGAACAGTTCTGGGGCGAGCAGGAGCGGCGCCTGCAACTGGCCCGGGTGGCGCACAGCTACATGGTTGGTTACCGGCCACTGGGCACGTTCGACAAGGTCGCGGTCGACGCGCTGGTCGGTGGCCTGCGCTGGAACACGGCCAATATCGGGGTCGGCCTGGACAAGACGCAGCCCCTGCCATATGGCTGGATGCAACTGGGCAGTACCGAGATGCTCGTCGGCAACCAGGCGCTGCGCGGGCTCAGCGCGACCTTCGCGGTGTCCGCGACGGAGCTGGAAATCGGCGCCACGCCCAGTGCGCAGAGCGTGCAGGTGCTGGGCAACAGCCCGAGCGCGTACCTGCGCGGCACTTATCTGGTCGATGCCCGTGGGGTCGGCGCGCAGCCACTGGATCCGCGCCATGGCTGGTGGCGCCCGCTGTCGGGTCTGCATCCGGAAGACGCGAAGGTGGCCGGACGCTTCTCCAGCCCGCAGATGTTCGCGGTGCACGCCCACGACGACCCCGGGCTGGAACTGCTGCGTTTCTGGTTCAAGGACCTGCCCTTGACCCGCGACGGTCGCTTCGAGCATTCCCCCGGGGTCGATACCTTCGCCTGGCAGGACGGTCATCTGCTCAAGGGCGGCTTCGAGTGGCGCCTGCTGCCCGCCACAGGGACGGCGACAACGTTCGCCAGCGGTTCGGAGCGCATCGCCCTGGGCGATCTGTTCATCGAGCCGTTGCGCCTGCTTGCCCTGCAGGTGCCGTTCAATGGCGGCGCGCCCAGTGCCGCGCTGCCCGACAGCCTGACGATCCTGGCGCGCCTGTCCATCGGTGACGAGCGCGAGGATGTCGACGACGGTGGCGACCTGGTCAAGCTGGTCTTCGCCGCGTCGGCGGGCCACCTGGCCTTGCAGGCGGTGCTACCCGTGCAGCCGTCGGTGCGCCTGCCGGTCATGGTCGGCACGCGCCTGGTCATGCTCGAAGCGCGCACGCTGGAGCTGGCTGGCGACAGGTTGCGCCTGCTCGAGCCAGCGTTGAGCTTCGATTTTGCCGGCTACCCGCTGACCCTGGCGTGTGCCAGGCAGAACCCGGGAGCGGTCTTCACCTGGCGCGGCGAGCCGGCGCAGTCGGGGCAACTGTCGATCACCGCGGCGAGGTTGCAGATCGGGCTGCGTGAGCAGGGCCGCCAGACGCACCTGCGCATCGCCCATGCGCTGGTGATCGATCCGGGCAAGGTGGACCAGGGCACGCCCGCCCTGCGTGTGCGCGCCAGTGGCGGGCTCGAGGACAGCCGGCATGAGGGCACGCTGAAGCTGCTGGACAGCCTGGTGCCGGTGCACGTAGAGCTGACCCGCGGTGCGCTGAGCCTGACCAGCGACAGTCCGGCCAGGGCGCTGCTCAAGGGTTTCCCCGCCAGCGGGCGCCTGCGCTTCGGTCTGCTCGCCAGCCTCGCGGCGTTCGCCGCGGGCACCCAGGCAGTGCTGCAGTCGGCGCGCTTTCGCGGTGACCTCGATCAGTTGGCCTACCCGGGGGCCGCGCCACGCTGCCGCTGCCTGCTCGATCGCGTCCTGATCGAAGGCGGCGGCACCCCGGGCGCCTGGCACGGTGAACTGAGCCTGTATGGCAAGCTCGCCGGCTGCAGTGTCATCGGCTGGCCGCGGGTGACGGCACCAAGCCCGGACGACGAGAAGATTCCCTTCCCGGAATCCGCACCCAATGGCCGGCGCACCTTGCGCATCGAAAGTGGCCCGGTGCATGCCCATCAGGTCGAGTGGCTGCTCGATGGTCATCGCATGGCGCTGGAGACCGCCCATGCCATCAACCATGCCGATCCGCTGAACGGTGTGTGGACCGCGACGGTAATGGCCCGGCACACGCTGGTGCAGGAGGACGGGGAGGCGTTTCGCTTCACCGCCGTCGACGGCATCGTCCTGGGGACCCTGGGTGCGTTGATCCCGCCGTGGCCGGGCGGCGCCGATCCGTTCAAGGAGGAGCGGCTGGCACGCAGTACTTTCGCCGCGCGCTACCGCGACGGTAACCCCGGGATGCTCTGGCCCGGGCGCGGCGGCCTCGGTTCGGTGCTGCACGGTGCCCAGGGCCAGGCGTTTCGCCAGGCGATCTACGCCGCCGGCGAGCAGGCCGGCAATGTCGTCGTGAGCGGTGGCTTCGTCGGCCTGATCGAGGATCTCGCCCACGACAGGGTGCCGTTGCTGCGCCTGCCGACGCTGATGGGCTTGTCGCCGGGTTACCTGGGCGAGGGTGAGGAACCGCTGCTGCTGCAGCATGAGCCCGCTGGCCCGATCGATCTCGACGTAGCCTGGCCGGACAGCCTGGCCGCCCTGAAAGTGGCACCGACCTTCGCGTGCGCCACCAGCCCGGCGAGCGCCACCGACGCCGACCTGCAGGCCGCGGTGCGCATCGGCTCGCGGCCGCTGCACGGTGATCCCGAGGCCCGCGGCCGGTTGGTCGGGGCACTGCTGGTCGAGCAGGCCTTTGCCACCAACTTCATTGCGCAGACCCTGGAGCGGACGCCGTACTTCTTCGCCTCGGCGGCGGCGCTGAGTCGGGTGTTGCAGGCCAGGGCCAAGGCGACCGCTATCGCCGCGGCGCGAGTCCTGTCGGTGGTCGCGCAGGTGCATCTCGACCCCGGCGGTGGACCGGCGCAGCGACGTGCGGCGGCCTTGCTGACCAGCGGCGACTGGGCGGGCACGCCGACCAGGTCGAACGACGGGTTGCCGGCTGAGGATCGTGGCGAACTGCTGGTGGCCGGTGACACGGTGCTGGCCCAGCCCTGGCCGGGGCTGGAGTTTGCCCGCCAGGCCGCGGATGGCTTCGATGCCCAGGTAGCGATGAAAGCCTACGCCCTGCACACGCGGCCCCGGGCGGCCCTGCTCTGCGACCGCAGCGGTGCGCTGCGCAGCGTGGTCTTGCCGCAGCCAACCCTGCAGCCGCGCTCACGTCCGCTGTTGTCGCGGGACTTCGCCGATGCCGGGCGCGGTTATCAACTGCCGGTGCATAGCGGCCTGGAGATGGCCGGGGTGGAAGAGGGCTTCAGCGCGGCGCTGCGCGACGATCGGCAGGATGGCAGCGGTATCGCCGCGCTGTCGCGGCGGGTCGATCTGCCCGCCCTGGCTGCGGCGCCCGATGCGGCCAGGGCGGTGTGGCTGGCCCAGCAGCGCGCGCCCTTGTACCTGCCGATCCGCTCGCGCTTCGCCAGCGAGCCGATTCCCTGGCTGGTGCCGGCCGCGCCGCGCTCGCGGGTGCCGGTCGCCGGAGTGCTCGACGCGCATCTCGAGGCGCTGGGCGGGGAGCAGGGGGCAGAGCACTGGCAGCCGCTGCTGACCGGCCAGGCCATGCTCGCGGCCATTTCCGAGCGGCCGGGCATCCTCATGGCGCGTCACCTGCGCCTGGAAATCGGCGCCGAGCAGCAGGGCGCCGCGGTCGGCGCGTTCGACCCGGCGTTCCCGCGCTTCGGCGCGCCGGCGCAGGCCAGCGCCGCGCTGCCGCGAGTGGAGCGCACCCCACGCCCCGGGCCGTTGCCGGCCAACAGCGGCTATTCGGCCTTCGACCGCCGGCCCTGCGCCTCGCCGCTGCTGCCCGGGCTCAACCACCGGGCACTGATCGGCCCGGCCGACAGCCTCTGCGGTCGCGCGCGACGCGGCGATGGCAGCCTGTTCGACTGGAGCGTGACCTTGGTCGCGGCCCCGGAAACCTCGGGCACCATTACCTCCTCGTGGGACGGCACCCTGCGCCTGATCGCCGAGATCGACGAAAGACCGGTGCTGGATGGCGACGACAAGGTGCCGCCCGCGAGCGCGGTGCCCGAGTCCTGGGCCGCTGAACTGCTGGAACTGCTGTTCGGGCCGCAGCCGTTGACGGCGGATCCGCCCTATACCGTGCAGGCTTCGGCCAGTCTGGAAATCGACGGTCATTCGCTGGCCTTCCGCAGCCTGCAGGTCTCGCCGCGGCAGGCACCGCAACCGCAGCCCGAGAGGTTCCAGCGGGGCTACGTGAGCATCGTCCTCGACATGCGCGAGTCCGCCCCGACCAACCAGGTACCCGGTCCGGTGCGGGTGGCAATCGCCGAGCGACTGGCCAACGCCGCTGGCAATCCCGCGGTGCAACTGCGCCTGATGGTGCAGCCGAGCGCGGAGGTGGTGGGCGGCAAGCGCAGCCAGGGCAACTTTGTCCTGGCTCGCGACGAGCAGGTACTGCCGTCCGGTGCTGCCAACCCACCGCTGGAGCTGCGCTTCGCCCTCTGGCCGCTGCTGCGCGGGCGCGGTGCGCTGGCCCTGGAACCCTGCTCGCTGCTGTTCTGCGACCCGGCCTACGACGCCGGACTCAGCGCGCCGCCGCACCAGGTGTCACGACGTGCCGAGCAGGATCTCTACCTGTTCGCCGCCGACCGCCAGCGGGTCAATCGACAGGGCGCGGTGACCCTGATGGCCTGGACCGAGTCGGGGCAGGGGACGGATGCGTCGCTGAACCTGACATTGCGCGCGTTGCCGCGCAGTGGCCAGCCGCGTGACCTGCGGCTGGCCGGTGCCGCCGAGGGGAAACCGGCCACGCTGCTGCGGGAGCGGGTACACCAGTTGGCGCTTGGGCGTCTGCTGGAACTCGATGGCCGTCCGGCGGACCTGGCCGCCGGCGACCTGCTGGAGCTGGCCGCGAGCTTCGCCGGCGGCCCGTTGAGCATGACCCTGATCGTCACCGACGAACCAGTGGCCGAACCGCCGCCGGGGCTGTATGCGGCGCTGACCCGGACCCCGCGTGATACCGGCATCGAGTTGTCCTTGCCGCTGTACGCGCAGTCGCCATTGCCATGGCGGGTCGACCTGCTCGATGCCGCGGCGGGTTTCCGCGCCGGACTGCTGCGACGCAGCGCGAAGTTTGTCTGGACCCTGGCCCGTCCGGCGGACGAAACCGGCGAGCGCGGCGTGTATATCGTCAAGGTCGATCGCAATGGGCAGAGCTGGTTGCCGGAGCTGGAGGAGGAGTTCATCGAGGCGCGGAGCATTGTCGAGCTGTGGGAGGATGCGCGAGGCTTGACGGATGGCCAGCGTCCGGTTGGTGAGTCTGAGTGGTGAGGTTCGGGGGCCTGGCGGGGGGCCGGACAAGGCCGCGGGGTGTTCGCCTCGATCTGCCGGGCCTCTGTTGGTCCGGCAGGCTTTTGCCTGAAGGCCATCGTTTTGCTACCGTCTCGTCGGGAAGTTGGACTCAAAGCGCACACCGAATGACGACCGGCCAGTGGCGAAGGGTTGTTCGTGTCTTACCAGGTCTTCGATGTTTCTATGGCAGATATGACATCCATCCTCTCGGCGTATGAGCGAGCGGAACCACACAGGGCACTTGGCGGTATTCATGCGTTGGCGGGTTTCGACTACCAGTTGCGCTTCTATCTGGCCGAACTCGTGGAGTCGCTTGCCGCCGGAGGGGCCGTGCTCGACGAGGTCGGCCGGCTCTTCCTCGAAGCCCTTTCCGATGTCGCCAGACAGGCCGCGAACCAGGCGCTGGTGTGCATCCAGGTCAAGCGCACCCTGACACGCAAGGCCGTCGCCGATGCCGCTGCCGAAGTCGAGACCATCCAGCGCTTCCTGACCACGCACCATCCACAGATGAGTGCGCAGGTGACGTTCAGACTGGTCGCCTCTCAAGGCGACGCCAGCCTGCAATGGACTGACGTACCGGCGGCCCACCCCGCACGGCCCACGATCGACGCGCTTCTGCGCCAGGGGCGGCTCCTGCCACCCGCCATCGAAGCGGATCCGTGGTGGCGGGCGGTGGTTGCCGTCTGGACGCACCTGAAAGACCCCTACGGCTTCCTGCGCTTCGCTCTGGAGCGGGCATTGAGCCGCGATCCATTGCCGGCGGATGCCCAGCGCATCCGCGATGACATCTGCGAACGCTTCGCCGCTGACCGGCGAGCACATGAACTGCCTGGGCAACTGCTGACGGCGGCGGACTTTCAGCGCAATGCCGTTCCCAGTCGGTCCCTGGAAATCGGCCGTGAGATCACCCTGGCGCGATTGCGCGACCAGCAGTACATGCCGCGCTCCCATCGCCTGAACGCCCTGTATGCGACGTTGCTCGAACGTCAGGATCTCAGCTTGCGAGATCTGCGAAGCGAGGCCCGGGTCTTCTGGCTGAGCGGGCGCTCTGGCGTTGGCAAGAGTGTGTTGCTGCTGCAGACCGTCGAGCGCCTTGTCGGCGAAGGCTGGAAAGTGCTTTGGCTCAAAGGCCAGGCCGAACTGCTGGAACCGGCCCTGCGGGCCATCGCCGATGCGCCGGCGCAATGGCGGCCGGATTTCATCGCCATCGATGATCTTTACGATCGCAGCGCCCGTACCCGGCTCGATCTCGGTCGCCTGGGCGAGTTCATCGACGAGCGTGGTCATCAGACCTGGCCGATGATCCTGACCTGCGGCCCGACGGAGTTCGCCGACGCTTTCAAGGAGGACTCCGCCTACCGTGGCTTCGATCTCCATCGCCAGACCATCCAGACCATCGCCGCCGACGAGGCCGCCGAGGTCGAAGCCTGGTATCGCGAGCGCACCGGTCGCGCGTCGCGGCGCGGCCCTGCGGTGTCCCAGGCGTCACAGGACGATGGCGGCCTGTTCATCTCGGTGGCGGTCGAGTTGGCGCACGGCGATCTGCACGCCTTCGCCCTGCGTTTTGGCGAGCGGGTACAGCTCAATGGCCTCGATGAGGCGCTGCGCTTGCCGCTTGCGCTGAACCGCCTCTACCTGAGTACGCCGTACGACTGGCTGAGTGACAGCGACCGCGAGAAACTGGCCACGCTCAACGGTGAAGGGGATTTCAGCCTGTTTGAAATGGGCAGCGAAGGGCAGACCGTGCGCCTGACCCATCCGCACCTGGCGGATGCCCTCTACCAGGCCTTGCGCAAGCCTGCGAACAAGTTGGCGTACACCAACGATCTGGTTACCGCCTTCCAGCGTGTACTCGCCGCCCGGGACGCGGGGTTGGTGTCCCAGTTGCTGCGTCTGTTTTCGGTAAATGAAGAAGGCCTTATCAGCGAGCGCTTGAGCATCGTGGAGCGTGGCCAGTTGGCCCGTGAGTGTGCCAAGGCCTGGTGTGGCAACCAGATGGTGCTGGATGAGGATGGGCAGGCCGATGCCTCTGTCAGTTGGGCCTGCTGGGCTACGACGGCGCCCGATATTGTCAGTGTGCTGGGGGAGGATCTGCTGGAGACGGCGCTGGCGCAACTGGGGCAGGCCTATAAAGTCTGGCCGGGGGCGTGGGGCCGGCTGATCGACTGTTATCCAGGCCATGACGAACTTTTTGTATGGGCTCGCGAGCACCTTGGAAAGCTGAGGCAGATCAATCACCCCACCTGGTCTTTCGTGTGGGAGGACTGCCTGCGATCTGACCCCAGGCATGAAGCTGTCTGGCGGAACATGGCGTTCAGCTGGTTGCAGCATCATCTGCGCCGGCCTGACTGGCATATTGTCTGGAAAAAACTGCTGCTTGATGGGACTGAGCCAGACTGGAAAGCCGATCCTGTACTGCTTCTCGGGATGCGTCGTGTGCGTGCCGAGCAGGATGGCCCTGATTGGGCTTATGTCCTTCAGGATCTTTATGCTTTAGCTGAGCGTGGCAGTCCGCAAGTGGAAGATCTGGCGATCTTGGGGACGAGATGGTTGGCAGGGCATGAGAATCGTGCCGAGTGGTCGTATGTCTGGCGCTCTTTGCTGACGCGTCCCGATGTGCTGCCTGATGCTGTACCGGCGGCTCAACTATTGCGCCGTGGTATGGAGTGGCTAACCGCGCGGGAGGATCGGGCCGAGTGGGTGTATGTCTGGCGGTTCTTGTTAACGCAGGCCGATGAGTTGTCGCTCGCTGAACTGCTGAGTCGAGGCGTTTCGTGGTTGGAGGGGCGTGAGGATCGGACCGAGTGGACGCATGTCTGGCAGGAGGTACTGAAACATGCCGACCCGCAGTCTGACGCCGTTCCGTTCGCTCAATTGCTGCACCGAGGCATTACGTGGCTGGTTGGTCGTGAGGATCAGGCTGAGTGGACATATGTCTGGAAATCCTTGCTGGTCTATACCGAAGCGCTACCTGATGCGCTACCTCGGGCTGAACTGTTGCGACGCGGTTTTGCATGTCTGGCGGGGCGCGAGGACCGGGCCGAGTGGTCGTTTATCTGGCAGGACTTGCTGAGACATGCCGATGCTCTACCTGATTCAGTGCCGATGGCTGAACTGTTACGTCGAGGCATGTCGTGGTTGGCCGGTCGCGAGGAGCGGGCCGAGTGGTCATATACCTGGAAGCTGCTGCTGGTCTACGCAGACGAGTTGCCGGACGTCGTGCCGATCACTGGGCTGATAAGTCGAGGCGTGTCGTGGTTGGCTGGTCGTGAGGACCGGATCGAGTGGTCGCATATCTGGCAGGATTTGCTGAAGCAGGCAGATGTGCTGTCTGACAAGGCAATGCTCGCTGAACTGCTGTCTCAGGCCGTTGCATGGTTGTCTGGTCGCGAGGACCGGGCCGACTGGGCGCACATTTGGCAGGACTTGCTGCGATATGCCGATGCAAGTCCTGATGCTGTGCCGCTCACCGAATTGTTGCACTTGGGCGTGGCGTGGCTGGTGGGACGGGATCTTACCGAGGGATGGAGCTTCGTTTGTGAGGCGCTGCTTGATCGACGCTTCCAGAACGCTGACCTGTTTGAGCGAACGGCCAGTTGGCTGAAGCTCACCGACACCAGGCCCGAGTGGCCGGTGCTGGCCGCCAAGTTCATCGTCGCGGCACCCTACCATGCAGCTTCAGCCGATTTCGCTTGCGCGCTGGAGCGGCGAATCACAGCCCTTCCAAACAATAAACATTGGCGCCGAACGCAAGCGTTGATCGGTGATTTGACCAGTGATAGCGAACTTCCCGAAGCGGTGCAGAGCTGGTGGCGGGCCGTGCATGAGCGCAGAAACTCATCCGCCTGGACCACTGCGCGTCGATGTCTGGATGAAGGATTGCCCATCAACGGTCAAGTGACGGTGGTCAAAGAAACGGTGTGCTCGGTCGAGCTGGAGATCGGGCTCATGGCGGTATGGGCAAATGAAAATGATCGCGCTCGCGGTACTAAAGGCCTGAAGCTGACCTTCTTTGTGCAGACATTGAATGTGGACAGCGAGGTAGTCCAGGTAGGTCTTGAGAAGCCTGTACGGCTTGTGCCCGGAGAGGTACATGAAGGTCGTGTAATCGAGAGGCGAAATTTCGGTTTGCGTGTCAGCGTCGGGGGACAGGCAGGGCTGCTGCATCGAAGCAAATGCCGGGACTGGGCGAGTCTTGCCGTAACGTATCCCGTGGGAAGCACGATCAGTGTGGAAATCCTGGAACCGACGGGAAAAGGTCTGGCGTTGCGCTACGCAGGAGTGGAAAACGATTGTGTTCCAGAGGACCTGGTGGTTGGTGGCGTCTACGACGGACATGTGACAGGGGTACAACACTACGGTGTATTTCTGACGGTCGGCTCGCATCTAGGGCTGCTTCATCGCAGTCAGCTACCTGGAGGTACCGATCTTTCCGCTCGTTACGTCCAGGACCAGGTCCTGCGGGTGCAGGTCAAGAAAATCCGCGGCGATGGGAGACTTGCGCTTTCTTTGCCTGATCAAGCTGCCGAGCCATAACAAGCCCGACGAACAGGTTGCCTGCCTCAACCAGCAACGGACCCATCACCCACACACCCGGCGATCACCCCGCGCAACCACTGATGCCCCGGATCGCGATGTACCCGCTCCGGCCACAGCATCACCATCTCGAACCCGCGCACCGCCAGCGGGGCCTCCACCACTTTGAGCCGGGGATCGCCGAGCACCAGGCGCTGCGGCACCATGGCCACCAGGTCCGAACGGGCCAGTACCGCCGCCAGCAACATGAAATGCGGCACCGACAGCACCACCTGACGGCTCAGGCCCCGTTCGGCGAGGGCGGTATCGGTCGGTCCGTGAAAGCCGCCGCCATCGGGCGAGACGATCACCTGTTCGAGGGCGCAGAACTGCTTCAAGGTCGGCTTGCGCCGCAGCTTCGGGTGATCGATACGGCCCACCAGCACGTACTGCTCGACGAACAGCAAGCGCTGGCGCAGCTGCGCCGGCGCCCGCTCGGCGATATGGAAGGCCATGTCGATCTCGCCCAGCTCGGCCTGGCGGACCATGGCCGCGGGCTGCAGGTCGAGCACGGCAAGCCGGCTGCGCGGGGCGGCGGCGCGGATCCTGGCCAGGGCCGGCAGGAGGATGGTCGATGCGCCGTAGTCAGTGGCGGCCAGGCGCCAGGTCTGCGTGGCGGCGGCCGGGTCGAAGCCCTGCGCCGGCGCGAGCGCCTGATGCAAGGCCTCCAGCGCCTGGCGCAGCGGCGCGCGCAACGCCTCGGCCCGCGCCGTGGGACGCATGCCCCGCGGACCGGGAAGCAGCAGGGGATCGTCGAGCAGCTCGCGCAGGCGCGCCAGTTGCACGCTGACCGTCGGCTGCGCCAGGTGCAGGCGCTGCGCCGCACGGGTCACATTGAGTTCGGCGAGCAGGGCATCGAGGGTGACCAGCAGGTTGAGGTCGAGGCGTCGCAGGGAATCATGCACGGCAATACCTGGCATATTGGATATTCATTTCTACTATATCGTGCGATTGCCCATCATGCGCGGCCTACCTCTTGCGGAGTACCCCCATGAATGTGCTGATCGTCTACGCCCACCCCGAACCGCGCTCGCTCAATGGCGCGCTCAAGGACCATGCGCTGGCCCACCTGCAACGCCAGGGGCATGCGGTGCAGGTGTCCGATCTCTACGCGATGGGCTTCAACCCGCTGATCGACGTCGGCGACAACCGCGCGAGCCAGCCGGGGGTGCGCTTCCGGGTTGCGGAAGATTCGCGCCAGGCCTATGCCGACGGCACCCAGAGCCTCGACATCGCCCTGGAGCAGGACAAGCTGCGCTGGGCCGACGCGCTGATCCTGCAGTTCCCGCTGTGGTGGTTCGGCCTGCCGGCGATCCTCAAGGGCTGGGTCGATCGGGTCTACGCCTGCGGTTTCGCCTACGGCGTGGGCGAGCACTCCGATCGCCACTGGGGCGACCGCTACGGCGAGGGCAACATGAGCGGCAAGCGCGCCATGCTGATGGTCAGCACCGGCGGCTGGGCCTCGCACTACGCGCCGCGGGGCATCAATGGATCGCTGGACGCGATCCTGTTTCCGATCCAGCACGGCATCCTCTTCTATCCGGGCTTCGAGGTGCTGCCGCCCTTCGTCCTGCATCGCACCAGCCGTATCGATGCCGAGGCGTTCGCGCAGGCCTGCACGGTGCTGGAGCAGCGCCTGGACGGTTTGTGGAGCGATGCGCCGATTGCCTGGCGGCGGCAGAACGGCGGCGACTACCTGATCCCTGAACTGACCCTGCGCCCCGAGCTGGCGCCGGGGGTGCAGGGGCTGGACATGCATCTGCAGGATGCCTGAGCCGTTGCGCAGGCTTCAATCGATGCGCCGCTGGCCCAGGGCGAACCCCGCCGCGGCGAGGGACAGCACGGCGAGCAGGGCGAAACCGTCGATATAGCTGAGCAAGCTGGCCTGCACGATCATCACCTGGTCGAGCTGCGCCAGGGCCAGTTCACGGGCGCTGGCAAGGTCATGACCGGCGTGCTGGAAGTGCCGGGAGAGGGTCTCCTGGACACTGCGAAACAGCGGATTGCTCAGCGACAGGTTCGGCGACAGCACGCTGCGATGGAAGTCGAAGCGATGCTGCTGCAGCACGATGATGCTCGCCGTGGCCAGGGAATAGGCGATCTGCTTGACGATGTTCTTGATCCGGTAGCTGTGCGGGTACAGGTCCATGGCGAACGACTGGAAGGCCACGTTGGCCACCGGCAGGGCAATGAACATCAGCAGCAGGCCACGCAGGATCAGTGGCGGCAGCAACCACTCGGTGCTGACGTCGGGTGGCATCCTGGCCAGCCACACGCAGATGACGGCGATCAGCAGGAAGCCGGGAACGAAGATCCACTTCTTGCGCTGCACCTTGCCGGCGTAGCGCATGTACAGCAAGGCGCCCGGCACTGCGCACAGGGCCGTGACGCCCACCAGGTGGCCGGCGTTGTCCACCGGGTAGCCGAGCCCGGTCTGCAGCAGCTGCGACACCAGGTAGGCGAGGGCGTTGCTGATGAAGTAGTACAGGGCATACAGCAGCAGGCCGCTGCGAAAGGTCGCTTCCTTCAGGGTGTGCAGGTGCAGCAGCGGGCTGGGCGCGTGCCACTGGTGCCAGACGAAACCCGCCAGGACCAGCACCCCGAGCAGCGCCAGCGCCTCCATGCCGGGGGATTCGCTGAACGGTGCGAAGCGCGACTGCTGGATCACCACCTGCAACGCGGCAAGGGCCAGCGCCGCCAGCAGCCAGGGCCACAGCGCCGTCTGCTGGCGCTCCTCGGGCAGCAACTGGCCGCTGCCGGGCACCACCATGAACACCAGCAACGCGATCAGCAGGGCCATCGGCAGGGTGCAGAGGAACACCGCACGCCAGCCGAACAGCGCGATCAGCGTACCGCCGAGCATGGGGCCGAGCGCGCTGGCGAAGAGGATCAGGATCAGGAACAGGCGCACCGCCGAGCTGCGCTGGGCAGGGGCGAAGCTGAGCTGCAGGAGAATCCGGCAGGCGCCTAGCATCGGGCCCATGGCCAGGCCCTGCAGGGCCCGGGCACCAGCCAGTTGCAGCGAGGTTTCGCTGCAGGCGCTGGCCACCGCGCCGAGGGCGAACAGCAACAGGTTGCCGGCCAGGTAGCGGCGCTGGCCGACGCGCTCGACCCACCACTGGTGCTGGAGGATGCCCAGCACCCCGGCGACGGCATAGGCGCTGGACGACCACACCAGCTCGTCCGGCGGCGCGCCGACGCCCCCGGCGATGTCGCGGATGAAGAAGGCGAAGGCGGCATTGTCGAAGTAGTCCAGGCCCACGCACAGGGCGATGGCCAGGGGAAACAGCAGGCCACGCCAGCCTCCGGCCTGGGGCGCGCCGGGGGCGAGGACGGCGGCGGAGGGCATGCTCAGAGGCCTTGCCGGGTGGCGCTCAGGCAGGCCCGGGCCGCGTCTTCCCAGCGCTCGGCGCGGCCCTGGGCGGTCGGCAGGAACACCTCGACCGCGCTGCCGCCGGGTGTGGCGTTGACCACCGCCAGGGCGATCGGCCCGGTATGCGCGGTGGCGACCTCCAGGGTGTAGCCGGTGCGGGTCTTGATCTTCGAGGCCGTGGTGCCCGGGGCTTGCCAGCGCGGTTCGAGGCACTGGACATAGGCCAGTGGCGCCTGCTCGGCGGTGGCGGAAAAGCCGCTGGCGTGGGATTCGAAGAAGCCTTTGGCGCAGCCGGTCAATGCCGCTGCCGCCGCCATTGCAACGATGATCTTCATGCAGATGCCTCCTTGGGCGGGTATTACATGTTGGGATAGTTGGGACCGCCGGCACCTTCCGGGGCGACCCAGGTGATGTTCTGTGCCGGGTCCTTGATGTCGCAGGTCTTGCAGTGCAGGCAGTTCTGCGCATTGATCTGCAGGCGCGGACGCCCCTCGTCGCTGTTCACCACTTCGTACACGCCGGCCGGGCAGTAGCGCTGCGCGGGTTCGTCGTACAGCGGCAGGTTGAGCGAGATGGGAAGCTCGGGGTCCTTCAGTTGCAGGTGCACCGGCTGGTCTTCCTCATGGTTGGTACTGGAGAGGAACACCGAGGACAGCTTGTCGAAGCTGAGCTTGCCGTCGGGCTTGGGATAGTCGATGCGCGGGGCCTTGGCCGCCGGCTGCAGGCGACTGTAGTCCGGCTGCCGGTCGCGCAGGGTGAAGGGCAGGCGGCCGGCGAACAGGTTCTGGTCGACGAAGTTGAAGGCGCCGCCGGCGATGGCGCCGAACTTGTGCAGGGCTGCGCCGAAGTTGCGGCTGCGCAGCAGCTCGTCATGCAGCCAGCTGGCCTGGAAACCTTCGACGTACTCGTGCAGTTCGTCGCCGCCGCGGCCCTGTGCCAGGGCCTGGACGATGGCGTCGGCGGCGAGCATGCCGGACTTCATCGCGGTGTGGCTGCCCTTGATCTTGGCGAAGTTCAGGGTGCCCAGGTCGCAGCCGATCAGCGCGCCGCCGGCGAAGACCATCTTCGGCAGCGAGTTGAAGCCGCCCTTGCAGATCGCCCGGGCGCCATAACTGATGCGCTTGCCGCCTTCCAGGTACTGGCGGATGACCGGGTGGTGCTTGTAGCGCTGGAACTCGTCGAACGGTGACAGGTGCGGATTGCGGTAGGACAGGTCGACGATCAGCCCGACCACCACCTGGTGGTTTTCCAGGTGGTAGAGAAACGCGCCGCCGGGATTGTCGTTGTCCAGCGGCCAGCCGGCGGTGTGCACCACCAGCCCGGGTTCGTGGCGCTGCGGATCGATCTCCCAGATTTCCTTGAGGCCCAGGCCGTAGTGCTGGGCGTCGGCGTCGCGGTCCAGGTCGAAATGCTCGATCAGTTGCTTGCCGATATGACCGCGGCAGCCTTCGCCGAACAGGGTGTACTTGCCGCGCAGTTCCATGCCGGCGGTGTAGCCCGCCCTGGGCTGGCCGTCGCGGTCCACGCCGAGCTCGCCGGTGAGGATGCCGCAGACCCGGCCCTGGTCGTCGAACAGCGCCTGCTGGGCGGCGAAGCCGGGGTAGATCTCGACGCCCAGGGCTTCGGCCTGCTGCGCCAGCCAGCGGCACAGGTTACCCAGGGAAATGATGTAGTTGCCCTCGTTGTGCAGGGTCCGCGGGACGAAGAAGTCCGGCACCTTGCTGGCCCGTTCGGCGTCGCGCAGGAAGTAGATGTCGTCGCGCTTGACCGGCGTCAGCAGCGGCGCGCCCAGCGCCTGCCAGTCGGGAAACAGCTCGTCCAGCGCGCGGGGTTCGAAGATCGCGCCGGAGAGAATATGGGCGCCCACTTCGGAGCCTTTCTCGACCACACAGACACTGATGTCCTGGCCATGCTCCAGCGCCTGCTGCTTCAACCGGCACGCGGCGGACAACCCCGCGGGGCCGGCACCGACGATGACCACATCGAACTCCATTGCTTCACGTTCCACTGCTCGACCTCTCTGTGACGATGCCTCGTCCCGCGCCTGATGGCTGGGCGGGACCCATGGAACGAAATGATTTGGCAGGCAAGCGGGGAATTCAATTTGCGAAATGCCAAGTGCCACTTCGACGTCAATGAAGGCGAACAGGCGGGATACGGCCGCGGAAAACCGCGCAATTGCAATGCGATTTCACTGAGGCGGCACTTTCGAATTCGTAAATTGAAATGAACCTTGCCTTGCCCAAACATCCCCTCAATTCGTGAACAACGACAAGAACAAGGGGATGGCGTCATGCCCATCGAGCTTGAAAAGCTGCTTGCTTATCCGATTCCTGTGGTCCGGCAGACCCTGACCCGCCAGCAGACGGCGCTGTATGCCCTGTCCGTCGGCCTGGGCACCGATCCACTGGACGAACGCCAACTGGCCTACGTCGATTTTCGCCGCGACCTGCGCGCCATGCCGTCGCTGGCCCTGGTGCTCGGTCATCCGGGGTTCTGGCTCGGCGATCCGTGTTCCGGGGTCGATCCGTCCTGTGTCGTGCATGGCGAGCAGCGCATCACCCTGCATGCCGCGTTGCCCGTCGAAGGCGAGGTGATCGGCGAAACCCGCATCGTCGGCGTGGTGGACAAGGGCCCGGGGCAGGGCGCCCTGCTCTACACCGAAAAACAGGTGCGCGACGCCGCCAGCGGACAGATGCTGGCCAGCACCCTGAGCACCACCTTCCTGCGTGGCGGTGGCGGCTTCGGCGGCGACAGCACGCCGCTGTTCGACACTCATCGCCTGCCGGACAGCGAGCCGGATTTCCGCGTGGACCTGCCCACCCGTGCGGAGCAGGCCCTCTATTACCGCCTCAACGGCGACGACAACCCGCTGCACGCCGATCCCGCGGCCGCCAGGGCGGCCGGTTTCAGCCGCCCGATCCTGCATGGCCTGTGCACCTTCGGCACGGTCTGCCACGCCTTGCTCAGCACCCTTGGCGACTACCAGGCAAGCCGTCTGCGCGGCATGGCCCTGCGCTTCTGCGCGCCGGTCCTGCCGGGCGAAACCATCCGCAGCGAAATCTGGCGCGACGGCTCGTTCCGCGCCTGGGTGGTGGAGCGTGACGTGCTGGTGGTGAGCAACGGCCTGGCGACCTTCGCCGCGTCCGACAACTGAATTCATACCAGGCCAGGAGACCGACATGCATTCGCCTGAAGAACGTTTGGAAAACATCCGCATGATCCGCGACAGCGCCGTCGCGTTCGCCCCGGCCAGCGAGTTGGCCAGGGTCCGCGGCCTGCGCTACCAGACCCCGGGGTTCGACCGCGCGGTGTGGCGCGAGATGGCCGACAACGGCTGGCTCGGCCTGTCGCTGGCCGAGGCGCGGGGCGGCATTGGCCTGGGCATGGCCGAATACTGCGCTTTGCTCGAAGTGTTCGGCGCCGCGCTGCTGCCCGAGCCGTTCGTGCCGGCGGTGCTGGCCGCGCGCCTGCTCGACGGCGAGCAACTGAGCGCCCAGCTGGGCGGCGAGCGCCTGCTGCTGCCGGCGCTGCAGGAAGAGATCGACAGCCTGAGCACCGCGGAGGGCGCGACCCATCTGCACAACGGCAAGGTCAGCGGGCGCAAGCTGTGCATTCCCATGGCCGGCGCCGCCGATGGCTTCCTGGTCAGCACGCCGGAGGGCCTGGCCCTGGTGGAGGCCAAGGCGCCGGGGGTGAAGCTGGAGATCGTCGTCACCCAGGACGGCGGCCACTTCGGCCATCTGCACCTGCACGAGGTCACCGCGGAATCGCTGCCGCTGCACCCGCCGGCGCTGGACTACGCCCTCGACGAAGCCGCCCTGGGCACCGCCGCCTACCTGCTGGGCGTGGCCGAGCAGGCCTTCGCCCTGACCCTCGACTACCTGCGCACGCGCAAGCAGTTCGGCCAGACCATCGGCACCTTCCAGGTCCTGCAGCACCGCGCCGTGGACCTCAAGCTGCAACTGGCCCTATGGCGCGCCAGCCTCGACGCCGCGGCCGCCGCCTGCGATGGCGGTGCCCCGGCCGGCCAGCGCCGCGCTGCCGTTTCCCGGGCCAAGGCGCGCGCCGCCGATGCCGCCTTGCTGGTGACCCGCCAGGCCGTGCAGCTGCATGGCGCGATTGGCTACACCGACGAATGCGACGTCGGCCTGTACCTGCGCAAGGCCATGACCCTGGCCAATCTCTATGGCTCATCCGATCAGCACCGGCGCCGCTACGACGCCTGCATGCCCCGTCTGACCAGCGTCTGAGGACCCCATCATGAGCGACACCCCGCAACTGCCCGACTTCAACGCCCTCAGCGACGACCAGTTCCGCCAGACGGTGCGCAGCTTCCTCCACGCGCACTTCCCGGAGCCGCTGCGCGACCTGCCCAAGCGCCTGCACTGGGAGGAGGTCAAGGACTGGTACATGACCCTGTCCGCGCACGGCTGGCTGTGCCCCGGCTGGCCCCGCGAGTTCGGCGGCATGGGCCTGTCGGCGGCCAAGCAGCTGATCTACACCGAGGTGTTCGAGGACCATGGCGTGGCCCGTACCCCGGACCACGGCATCATGCTGCTCGGCCCGCTGCTGATCCGCTACGGCTCGCCCGAGCAGCAGCAGTATTTCCTGCCGCGCATCCTGTCCGGCGAGCACATCTGGTGCCAGGGCTACAGCGAGCCGAACGCCGGCTCGGACCTTGCCAGCCTGCGCACCGAAGCGCTGCTCGACGGTGACGAGTGGGTGGTCAACGGCCAGAAGATCTGGACCACCCTGGCCACCGATGCCGACTGGATCTTCCTCCTGGTGCGCACCGACAAGACGGCGAAGAAGCAGGAGGGCATCAGTTTCCTGCTGGTGCCGATGGACAGCCCCGGGGTGACCGTGCGGCCGATCCTCAACCTCGATCTGCACGACGAGCTGTGCGAGGTGTTCTTCGACGACGTGCGCGTGCCCAGGGCCAACCTGGTCGGCGAGATGAACGCCGGCTGGACCATGGCCAAGGCGCTGCTGGGCTTCGAGCGGATCTTCCTCGGTTCGCCCAAGCAGTCGGCCAATGCCCTGACCCGCCTGGCCGTGCTCGGCCTGCACCTGGGCCTGTGCGACGACCCCGGTTTCCGCGACCGCCTGACCCGCCTGCGCCTGGACCTGGACGACCACAAGCTGCTGTTCGAGACCTTTGCCGAGCGCCTGCGCCGCGGCGAGAACCTGGGGGCCGACGTGTCGCTGCTCAAGGTGCACCAGACCGAGCTGTTCCAGCGCATCACCGACTACATGCTGGAGATCGCCGGGGAGTACGCGGCGTACCTCGAACCCATCGAGGGCAACGGCAACCTCAACCCCACCGGCCTGTTTCTCCAGGCGCGCCCCGCGACCATCTACGGCGGCAGCTCGGAGATCCAGCGCAACATCCTGGCCAAGGCAATGCTCGGCCTGTAAGTGAACGACGGAGAGAACGACATGCTCGACAACAAAGTGGTGGTGGTCACCGGCGCCGGCGGCGGTATCGGCCGGGCCCTGGCGGTAGCGATGGCACAGGCCGGCGCCGCGGTGGTGATCAATGACGTGGGTGTGTCCCTGGGCGGCGAGGGCGGTTCGGCGAGTCCGGCCCAGGAGACCCTGAAGCTGATCGAGGACGCCGGTGGGCGCGCGGTGATCAACACCGACAGCGTCGCCGACTGGAACGGCGCGCAGCACATCATCAACTGCGCCATGGACAGCTTCGGCCGTCTCGATGGCGTGGTGAACAACGCCGGGATCATCCGCGACACCATCTTCCACAAGATGAGCGTGGAGGACTGGCAGTCGGTGATCAACGTGCACCTGAACGGCAGTTTCTACGTCAGCCGCGCCGCTGCCGAGCGCTTCCGCGCGCAGAACGGCGGGGCCTTCGTGCACATGGTCAGCACCTCGGCGCTGATCGGCAACGTCGGCCAGGCCAACTACTCGGCGGCCAAGCTGGGCATGGTGGCGCTGAGCAAATCCATCGCCCTGGACATGCAGCGCTTCAACGTGCGCTCCAACTGCCTGGCGCCGTTCGCCTGGAGCCGCATGACCAGTGCGATTCCCGAGACCACCCCGGAAGAGAAGGCACGGGTCGAGCGCCTGAAGCAGATGACCCCGGAGAAGAACGCGCCGCTGGCGGTGTACCTGCTGTCGGACCAGGCCAGGGAAGTGAACGGTCAGGTGTTCACCGTGCGCCGCAACGAAATCCTCCTGATGAGCCAGAACCGCCCGCTGCGTTCGGTGCAGCAGGGCGAGGGCTGGACCGCCCAGGCCATCGCCGAGCACGGTATGCCGGCGCTGGCCGCTTCCTTCACGCCGCTGCAGGTCAGCGCCGACGTGTTCACCTGGGACCCCGTCTGATCCCACCGCCGTTAACGGATACATGAGGTTGAGCGTTATGAGTGCTACGAGTGCCCACGCGGGCTACCAGGAAATTCGCGATGGCGTGCGCGCCCTGTGCGCGGAGTTTCCCGCCGAATACTGGCGCCGGATCGACGAAGAAAAGGGCTTTCCCGAAGCCTTCGTCAAGGCCATGACCGAAGCCGGCTGGCTCTCGGCGATGATCCCGGAAGAGTACGGCGGCTCGGGCCTGGGCCTGGCCGAGGCGTCGCTGATCCTGGAGGAGGTCAACCATTGCGGTGGCAACTCCGGGACCATCCACGGGCAGATGTACAACATGTTCACCCTGCTGCGTAACGGCAGCGAGGCGCAGAAGCGCTACTACCTGCCGAAGCTGGCCAGCGGCGAACTGCGCCTGCAGTCCATGGGCGTCACCGAACCCACCACCGGCACCGACACCACCAAGATCAAGACCACCGCCGTGCGCCGTGGCGACAAGTACGTGATCAACGGCCAGAAGGTATGGATCTCGCGAGTCCAGCATTCCGACCTGATGATCCTCCTGGCCCGCACCACGCCGCTGGCCGAGGTGAAGAAAAAGGTCGACGGCATGTCGATCTTCCTCGTCGACCTGCGCGAAGCCATCGGCAACGGCCTGACCGTGCAGCCGATCGCCAACCTGGTCAACCACGAGACCAACGAGCTGTTCTTCGACAACCTGGAGATCCCCGCCAGCAGCCTGATCGGTGAGGAAGGCAAGGGCTTCCGCTATATCCTCGACGGCCTCAACGCCGAACGCACGCTGATCGCCGCCGAATGCATCGGCGACGGCCGCTGGTTCGTCGAGAAGGCCAGCCAGTACGCCCGCGACCGCGTGGTGTTCGGCCGGCCGATCGGGCAGAACCAGGGCGTGCAGTTCCCCATTGCCGAAGCGCATATCGAGATCGAGGCGGCCGACCTGATGCGCTGGCGCGCCTGTGAGGAATACGACAGCGGACGCAATGCCGGGGCGGCGGCGAACATGGCCAAGTACCTGGCGGCCAAGGCGTCGTGGGAAGCGGCCAACGCCTGCCTGCAGACCCACGGCGGTTTCGGCTTCGCCAACGAATACGACGTCGAGCGCAAGTTCCGCGAGACCCGTCTGTACCAGGTGGCGCCGATCTCCACCAACCTGATCCTGTCCTACGTCGCCGAGCACCTGCTGGGCATGCCGCGCTCCTACTGAGGCCAGGACCATGAGTGATAACGATCTGGGTCAATTGCAGCAGTGGCTGGGCCGCGAGGAGCGCTGCGAGGCGATCATCACCACGCAGATGCTCGACGCCTACCGCGCGACCCTGGCACCGCACCTGTGGGAGTCGGAGGGCTTCGCCCCGCCGGGCCTGCACTGGTGCCTGGCGCCGGGCCCGGCCCTGGCCGGCATGGCCGAACTGGGTGAGGACGGTCACCCGCGCCGCGGCGGTTTCCTGCCGCCGGTGCTGCTGCCGCGGCGCATGTGGGCCGGTGGCGAGGTGCAGACCCTGGCGCCGTTGCCGATCGACAAGCCGATCCAGCGCCTGTCGACCATCCGCGACATCCGCTTCAAGGACGGGCGCAGTGGCAAGCTGTGCTTCGTCACCGTCGAGCATGAACTGTCCTGCGCCGGCCGCCTGGCCATCCGCGAGCGCCAGGACATCGTCTACCGCGGACCGTCCGAGGCTGGTGCGGCACCGGCCGCTGGCGTCGAGCGCAGTGGCGAGCTGGAGCACTGGGTCGAGACACCGCCGACCTTGCTGATGCGTTACTCGGCACTGACCTTCAATGCCCATCGCATCCATTACGACCTGCCCTATGCCACCCAAGTGGAGGGCTACCAGGGCCTGGTGGTGCACGGGCCGCTGCAGGCCAGCCTGCTGTTCAACCTGGTGGCCCGGCATGCCGGGCGGGTGCCGGCGCGTTTCGCCTATCGCGGCCAGGTGCCGTTGATCGCCGGACGGGTGTTCCGCGCGGCGGCCTCCTGGAGCGTACCGGGCGACACCCTGCAGGCCTGGACCCAGGATGCCGACGGCAACCTGAACATGGAGGCGAGCGCGACATGCTGACTGAATTCCGTGCACCCCTGGCCCCGCTGTTCGTCCCGGGGGACCGTCCCGAGCGTTTCGCCAAGGCTGCCGCCAGCGGCGCCGACGCGGTGATCCTCGACCTGGAAGACGCCGTGGCACCCGAGGCCAAGGCCCTGGCCCGCGAAGCGGTAGCCCGGCATGGCATCGAGCGGGTGCCGGTGATCCTCCGGATCAACGCCAGCAGCAGCGACGCCTTCCAGGCCGACCTGGCCGCCCTGCGCCAGACGCGGTTCGCCGCGTTGATGCTGGCCAAGGCCGAGACGGCCGCGGACATTCGCCTGATCCATGCCCTGATGGGGCGCCAGGTGCCGGTCATCGCCCTGGTGGAAAGCGCGCCGGCGTTCCAGGACCTCGGTGCGCTGCTCAACGAGCCGGGGGTGGTGCAGGCCGCCTTCGGCTCCCTGGACCTGGCCCTGGACCTGGGCTGCCAGCCGAGCTGGGAGGCCCTCGGCCATTGCCGCGGCATGCTCGTCCTGCAGTCGCGCCTGGCCGGCCTGCCAGCGCCGCTGGACGGGGTCACGCCGAGCTTCGACGACCCCGCCGCGGTCCAGCAGGACGCCCTGATCGCCAGCCACCTGGGCTTCGGCGGCAAGCTGGCGATCCATCCGCGCCAGGTCGCGCCCATCAACCAGGCCTTCCGCCCCGATGCCCAGTCCGTGAGCTGGGCGCGCCGGGTGCTGGAGGCCGTGCGTGGCGGCGGTGCCGTGCAGGTCGACGGGGCGATGGTCGATCGCCCGTTGATCGAGCGTGCCCGCCGCATCCTTTCCCGTTCCAGCCCCGTTGGAGAATCCCAAGCATGAAAGTCCTCGTTGCAGTGAAACGAGTGGTCGATTTCAACGTCAAGGTCCGCGTCAAGGCGGACCAGACCGGCGTCGAACTGGCCAGCGTGAAAATGGCCCTCAATCCGTTCTGCGAAATCGCCGTGGAAGAGGCGGTCAGGCTCAAGGAACAAGGCATCGCCAGTGAAGTGGTGGTGGTCACGGTCGGCGCTGGTGTGGCCCAGGAGCAGCTGCGTACCGCCCTGGCCCTGGGCGCCGACCGCGCGATCCTGGTGGAAAGCGCCGACGAACCCGGTTCGCTGGTGGTGGCCAAGGCGCTCAAGGCCGTGGTCGACCGCGAACAGCCGCGCCTGGTGATCCTCGGCAAGCAGGCCATCGACAGCGACAACAACCAGACCGGGCAGATGCTCGCCGCGCTCAGCGGCTACGCCCAGGGCACCTTCGCCTCGAAAGTCGAGGTGGCCGGCGACACGCTGAACGTCACCCGCGAGATCGATGGCGGTCTGCAGACCGTGGCGCTGAACCTGCCGGCGGTGGTCACCACCGACCTGCGCCTGAACGAGCCGCGCTATGCCTCGCTGCCGAACATCATGAAAGCCAAGAAGAAGCCGCTGGAGGTGCTGACGCCGCAGGACCTCGGGGTGTCCACCGCCACGACGCTGAAGACCCTGAAGGTCGAGGCGCCGGCGGTCCGCAGTGGCGGCATCAAGGTGCAATCCGTGGCCGAACTGGTCGAAAAACTGAAGAACGAAGCGAAGGTGATCTGATGGCCGTCCTGGTAATCGCTGAACACAGCAATGGCGTCCTCGGCGCCGTGACATTGAACACCGTGGCCGCTGCCTGCCGGATCGACGACAACGTCGCCGTGCTGGTGGCCGGCCATCAGGTCGGCGCGGTCGCCGAGGCCGCGGCGCGTATCGTTGGGGTCAGCAAGGTGCTGGTCGCCGACGCTGCCGCCCATGCCCACCTGCTGCCGGAAAACCTCGCGCCGCTGCTGGTCGGGCTCAGCCAGGGCTTCAGCCACCTGCTGGCGCCGGCCACCAGCAATGGCAAGAACTACCTGCCGCGGGTCGCGGCGCTGCTGGATGTGGAGCAGATCTCCGAGATCATCGAGGTGGTCAGCGCGGACACCTTCAAGCGTCCGATCTACGCCGGCAATGCCATCGCCACCGTGCAGTCCAGCGCGCCGGTCAAGGTCATCAGCGTGCGCGCCACCGGCTTCGACCCGGCGGCGGCGGAGGGGGGCAGTGCCAGCATCGAGGCGGTGGACGCCGGTGCCGACCAGGGCCTGTCGCGCTTCGTCGGCGAGCAGTTGGCCAAGTCCGACCGGCCGGAACTGACCGGGGCGAAGATCGTCGTCTCCGGTGGTCGCGGCATGCAGAGCGGCGACAATTTCGGCCTGCTCTACAGCCTCGCCGACCAGCTCGGCGCCGCGGTGGGGGCGTCCCGCGCGGCGGTGGATGCCGGCTATGCGCCCAACGACATGCAGGTCGGCCAGACCGGCAAGATCGTCGCACCGCAGTTGTACATCGCCGTCGGCATCTCCGGGGCGATCCAGCACCTGGCGGGGATGAAGGATTCCAAGGTGATCGTGGCGATCAACAAGGACGAGGAGGCGCCGATCTTCCAGGTCGCCGACTACGGCCTGGTGGGCGATCTGTTCGAGATCGTGCCGCAACTGCAAGCCGCACTGTGAGGAGCACCGAGATGAGAAGAGCAGCGATCGTGGCGCCGCGCCGCACCCCGGTGGGCGCCTTTGGCGGCAGCCTGCGCACGGTGCCGGTGGAGCGCCTGGGCGCGGCGGTGGTCAACGCCATCCTGGCGCAGACCCGGCTGGACCCCGCGCGTATCGACGACGTGGTGTTCGCCCAGTCCTATGCCAGCTCGGAAACCCCCTGCGTAGGCCGCTGGATCGCCCTGGAGGCCGGCCTGCCGGTGAGCGTGCCGGGCATGCAACTGGACCGCCGTTGCGGCGGTGGCCTGCAGG
The DNA here is from genome assembly GCF_032621685.1 of Pseudomonas sp. zfem002. Lineage (NCBI taxonomy): Bacteria > Pseudomonadati > Pseudomonadota > Gammaproteobacteria > Pseudomonadales > Pseudomonadaceae > Pseudomonas > Pseudomonas sp. zfem002. Next base: position 125,331 of record NZ_JAVYJH010000021.1, on the reverse strand, counting down.
CCCTGCTCAGCGCCGCGATGATGGTGCAGACCGGCGCCGCCGATGTGGTCCTGGCCGGCGGTGTGGAGAGCATGAGCAACATCGAGTACTACAGCACCGACATGCGCTGGGGCTCGAAAGCCGGGTCGGTGACCCTGCACGACCGCCTCGATCGCGGCCGCGAGCGCTCGCAGCCGGAGCACCGCTTCGGGCGCATCTCGGGAATGATCGAGACCGCCGAGAACCTGGCCCGCGAGTACGGCATCAGCCGTGAAGCCTCCGACGCCTTCGCCGCGCGCAGCCAGCAACGCGCCGCGGCGGCCTGGGAAGCCGGGCACTTCGACGCCGAGATCGTCCCCCTCAGCGTGCCGCAGAAGCGCGGCGGGCCGTTGCTGGTGAGCCGTGACGAGGGCGTGCGCGGCGATACCACGCTGGAGAAGCTGGCGGCGCTGCGCACGCTGGCCAAGGACGGCACGGTCACCGCCGGCAATGCCTCGCAGCAGAACGACGCGGCGGCGGCGTGCCTGGTGGTGGCCGAAGACAAGCTGGACGAGCTGGGCCTGGAGCCGATCGGCTACCTGCACAGCTGGGCGGCGGCCGGCTGCGAGCCGGCGACCATGGGCATCGGTCCGGTGCCGGCGGTGAGCAAACTGTTCGCTCGCACCGGCCTGGGCTTCGAGCAGATGGACCTGGTGGAGGTCAACGAGGCCTTCGCCTGCCAGGTGCTGGCGGTACTCAAGGGCTGGGGCTGGAACGACCCGGACCGGCTCAACGTCAACGGCTCGGGGATTTCCCTGGGCCATCCGGTGGCGGCCACCGGCATGCGCATCATGACGTCGGTGCTGCACGAGTTGCAGCGTCGCCAGGGGCGCTATGCCCTGGAGACCATGTGCATCGGCGGCGGCCAGGGCCTGGCTGCCATCTTCGAACGCGCGGGTCGATAGGCAGGGCGACCTTCGGGATTCAACACGCTTCGGTTTGCCACTTGGCTGGACCCGTCCCGGCGGGGTCCAGCGCACAACAAAAACAATCATCGCAATGCCGGGTCCGCCCAGCGTTGTCCTTCGGGGCGGCGTCGGTGCGGGCCTGGCGGGAGGCAAGCGCACATGAAACAAAGCAACGTATCGGCCCGCAGCGGGCTGTGGGTAGTGGTCCTGTGTTTCCTGACGATCGTGGCCGACGGCTATGACCTGATCATCTATGGCGCCACGGTACCGAGCCTGATGGAAGAACCTGGCTGGAACATGACCCCGGCGGTGGCCGGCATGATCGGCGGCTGGACCCTGGCCGGCCTGATGGTGGGCTTTCTCCTCACCGGTTGGCTGACCGACCGCCTGGGCCGGCGCAACCTGATCATGATCGGCGTGCTGTGGTTCTCCGTGGGCTCGGCGCTCTGCGCCGTCGCCCAGACGCCGCAGATGCTGGGGATCTTCCGCTTCCTCAGCGGCATCGGCCTGGGTGGCGTGGTGCCCTGCGCCGTGGCCCTGACCATCGAGTACGCCCCGCGGCAGCGCCGCCAGCTCTACAACGGCCTGATGCTCACCGGCTATTCGGTGGGCGGCATCGTCTCGGCGCTGGCGGCCCTGGCGCTGTTGCCGGAGCACAGCTGGCGCACCCTGTATGCCATCGGTGGGCTCTACGTGCTGATCCTGCCGGTGATGTATTTCCTCTTGCCGGAGTCGGTCAACTACCTGGTCGGCCTTGGCCGCCATGAAGAGGCGCGGGCCTTGGCGCAGCGCTATGGCATCGACTTCGAGCAGGTCCTGCAGGAGCTGGCGACCCAGCACAAGGTGCAGCCCGATGTGCAGGGGCTGTTGGGCTACCGCTTGCTGTTCTCGGCGAATTTCCGTGGTGCGGCGCTGCTGTTCATCCTCGGCATGTTCTGCACGCAGCTGATCATCTACGGGCTCAATACCTGGCTGCCGCACCTGATGCGCAGCGCCGGCTATGCCCTGGGGTCGTCCCTGCAGTTCCTGCTGGTCCTGCAGTTGGGCGCGGTGGTCGGCACCCTGGCCGGGGCCAGCTTCGCCGACCGTGTCGGTTCGAAGAAAGTGGTGGTGCCGTTCTATCTGATCGGTGCGCTGTCGTTGCTGGCGCTGAGCCAGAAACCGGATGCCGGCTGGCTGATGTGTGCAGTGTTCGGCGCAGGGCTGGGGACCATTGGTTCGAGCACCCTGATGTACGGATTCCTCGCTGCCTATTTCCCCACCGCCTGTCGCGGTGCGGCGGTAGGTGCGGCACTGGGCATCGGCCGGGCGGGGGCAATCCTGGGGCCGATGATCGGCGGCTGGATCGTCGGTGCCAACCTCGATCACCAGTGGAATTTCTATGCCTTCGCCTTGCCCGCGGTACTGGCGGCGATGTTCGCCAGCCTGATCCCGGCGAGCGGTTTGCGGCGTGAGGGGGTACAGGCACTGGACAAGGATTGCCAGAAGGTCTGACGGCTTGCGCCGACGCCCCGGGGATTTACCCGGGGCGTCTTTTTTTGCAGCCGTGGTCGGGATCGCAAGGTATGCAAGCCATCCGATCGAGAGTGCTGAAGGAGGTTCAGAGTGGGAATTTTCCCAAATTTCCCAGGGAAATTCTGAGCGTCGGTTTTCGGGTCGAAATCCCCAAGTCAGATGTTTTACTGTCCGCGCCGGAAATTTGAATCGATCCGGCAGGAATTTCATATAAGTTTGCGCTCAAATTGTTCAATTTGTTTCGGTGTTGGCGCCGACTTCCCAGGCGATGGTGTTTTCAGTAAAAAATCGCGGTTTCAAGGGCTGAAGTTCATTGCTGGATATTTCTTCGGAAGCTTTCAGCAGGACTGCCCATGGGAAAAATCGTCAGCCGTTACCCACCGCCCAAGCACCGCAATCCCTACGACCTGCGCGTCCGCGACCTGGACGACAAGTTCCTCGATGTCTACGCCTTCGAGGGCCAGGAGTACCTGAGCAAGCCGTTCCGCTACACCATCCGCTTCACCTGCGGCGAGCCGCGGGAGGTGTTCAACGGCGTGGTCAGCATGACCCAGGAGCAGTTCCTCGCGCGCAACGAGCGCAAGAACTCGCCGCTGGACCTGGACATGCCCAGCATCCTCAACCGCACCGCGCGTTTCGCCATCTATGGCAAGCCGCCGAAGGTATTCGCCTGGCGGATCAAGAACGAGATCCACGAGCCGCTGCGCGAGCTGTTCGGCCTGATCACCGGCTTCCAGCGCATCGGTGGCTCGGTGGACGAAGGTCACTACGAAATCACCCTGGAGCCGCGTCTCGTGCGCCTGGCCCGGGGCAAGCGCTACCGCATCTTCCAGCACCAGTCAGTGCCGCAGATCGTCCGGCAGATCCTCGAGGACCATGGCTTCTTCGTGAACAGCGCCTTCCGGTTCGACCTCAAGCGCGAGTACCCGCGGCGCCGGCAGGTGATGCAGTACGGCGAGAGCGACCTGGCGTTCATCGAACGGCTGCTGGCCGAGGTCGGCATCTGGTACCGCATCGTCTTCGTCTCGGAACTGAAGGTCGACCAGGTGCGCTTTCATGACTGGCAGTGCCACCTGGATTTCGGTGTCGAGCTGCCTTGCCTGACCCCCAGCGGGCTGTCCAGCAGCGATGCCGACGCGGTGTGGCAATTGCGCACGCAGCACCAGGTGGTGGAGAAGGAAGTGTTCTTCCGCACTTACGATCCGCGTCAGGCCAATCTGCGGCTGCAGGGCGAGGTCAGCCGGCCGCCGGGTTTTTCGCTTCCCGAGATCCGTTATGGCGAAACCTACGAGTACGCCATGCCCTACACCGAAATGGGCACCCAGACGATGCATGGCTATGGCGCGGAAACGGAGTCCGGGCATTTCTTCGCGCGGCTGAGCCAGGAGCGCAGCCTCAACCAGCGCGTCCTGTTGAGTGGCACCACCTGCAGTCCGACCCTGATGCCGGGGCAGGTCCTGCGGGTAACCGGGAATGCGCCGCAGGACTTCGCCAACCGGGTGCTGGTCCACACCATCGATGTCAAGGGCGCGCGTAACAAGCTGCACACGGTCGAGTTCAGCGGAATTCCCTACGACGAATACATCTGCTTCCGACCGCAGCTCAAGCCCAAGCCGAGCATCAGCGGCACGCTGCCGGCGCGTATCACCAGCCAGAACGACGATGATCTCTACAGCCATATCGATGACGAGGGGCGCTATCGGGTCAGGTTTCTGTTCGACCGCGACGAATGGGATGCCGGCAAGGAAAGCGTCTGGCTGCGTTTGGCCCGACCCTACGCCGGCGCGACCTATGGCCTGCACCTGCCGCTGGTGCAGGGCACGGAAGTGGCAGTGGCGTTCGAGCAGGGGGATCCGGACCGGCCCTACATCGCCCATGCCCTGCACGACAGCCAGCATCCCGATCACGTGGCCAACCGCAACAACCGGCGCAACGTGCTGCGCACTCCGGCGAACAACAAACTGCGCATGGAGGATGAACGCGGGCAGGAGCACGTCAAGCTCAGCACCGAGTTCGGTGGCAAGAGCCAGTTGAACCTGGGGCATCTGGTGGACAGCCAGCGCAGAAAGCGGGGTGAAGGTTTCGAGCTGCGCACCGATCACTGGGGCGCATTGCGGGCAGGCAAGGGCTTGTTCATCAGCGCCGATGCCCAACCTGGGGCGCAGGGGCAGGTGCTGGACATGGCTGCTGCGGTCGACCGGTTGCAACAGGCAGGCGACCAGCTCCAGCAACTCTCCACCGACGCCCAGACCTGCCAGGCCGAGCCGGCGGATGTGCAGGCGCAGTTGAACCTGCTCCGGCAGGACCTGGAGCAGTTGAAATCTTCGGTCCTCCTGCTCAGCGCCCCGCAGGGCGTGGCGGTGACCAGCGGCAAGCACCTGCAACTGGCGGCGCAGGACAACCTGATGCTCAACGCCGGCGGCGAGGCGGACCTCAGCGTGATCAAGCGCCTGTTCATCTGCGTGGGGCAGGGGGTGAGCCTGTTCGTGCGCAGGCTGGGCATCAAGCTGATCGCCAACCAGGGCCCGGTGCAGATCCAGGCGCAGAACGACACCCTGGGGATCATGGCGCGGCAGGGGCTGGAGATCACCAGTACCGAGGATGAGATCAAGATCGTTGCCAAGAAGAAGATCACCCTCAATGCCGGTGGCAGCTATCTCGTTCTTGACCCTTGCCGCATCGAAGCCGGGACCGAGGGGGACTACAACGTCAAGGCCCCACGGGTGGAATTCACGGGTGCGGCGAGCATGAGTGCGGCGCATCCTGAGTATCCGTTGAGCCAGTTCAGGCAGCCGTTGCGGTTCACCATCGATCAGGTTCCGAACGCTCCGGACTTTGGTTGGGCGGGCATGCCTTATCAGCTGTTTGCCGGAGCGACGCTGCTCGGTGAAGGGGTACTGGATGAACGTGGGCAGATCCAGATCGACCATGAGGTGGTTACCCATTCTTACCGACTGCAAATGAACAACGGCATCAGCTACCAGTTGCCGGTACCTGGCGAGTACAGCAATCCGCAACAGGCTTATCTCGCAAACGACGGTTTGCAGAACCACAGCTTCAAAACCGGAAACGGCGTTATTGCACCCATGGCTCATACAGAGCTACGGGGGCTTTATGCCGAGCTGCTGAACGGGTCAGACAACACACAAGGAGAAAGCTGATGACGCAGGACGCCATTGTGGTCCCGATCTGTCTCAAGCACACCAACAAGGCCAGATGCACTTCGCCGTGGTTCGTGCAGGACACTGAATACCATCCGGTCAAGGCCACGTTTCAACCTTTGGTCAATGGCGAGGAGGCGTTCAGAGCCGTGCACGAGGCCATCGCCAAGGCCCGGAAAACGATCGATATCAGTTGTTGGGGCTTTCAGCCGTCGATGTACTTCATCCGTGACGGCAAGTCCCCCTGCATCGGCGAACTGCTTCGGCACAAAGCCAGGGAAGGAGTGCGGGTACGGATTCTGGGCTGGGAATTTCCGTTCAACAGTGCGGGTGTAGGTGGCGAGGCAAACCTGCCCGGCAAAGGCAATCTGCGCATTCAGAATCGGGCATTGCAGAGTTCGACCGAAGAGCAATATGCCTACGATCGCCAATGGTTCGCAGATTGCTCGATTCATGATCAGAAGGCATTAGCCAAGGCTGACAACGGCATTCCTCTGTTCGTCAGTCGTGGCTTCACAGCGGCGGAGCGCAACAGGATCTTCAGGGATGTCGATCAGAACGCGCTGGACCAGGAACTTAGCCTGGAAACCAAGAGCGTGATGGCCGCTACGGTGACCCACCATCAGAAGACGGTGCTGGTCGATTACGAGGAACCTGAAGTCGCTGTCGGTTTTGTCATGGGGCACAACATGCTCGACGAGTACTGGGATACCGATCGGCATTCGGCCCGTAACCGGACAGCGCAAAGCAAGCCCGCCCCTGATCGGGGACCCCGGGGCGAGACACCTCGTCAGGATATTTCCAGTCGATTGACAGGGCCGATCCTCGAGCACCTTCACCACAACTTCGCCCACTCCTGGTTCATGGAGACCGGTGAGGAGTTATTGGGTCTGAGATCGTCACAGGAGCTGGCAAGAGCGCTCAAATGTGGCAATGGAACACCACAGCTGGCCCAACTGTTGAGGACGCAGGCTCAGGCCGGCGTTCGCGATATCGAGCGTATGTACATGCAGGCGGTCAACAACGCTACACAGTTCATCTACCTGGAGAACCAGTACTTCCGCTGGCCACCGCTGGCCGAGAAGATCAAGGAAATCGCCGCCAGACAGACCGCTGGAGGACGTGACCCGGGCAAGCATGGTGACCTGCATCTGTTCGTGCTCACCAATGCCGATACCGCCGGAATCGGCCCGGGCATCCTCAATACCCAGCGCATGGTCGAAGGCCTCGGTCGTGCCGATACCATGCCCGCAGTGACCAAGTTGCGACGAATCAAGAAAGCGATCAGCGATGCTCCACCTCCCTCGGACCCGCGTGACCGTGTCGGCAAGATCAAGCTCGATCAGCAGATTGAAGAAATCGAAAAGGACACGCTACGTCCCGAAGCCATTCCCGGGCTCAAAGTGCATATCTGTTCACTGGTCGCGCCCGACACCACGGACTGGCAGGACTGGGTACCGGTCTATATCCATTCCAAGTTGATGATCGTCAACGATGTTTTCACCACGCTCGGTTCGGCCAATATCAATACCCGCAGCATGCAGGTGGATACCGAGATGAATGTTGCGCATGAGTGGATGAGTGTTACGCGGGATTTGAGACGGCGGTTGTGGACGTTGCACACGGCAGGAAGGGGCGCGCAGGACAACCCGGCTGAAGCGTTCGAGGAGTGGCAAAAAATAATCGATGAAAACAAAAGACGGCAAAAAAATAAGCTCGGACCATCGGCGCCGCTCATTGAATTCTATTTTGGTGATTCGGACATTAAGGACCAGGACTGATGCGGTTGATTTTTATTTTGCTCTGTCTGTTTGTTTCGGCTTGTGATCGTGACGGAAATTTTGTGTTCTCAGAGAGGAAACCTAGCATGCCACCGTTGAAACCTGTAGATGAAAGGCTTGCGTTTTCATGCAGGCACGAAGTCTTTCCTGAAGTCAGTGAGGAAACGGACAGTCTTTTTAAGTATGCTCGATGGCTGCAGAAGAATAATCTGCTGAAGAAAGATGAATTGGTTAATCGTGAGATAGAGCGACTTTATAGGGTTGCCGCAGAGAATGGTCACGCTAAAGCCAATATAAATCTGCAGAATGGCAGTATGCGGAAGCACTTCAGGCTATTGGGGGATGAGCATTTGCGTCTCAGCCAAGGCCTGATCGATAGTGGTGTTGCGACGGGATATTATTTTGTTGCTATTTTTCTTCAGCAGGGCTCTGCGGGACTGGAGCTAGACAAGGATATGGCTTTTCGTTACTTCTACAAAGCTGCGGAGGAAGGAAATGCGCAAGCTCAGTTATATATGGGTGACAAGTTGTCGCCAATTGAAATCGCCCCAGAAACGGCTTCTCGAATGTACCGCTGTGCAGCAGAGCAAGGAGAAGGAAAGGCTGCGGTTTATTTGGCGATAGATTTGAAATATCAACGTTCTTATGAGGAAGCCGTGCAGATACTCCAGATGGGAGTAAAGGCAGGTAACTCAAGTGCAGCAAGTCGCCTGGAAAAAGCTTTTCGCAACCCTGATCAATCTGATGAATTTAACTTCTTGAACCAGAAAGAAGACACGGAACGCGCGGACCGCTACAAAAAAATCTGGCGCATTCTCGCCAACTATTCCTACGCCAGCCCAAAAGTCCCGGAAATCGACGAAATCGTCCCACTCCCTCCCGCCAAACTCCCCCCATGGGACGGCAAACTCCAATGGCTGGAAGAACGCCTCGCCAATATCCCCCCACCCAAGCCGGATGAATGGTTGATCGAAAAACTGGCCAAGGAAAAAGGCCTCGACCCGAAAACCGGAAGACCCAAACCCGGCTCTCCGGTTTTCCGTGCCGAGTACTTCCCGGCGGACACCTGTGAAAGCGGCCAGCCCTGTCCGCAGGAGGGCTATTGGAAAGTCATGTGGTCGGAAAGCTGGGTGCGCAACGAAGAGGTTGTTCAGCACTTCAACGAAGGTGATCTGATGCCCCATCCGGAGGGCAACTACTACCTGTACCGAACCTGGCCGTTGCCAAAAAAACTCATGACAGGACCGATCTTCGTGAAGTGGGGACTGTTGGGATGAGGCGCTTCCAATACATGCCTGGCAAGGCCTCGTCAGCGACGGCTTCAAGGAGGTCGCGCCATGCCCGTCGACCTGCATGAACTGCCGGAAAAACTCAATCCGCCCCCACCTCCAGGCACATTGCGCTGGCTGTTGCTGATCCTCCTGTTTACCGCTGCAGGCGCCGCCGTGGTCCTGCTGTTCTGGCCCGGAGAACTGCAGCCGCGTTCGCCGTGGTTCTGGAGTTGCGTCCTGCTGTTTCCGCTGTCCGGCGCGGTCATCCTGTTCGGGCTGCGCCTGTTCGCCCATGAGAACCGCGAAACCTACGTCGACAGCTGGAACGCCGCACGGGCGGACGTTGAAGCGGAGCTGACAGCGCAGGGCCGTCAGGCGATTGCCTTGCTGGCGACGTCCTACTGCACGCCCGTCGGTAGCGAAAAGTTCGCCGCGAAGCTGCGTGGCGGTGACAAGCCCCTGCAGACGATCTTCCTGCCCGTCAGCAGCACGACGCTGCGCTGGAGCCCGCTGGTGGATGAGGACCCGAAGGTTGCAGAGGACTGTTCGCAGCGGTTGCAGGGCTTTCTCGATCGTCTGCTGGCAAGTCCGGATGTCGATCTCAACCGCCTGTTCCCCGGGCAGCCGGTTCGCGTCCGGATTCGCCACAACCAGGTACTGACTGACGATAAGGTCCTCGCGATCTGGGCGTCATGCGCGCAACGCCAGATGCTCAAGACCGAAACGGTGAGCGTCGCGGCGCAGGATGACGGCGTGCTCTGGCTGGATGACTGGCTGGATCAGCCCAAGGCGTTCCCGTTGCTGCTGTCGGTTGAATTCAATCTGTTCACGAAACCGGTCGCCGAGCAGGCCGAGTCGGTCTCGGTGGTGCTGTTGGCCCGCTCCGAATACTGCCGGGACAAAGACCTCCAGCCGGCCGCCTGGATCCATCGGCCGCTGGCGATGAGCTGCGATCCCCACTCCGTAGGCGACGTTCTGTTGTGGGGCAGCGTCAGTGAAGACTGCCCCTTGTTCGCCTGGCAGGCTCAGGTTCCGACGGACCGACTGCGTGAACTGTCCATGGCCTTGGGCAATCAGGGGCACCCGCTGGATCGTCAGGCCTCTCTGCGTCTGGACGACACCCTCGGTGCTCCGGGCTGCGCGGTGGGCAATATCGCGCTGATCCTCGGCAGCGAGCAGGCCGCGGCGGACCAGCAACCACAACTGCTCATGCTGCAGGATGCAACGCCGCAATGGTGCGTCGTCCGGCCAGCGCCATGACTGTGTTCAAGGAATATCGATGAATAAGAATCTTGCGGTCTGGATTCTGGTGGCCGTCCTGTTTCTGGTCGGCACGCTGTTGATCTGGACGGATAACGATATTGTCCGGCTCGGTTCCGAGGTGGAGCGATTCGCGGCGACTTCGGCGCTGCTGGGGCTATGCATGGCGTTGCTGTTCCTGCAGTGGCTGGGCTGGCTGGGCATGCGCAAGGTGGCGGCGCTCGACTTCTTTGCCCCGCTGCGCAAGAAGCAGGCCGGCCCGGTCTATCGGCCGGACAGGATCCGATCGGCAACGCTGGCTCAGCAATTGCGCGACCACTACGGCCCCTTCTGGCGCCGCAAGACCCGCCTCCTGCTCCTCGCCGGCGAACCCGCCGAAATCGAAGCCATCGCCCCCGGCCTCACCGAGCAACGCTGGCTGGTTGGCGAACGCACCGTGTTGCTCTGGGCCGGCAGCCTGCGCCATGACCCCGATCCGGCGGACCTCGCCCTCTGGCGCCGCCTTAGCCGTTGGAGCGGCCTCGATGGCCTGGTCTGGGCCCTGACCCGCGAGCAGAGCCTCGACGACAACGCCATGGGCCTGGCCCAGCAGAACCTGCGCGCCCTGGCCCGCGACCTGCACTGGCATCTGCCGCTGTACGTCTGGCAGGTCTGCGAAAGCAAATGGTCGCAGGCCGGGCGCGAGTCGTACCCGGTCGGCTGCACCCTGCCGGCGAAGGCCGGGGCAGGGACCTTGCAGCACGAACTGTCCGAACTGCTGGCGCCGCTGCGGGTCACCGGGCTGGCGCAGATGAAACAGAACAAGGACATGCGCCATGACTTCTGCCTGCGCCTGTCCGCCGAGCTGCGCCGCGAGGGCATCCAGCGCTGGCCGCATGTGCTCGGCCCCTGGCTGAACGAGGCGATCCGTGGCGTGACCCTGCGCGGGCTGTGGTTCAGCCAGCCGTTCGCGCCGCGCAGCGAAGCAAAACTGGGCCACCTGTGGCTCGCCGACAACGCCTGGCAAGGCGTGATCACAGACCGCACCCACCCCCGCCGCCTGGGCTGGCAGGCGCCGCGCATCGTGCCCGTCGGCCTGCTGCTCCTGGCCCTGGTCTGGGGCGCCGGCATGGCCCTGTCCTTCACCAGCAACCGCGCGCAGATCGCCGAGATGCAGACCACCCTGGCCACCCTCGACCAGGCAGAGCAGGGCGACGCGCAATTGCTGGCCCTGCACGAACTGGTCCGCGAACTGGCCCGTCTCGACCACCGCACACAACACGGCACCCCCTGGTATCAGCGTTTCGGCCTGAACCAGAACCAGGCCCTGCTCGACACCCTGTGGCCGCGCTATGTCGAGATCAATGCCCGCCTATTGCGCGACCCGGCCGTGGCCCTGCTGCAAAGCCGCCTGGACGCCCTGGTTCGCCTGCCCCCGGACAGCCCCGAACGCGCCACCCGCGCCGCCGCTTCCTACGACCAGCTCAAGGCCTGGCTGATGCTGGCCCGCCCGGAAAAAGCCGACCCCGCCTTCCTGGTCCGGGTGATGGGCGAGTTGGAACCGGAACGCGCCGGATTTTCCCCAGGCGCCTGGCACACCCTCGCACCGGGCCTGTGGCAGTTCTACGCCGAACACCTCGAAGCGCACCCCGCTGTAGCCCTGGAACCGCGCCTGCTGCTGCAGGCCCGCCAGGTCCTGATCGGCCAGCTCGGCCAGCGCAACGCCGAGGCCAGCCTCTACCAGCAGGTACTCGACAGCGCCGCCACCCATTACCCGGACCTGCCCCTGGCACAGATGCTCGGCGAGTCCGACAACACCCTGTTCAGCAGCCAGAACAGCGTGGCCGGCGTGTTCACCCGCCAGGCCTGGGAAGGCCATGTGCGCGAGGCCATCGACAAGATCGCCGAGGCCCGCCGCGAAGAGATCGACTGGGTCCTCAGCGACAACCACCAGGAACTCGCCGCCGAACTCAGCCCCGATCAACTGAGGAAACGCCTGACCGCCCGCTACTTCCAGGACTACAGCAGCGCCTGGCTGACCTTCCTCAACAGCCTGCGCTGGCAGCGTGCGGGAAGCCTTGCCGAAGTGATCGACCAGCTGACCCTGATGAGCGATGTGCGCCTGTCGCCGCTGCTGGCCCTGATGGACACCCTGGCCTGGCAAGGCCGCGCCGGCACCCGCGAGCAGGCCCTGGCCGATTCGCTGCTGCAGTCCGCGCAGAATCTGCTGGGCAAGGAAAAGACCCAGCTGGTGGAACGCGCCGCCCAGCACCTGGAAAGCCCGCTGGACGACACCTTCGGCCCGCTGCTCAACCTGCTGGGCAAGGACGAGGCCCAGGGCGAACGCCTGAGTCTGCAGGCCTTTCTCACACGGGTGACAAGAGTCCGCCTGAAGCTGCAACAGGTCAGCAACGCCGCCGACCCGCGGGAAATGACCCAGGCCCTGGCGCAGACCGTGTTCCAGGGCAAGAGCGTGGACCTAAGCGACACCCGCGCCTACGGCAGCCTGCTCGCCGCCAGCCTTGGCGCGGAGTGGGGCACGGTGGGCGAGACGCTGTTCGTGCAACCGCTGGACCAGGCCTGGCAACGGGTCCTGCAACCTTCGGCGCAAAGCCTCAACAGCCAGTGGCAGCGCGCGGTGGTGGATGAATGGCAGCGTGCCTTCGATGGTCGCTACCCCTTTGCCGCCACCGACAGCGATGCCTCGCTGCCGATGCTCGGGCAGATGATCCGCGCCGACTCGGGGCGCATCGACCAGTTCCTGCACAGCCAGTTGAGCGGCGTATTGCGCAAGGAAGGCAGCCGCTGGGTCGCCGACCCGCAGCACAGCCAGGGTCTGCGTTTCGATCCGAAATTCATCGAGGCGGTGAACCGGCTCAGCCACCTGGCCGATGTGCTCTACACCGACGGCGGCCTGGGCCTGAGTTTCGAACTGCGCGGCAAGCCGGTGCGGGATATTGCGGAAACGATCTTCACCCTGGACGGCGAGAAGCATCACTACTTCAACCAGCGCGAACGCTGGCAGCGCTTTATCTGGCCGGGAGCGGGCGAGCATCCGGGAACGCGGGTGACCTGGACCAGCGTGAATGCCGGTACGCGACTTTATGGCGACTACCAGGGCGCTGGACGACGGCGCGAGCCGCTATCGCCTGGAACTGCTGGCGCCAGACGGCCGCTACCTGACCTGGCACCTGCGCACCGAGTTGGGCGCGGGGCCGCTGGCGTTGCTGGAGTTGCGCAGTTTCAAACTGCCGAAGCGGATCTTCCTCGATGAGAAAGGCGCCCGGGCATCCACAGCGCTCGGTCAGGCGGGGTGAGGTGGCGTGCCTGCCGGACGCACGCCGCCCATGCCGCATCGGCGCAACGCTGCCTCCGCCTCACGCTCCAGCCCGGCCCGATGCTCCGGCGCGGCGATGGCGATCATCCGTTCCACCCGGCGCGACAGGGGCTGCCCACGCAGGTCGGCGACGCCATGCTCGGTGACGATCAGGCCGGCGTCGCAACGCGGCGTGCTCACCGGGCCATTCAGGTTCACGACGATGCGCGTCGCACCCCTGGCCGTTGCCGGCAGGGCGACGATCGGCAGGCCGCCGCGGCTGCGCGCGGCACCGCGGAGAAAGTCCACCGAGCCGCCCACACCACCGACATAGCGACCGCCGGCGACTTCGGCGTTGACCTGGCCGGTGACGTCCACCTCGATCGCGCCATTGATCGCCACCAGCCGCTCCAGGCTGGCCAGTACCGCCGGATCGTGGGTGTACCCGGTACCGCGCAGGACCAGGGCCGGGTTGCGATGGGCCCAGCGCCGCAAGCGCTCGCTGCCCATCAGGATGCCGGTCACGCTCACTCCGGCATCGCGGCCCTTGCGGGCATTGTTCAACACGCCGGCCTCGGCCAGGGCGACGATGCCGTCGCCGGCCGCGCCGCTGTGCAGGCCGAGGTCGCGACGGTCATGCAGTAGCGCCAGCACCGCCTCGGGAAGCTTGCCGATACCGACCTGCAAGGTCGCGCCGTCGTCGATATGCGCGGCGATGCGCTGCGCGATGGCCTGTTCGACCGCGCTCGGTTCGGCAGACTCGGCATCCAGCGGCGCGTGGGCGGCGTCGATCAGCAGGTCGAAATCCGCCGCCTCCAGGTAGCGCTCGCCATAGGTCCAGGGAATGTCCGGGTTGATCTCGCCGATCACCACCCGCGCGCGCTGCAGCGCCGCGGGCAGGTATTCCTGGATCAGCCCGAGGCTGTGGCGGCCGCGTTCGTCGGCGGGGGACACCTGGACCAGCACCACGTCCGCGGCCAGGCTGCCCTGGCGCAGCAGCTCGGGCAGCTGCGAGTAGTGCCCGGGGTAGATGTCGAACACCCCGGCGGCGGCCAGTTGGCGATGGCTGCCGCCGGCGATGCAGCCGGCGAAGTCGAACACGTCGGCATGCTCGGCACGCAAGGTGTCGGAGCTGCCGTAGCTGGCGAAGATGCCCAGGCGTCCGCCCCGGGCCAGGGCGTGGCGGTGACGCACCAGCGCTCGGGTCAGGGTCAGCGGCTCGGCCGTGGCCTGGCCCCACCACAGGGTGTCGCCGGGACGAATCAGGCTGCGCAGTTGCGCAGCCAGGGTAGCGTCGTCATGCATGGGTGCGGTCTGCCTTGCGCGATCAGCGACCATAGCCGGCGGCGATCAGTTGGTAGACCACACCGATCGCTTCGCGGCCGGGCGAGGTGGTGAAGTCGCCGGACAGCTCGCCGGCCAGCGACACCACCGAGGTCATCACCACCCCGGCGGCTTCCAGGCGGCGCAGCGAGGCGGCTTCGGTGCGTGGGCTGAGGCCGCCGCAGACATCCACCACCAGGTACACCTGGTAGCCGTGGGCGATGCCCGACAGGGCCAGCCATTGCACGACGATCTCGGTGGCCACGCCACAGACGATCAGCGACTTGCGCCCGGTGGCCTGCAGCGCTTCGCGAAAGGCCGGGCTCTCGAAGGAGTCGGGGCGGGTGCGGCGGATCCGCTGGAACTGGCTGCGGGCCTCGCGGACCTCGGCAATGATCGTCGGCTCGTTGTCCTCGCCCTTGGGAATGCACAGGGCGATGGTCGGCAGGTCGAAGATTTCGCCCAGTTGCGCCAGCGCCGCGGCGCTGCGGCGCAGACTATGTTCGGATACGGTGAGGGGCAGGTCGGTGATGCCGTCCTGCAGATCGCCAAGCACCAGGATGGCGTCGTCGGCATGCAGTTTCAAACTCATGGGAACACTCCTTGGATGAACAGGGGTCAGGGTTTTCTACGCAGCATCAGGCGGCTGACCAGGCGCATGAAGGGCCCGCAGCCGCTGAGTCCGAGGGTCAGGCCCTCGCGGGCCCGGGTGACCAGGCGCCGCAGCGGCGAGGTGCGCTGGCGTTGCCGGCTTTCGTTGCCGAATTCGGGGTTCAGCGGGCACTGCGCCGGCAGGTTGAGCAGGGTGCGGTGCAGGCAGTGGTTGTCGCGGTTGCACACCACGATCGCGCTGGCCTGGCCCTGGCGGACCTTGTTCGGCCAGTCCGGATCGGCCAGCAGCGGGCGGCCGAGCAGTACCAGGTCGCCATGGCCTTCGGCGATGGCCCGGGCGGCGTTGTCGGGATCGTGCAGGCCCTGGAGCAGCACCGGTACCGGCAGGGCCTGCTTGAACAGGCGCGCGGCGCCGCTGTCGAGCATGCCGCCATCGCGGGCCGAGAAGATCCGCTCCAGTTGCTCGGAACAGCCATCGAGCAGGGCCACGTAATCGGCCCCGGCCTCGACGATCAGGCGGGCGATACGGACGAATTCGGCCGGGCTCTGGCCACCCTCGACCGGCTCGTCGCAACTGATGCGCAGGCCGATGGGAAAGTCCGGGCCGGCCTGCGCCCGGATGCCGCGGACGATCTCGACCACGGCCCGCGCGCGGTTCTCCGGGCTGCCGCCATAGGCATCGGTGCGCCAGTTGCTCCAGGGCGAAAGGAACGAGGCGAGGAAGTAGCTGCCGTGGGCTGGGATTTCCACGCCATCCCAGCCGGCGCGGCGGGCACGCAGGGCCGCGTCGATGCAGGCCTGGCCGAGCGCCTGGATCTGCTCGACGCTCGCTTCCCGCGGTTCGGGCAGGTTCAGCCCGCCCGGAACCTTCAGGCCCTTGGGCAGGGCGTGTTCGGGGATGGCGACGTGCCTGGCGCTGGCCGAGATCAGCGGCTGCGGACTTTTCGGCGAGCCCATGCGGCCGAACGCGGCCGTGAGCTGGGCGAAGATCGGCACGCCATGGGCGTGCACGGCCGCGGCGACCTGCTTCAGGCGCGGGACATGGGCCTCGATATCGAAGCGCAGCATCGGGCTGGCGTATTCGTCGGCGCAGCGCTGCGAGGCGCAGCCGGAGGCGATGATCAGGCCGACACCGCCTCGCGCCCGGGCTTCGAGGAAGGCGATGGTCTGTGCGCTGGGGGCGCCGTCGGCTTCGGCGCAGAGTACCGCCATGGGCGCCAGGACCAGGCGGTTGCTCAGGGTGAGACGGTTGATGCTGACAGGGGTGAACAGGGCACGGCTGGGGGATGCAATGGGGTTCATTGCCAGGGCTCCTGAAGCGGAGGGGCGTGCCCGGCTCCGCGGCAGCTGGGGGGACGGACCTTCAATAGCCGACGGTGAAGCGCCGGCGGCTGTGCGCGGGGCGCTCCAGCTCGTCGATCATCGCCACGGCGAAGTCCTCCACGGAAATACGGCTGAAACCCTGCTCGTCGACCAGCAGTTGATCGAGGCCGAGGCGGAAGCGCCCGGTGCGTTCGCCTGCTTCGATGAGTGCGCCGGGGCAGAGCATGGTCCAGTCCAGTTCGGTTTCCGTGCGCAGCAGGCGGAGTGCGTCGCGCGGGCCTTCCGCGGGGCCGCGATATTCCTCGGGAAAACCGGGGGCATCGAGCAGTTCCACGCCCGGCGCCACCTCCAGCGAACCGCCGCCGCCGACCACCAGCAGACGCTTCACCGCCGCGGTGCGGGCGGCCTGGAGGAGGGTGCGAAAGCCGCTCATGTAGTGGCTGCCGGTGTCGTTTTCGCCCTGGCCGCGCAGGGCGACCAGTACTGCGTCGTAGTCGCGCAGCAGCGCGGGCAGCGCAGCACCGTCATAGACGTCGCAGGCCACGGCCTGCAGGCCCGGCCGGCTGGCCAGGCGTTGTGGCGTACGCACCAGTGCGGTGACCTGGTGCCCGCGCAGCAGGGCTTCGCCGAGCAAGGCAGAGCCGATGAAACCGCTGGCGCCGATGATGGCGATATTCATGAAGGTTTTCCTCGATCAACTGAAAGGGGGATTGCCCCGCGGCCCCTCGCGGGTAGGCCCGCGCCTGCCGCGAGGGCTGCGTTTCGTGGGTCGCGGTCCGCGTGGTGGGCGCGGGGCTACCCGCCAGGGGCCGCGGGACGGTGTGTCAGAGCACCGCGCCGCAGGTGCGCAGGGCCTGCTGTTCCGCGGCCGAGAAGCCCCAGTCGCGCAACGCGGCTTCGCTGTCCTGACCCGGTCGTGGCGGTGGGTTCTGGATGGCGCCGGGGGTGCGGCTGAAGCGTGGCGCGGGCGCCGGCTGGACCACCCCGGCAACCTCGACGAAGCTGCCGCGCTGGCGCACATGCGCGTGGCCGGGCGCCTCGCCCAGCGACAGCACGGGGACGATGCACGACTGCGTGCCCTCGGCGCGGGCCGCCCATTCGTCGCGGGTGCGGCCCTTGAACACCTCGGCGAAGCGTTGCTTCATCAGCGGCCAGCCAGCCTGGTCGTGCTGATCCGGGAGTTCGGCCGGGTCCAGGCCGAGGACCTGCAGCGCCTCGCGGTAGAAGCGCCCCTCGTTGGCGGCGATGCTGACGTGGCGGCCGTCGCGGGTTTCGTACACGTTGTACCAGGGCGCCCCGGAGTCGAGGCGGTTGCTGCCGCGCTCGTCCTTCCAGTAGCCGGCGGCATGGAAGCCGTAGATCAGGGTCATCAGCGACGCCGCGCCGTCGACCATGGCCGCGTCCACCACCTGGCCCTGGCCCGAACCGCGCGCCTCGAGCAAGGCGCTGAGCAGACCCAGGGCCAGGTACAGCGAGCCGCCGCCGAAATCGCCCACCAGGTTCAGCGGGATTGCCGGCGCCTCTCCGGCGCGGCCCATGGCGTGCAGGGCGCCGGTCACGGCGATGTAGTTGACGTCATGCCCCGGCGCCTGGGCCAGCGGGCCGCTCTGGCCCCAGCCGGTCATGCGCCCGTAGACCAGCCGCGGATTGGCCTGCAGGCACACATCGGGACCCAGCCCGAGGCGCTCCATGACCCCCGGGCGGAAACCTTCGACCAGAACGTCGGCCTGTTCCACCATGCGCAGCACCGCGGCGACCGCCTCGGGCTGCTTGAGGTTCATCTGCACGCTGCGGCGGCTGCGGTTGAGCAGTTCGAAGCGGGCATCGACCGGTGCGCCGCCGTCATGGCCGGCGGGGCGGTCGATGCGTACCACTTCGGCGCCCAGGTCGGCCAGCAGCATGCAGCAGAACGGCGCCGGTCCGATGCCGCCGATCTCGACGATCCTGATACCCGCGAGCGGGCCTTGTGCTTTCGTGTTCATCAGTTCATCCCGTGAAAAGAAGTCGTGCGCGCCTCAGCCGGCCTGCAGCAGTTGGCGCAGACGCTCGTTGTCCTGGCCCAGTTCCGGGGCCGAGTCCAGGGCCGGCGGGCGCTGGCGGTCGAACGACAGCGGCATGCCCACCAGGGCGATCTCGTCCTCGCGGGTTTTGCCGAGGATGCCCAGGGCCCGGGTCTGCTCGTGGGCGTACAGCTCCTCGGTGGTCTGCACCGAGGCGCAGGGCAGGCCGAGGGCGTCGAAGTGCGCCTGCCAGTGGGCGCGGGTGTGCTGCTTCATGCGCTCGCCGATCAGGCCGTCGATCTCCTTGCGGTTGGCGATGCGCCCGGCATTGGTGGCGAACTTCGCATCCAGCGCCCATTCGGCATGGCCCAGGGCATCGCACAGGCGGGCGAACAGGGTGTCGTTGGCGGCACTGATGATGGCGTGGCCGTCCGCCGCCGCGTAGGCGCGGTGCGGCACGATGAAGGCCACGCCGGAGCCATGGCGTCCGCCGGGGTTGCCGTCGGCGGCGTAGTTGGCGATGCCGATGGACATCCAGGCGATGGCGGTCTCCAGCAGCGAACTGTTGACCGTGGCGCCGACCTGGCGGCGTTCGCGGCGCAGCAGGGCGGAGACGATACCGATCACCGCCCACATGCCGGTGCCGAAATCGACGATGGACACTCCGGCGCGCACCGGCGCCTGGCCGTCTTCGCCGGTCAGCGTCATGATCCCGGAGAAGGCCTGCATCAGCGGGTCGTAGCCGGGCAGGGCGTTCAGTGGCCCGACATGGCCGTAGGCACCCACCTCGCTCACCACCAGTTGCGGCTTGCGCTGGCGCAGGCTGTCGGCATCCAGCTGGTACTGCCCGGCGCTGCCCGGGCGCAGGTTGTGCAGGAACACGTCGGCATGGCCTTCGATGAGGTCGTGCAGGGTCGCCAGTTGCACCGGGTCCTTGATATCCAGGCAGATCGAGCGCTTGCCGCGGTTGATCGCGTGGAACGCA
This sequence comes from Pseudomonas sp. zfem002, assembly GCF_032621685.1. Classification (NCBI taxonomy): domain Bacteria; kingdom Pseudomonadati; phylum Pseudomonadota; class Gammaproteobacteria; order Pseudomonadales; family Pseudomonadaceae; genus Pseudomonas; species Pseudomonas sp. zfem002. The sequence continues at coordinate 105,879 of NZ_JAVYJH010000021.1, read as the reverse complement.
GCCCCACAGCCTTTCCACTGGCTCGGGCCCCAGCCGCGCGAGGAGTCGCCGGCGGGGCGTTCGACTTTCCACACTTCGGCGCCCAGGCCGCTCAGGACATGGCCGGCGAACGGCGCCGAAGCGCTGTCGCCGAGTTCGACGACGGTAATGCCCGCCAGGGGCAGGTCAGCTCGCGGATCTTCTTGCATTTGTTGTCTCCTTGAGGGGGAGTTGATCGTCAGGCGACGGGTGCCTGCACGGCGCCGCCGTTGAGCACCAGTTGTCGCGCCTGGGTCGGGTTCAGGCCGTATTCGCCGAGCAACTGCTCGGTGTGTTCGCCCAGGCGCGGTGCCGGGTAGCGTTGCTCTGGCTGGCTTTCGCTCCATTGCTGGGGAATGCCGAGCATGCGCAGCAGGCCTTCGCTGGGGTGCTGCTGCATCTGGAAGAACGCCACGGCCTGCATGTGGGCGTCGTCGAGCAGGGTCTGCGGGGTGTTCATCTCGATGGCGGGAATGCCCGCCTCGGTCAGCAGTGCCAGCCACTGCGCCGTGGTCCGGGTCGCGAAGGTGTCGGCGAGGAACCTGTAGAGGTCGCCGATGTTCTCGGTGCGGCCGTAGATCGTGCTGTAGCGCGGATCCTCGGCCATGTCCGGGCGTTCCACGGCGTGGAAGAAGCGCTGCCAGTGGCGATCGGTGTAGATGTTCACCCCCAGGTAGCCGTCGCGGGTCTGGTACGGCCGGCGTTCGGCGCTCATCATCCGCGCGTAGCCCCAGTCGCCGATCGGCGGTTCGAAGGTGTGCCCGTACAGGTGATCGCCGAGGACGAAATGGGCGAAGGTTTCGAACATCGGCACCTCCACCGCCTGACCGTGGCCGGTCTTTTCCCGGTAGTACAGGGCCATGGCGATGGCGTTGCAGGTGGCCATGCCGACGATGCGGTCGGCGATTGCCGTGGCCACGTAGGCGGGCGGGCCGGACTTGCGCGATTGCAGCACCGGCATGCCGACGGCGGCCTGGATCAGGTCGTCGTAGGCCGGGCGGTCGGCATACGGGCCGTTCTGGCCGAAGCCGAAGGCGCCGCAGTAGATCAGCCGCGGGTTGATCGCCCGTACCTGCTCGTAGCTCAGCCCGAGCCTGGCCATGGCCTTGGGGCGCAGGCTGTGCAGGAGCACGTCGGCCGAAGCGAGCATCTGCCGCAGGGCCGCGGCGGCCTCGGGGTGCTTGAGGTCGAGGGCGGCGCTGCGCTTGTTGCGGTTCAGGTGCAGGAAGATCGCGCTCATGCCCGGATTGCGGCACGGGCCGACCCCGCGGGTGGGATCGCCGGCGGGCGCTTCGATCTTGCACACGTCCGCGCCCATGTCCGCCAACAGCAGCGAGGCGTAGGGGCCCATGAAGTTCGAGGTCAGGTCGAGTACCCGTACCCCGGCAAGTGGTCCTGCCATGTCGCTTACTCCGATTATTGTCATTGGCTGCCTGTCGAACGGCCTGGCCCGTGCAACCGGGCCAGGCCGCACGCGGTCAGGCCCGTCGGTACAGGGTCACCACGCAGGCACCGCCCAGGCCGATGTTGTGCTGCAGGGCGATACGCGCGTTGTCCACCTGGCGCTGGCCGGCCTGGCCGCGCAGGTGCCAGACCAGCTCGGTGCACTGTGCCAGGCCGGTGGCGCCCAGCGGATGACCCTTGGACATCAGGCCGCCCGAGGGGTTGACCACGTACTTGCCGCCGTAGGTGTTGTCGCCGTCGGCGATGAACTTCTCGGCGCCGCCCTCCGGACACAGGCCCAGGCCTTCGTAGCTGATCACCTCGTTGGGCGTGAAGCAGTCGTGCAGTTCCACCACATTCACGTCCTGCGGGCCGATGCCCGCCGTCTCGTAGACCTGCTGCGCGGCGCGGCGGGTCATGTCGGCGCCCACCAGGTTCAGCAGGTCGAGCTTGCTGGCCTCGGTGTCGGTGGTCATCGCCTGGGCGACGATCTCCACCGCATCGGTGATGCCGTGGCGGGCGGCGAATGCCTCGCTGCAGACGATCGCCGCGGCGGCGCCGCAGGTGGGTGGGCAGGCCATCAGGCGGGTCAGATGAGGATACATCGGCGCCGCGTCCAGCACTTCTTCGACGCTCAACGGCTTGTTGAACAGCGAGTAGGGGTTGTTGACGGCATGGCTGCGGGTCTTCACCGCCACCTTGGCGAAGATGTCGGGGTTGGCGCCGTAGCGCTCGATGTAGGCCCAGCCGGCCGAACCGAAGGCCTTGATCGCCCGCGGCGCGTCCTGCGGCAGTTGCGGTGCCAGTTCCTGCAGGCGCTCGTAGATCCAGCCCACCGGCGAGGTGCGGTCGCCGAAGGCACTGGCCAGGGCACCGGGTTTCATCTCCTCGAAGCCGAAGGCCAGGGCGCATTCCACCACCCCGGACTCGACCGCCTGGCGGGCGAGGAACAGCGCCGAGGAGCCCGAGGCGCAGTAGTTGTTCAGGTTGAACACCGGTATACCGCTCATGCCTACCGCGTAGGCTACGCGCTGGCCGCAGGTGCTGTCACCGTAGACGTAGCCGGCGAATGCCTGCTGCACCTGGTCGTAGCGGATGCCGGCATCCGCCAGCGCGCCCTGGATGGCCTTGGCCCCCATCACCTCGTAGGGCTCGTGGGCGCCCGGCTTGGCGAACTTGACCATGTTGACGCCAATGATCCTGGCTTTGTTACCCATGTCGGTTCTCCTTCAGTGGATCAGCTGCAGATCGCTTTCATCGACATCCAGGACGATGCGCAGGATGGCCTGGCACATGGTCTTGCCGGTGAAGTCGAGGCGCAGGCTGCGGGTGGCGCCGCCACCGAGCGAGTTGCGCAGGACGAAGTTCATCGCGTGCAGGGTGCGGACCTCGTAGCGTTCGACGCTGCCCTTGGCCATTTCGCCGAAGAACTCCCTGATCCGCTCGGCGGTCAGGTGCTTCTCCAGCAGCGGATAGAAACGTGCTTCCCTGGCGATCACGGCGATGTTGCTGATATCGCCCTTGTCGCCCGAACGGGCGTACACCAGGTCTTTGAGTTGCAGCTTGGCCATGTCAGAGCTCCCGGATTTCGACGTTCTGCACGACGTGCTCGCGTGCGATCAGCGTGGGCCAGAGGGCGAACACTTCGCGTGGCGCGGGGGTGTTCAGCTGGCCGGTGGAACCGATGGGCCCGGTGCCCATCAGCATCACGCATTCACGGGCGACCTTGCTCGCCTCGGCGCGGCTGGCGCACTTGGCGGCCACGCGAATGCGCACTTCGTTGATGTCCGGGTCGGGCTCGGGGGAGGCCGACCAGTGGCAGGCGTCGACGCCGATCATGTCGAAGCGCACCTGCTCGGCCTTGAGGTCGACCATCTCGAAGCGCTTCTCGATGATTTCGAACGAGCGCCGCGCCTTGGCCACGGCATCCGGCCAGGTCACCGAGGACTCGACTTCGCCGATGTAGCCATCGGTGTAGGCGATGCCGGCCTTGAGCGTGGCCGGCGCCGGCTTGCCGCGGGCACCCCAGACCTTGACCCGGTCCTTGGCCACTTCCTGCATGCGTACCTGGGTGAAGTCGGTGATGACTTCGGGCATCAGGTAGTTGCCCGGATCGTGGACCTCGTAGAGCAGGTGTTCGGTCAGGGTGACCTGGTTGATCAGGCCGCCGGTGCCGTCCACCTTGGTGATGAACAGCTCGCCTTCCTCGTTGACCTCGGCAATCGGGTAGCCGATGTTCCACGGCTCCGGCACTTCCTTCCACAGGCTGGTGATGCCGCCGGAGCAGGCCGCGCCGCATTCGATCAGGTGACCGGCGGTGATGCCGATGGCCAGGCGGTCCCAGTCGTCCCACTTCCAGCCGAACTCGTGGACCAGCGGGGCGAGGATAGCCGCGTCGTCGGTGGCGCGGTCGGAGATGATGATGTCGCAGCCGGCCTGCAGCGCTTCGACGTAGCCATAGGCGCCGGAGTAGACGTAGGAGCCGACGATGCGCTCGCGTACCCGGCCCAGGTCGTCGTCGCCGGTATCCAGGTTGGCGAAGCGTTGACCCTGGTCGAGCAGTTCCTCGACCTTGTGCTGGATGTCGTTGGTGGTGACGATGCCGACCTTGAGGCGAGTGATGCCGATCTCCCTGGCCGCGGCCAGGATGGTGTCGGCGCAGGCCTGCGGGTTGGCCGCGCCGGCGTTGGTGAGGATGCGGATACCCTTTTCCAGGCAGATCGGCAGCACGCCGCGCACCACGGCGCGGATGGCCGGGACGAAGCCGTGCTCGGGGTTCTTCTGGCGCATCTTCTGCAGCAGCGGAATGGTCGGCTCGCCGAGGAAGTCGTAGGCCAGGTACTGCACGTTGCCGTGTTTGGCGATCTCGATGGCGGGGTCGAGGTTGTCACCCCAGAACCCGCTACCGGAGCCGATACGAATGGTCTTCATGGCGATCAGCCTTTTACCGACGGCAGGGTGGATGCGACCAGCGCATCGAGGTCTTCACGCTTGCGCAGCATCAGCAGGCTCCATTCGCCCTGCTGCACCACGTCGCCGTCCTGGTTGAGCACCTGCATGAGGAACTTGATCACGCCGTACTTGTCGTCCTTGACCTTCTTGCCGATCACCGTGGCGCGGGCATACACGGTGTCGTCGATCAGCACCGGCTTGAGGAAGCGCATGTTGTCGATGCCGTAGTTGGCCTGGAAGCCCAGGCCGAACTGGACCAGCCCGGTGGCGATGGAGTAGGTCAGGGCACCCTGGACCAGGCGCTTGCCGAAGCGGGTCTTGGACGAGTAGACGGTGTTGGAGTGGATGGCGATCCAGTTGCCGGTCAGGGCGCAGTAGTTCACCACGTCGGTCTCGGTGATGGTGCGGCCGCCCGAGGCGAAGACCTGACCTTCTTCCAGTTCGTCGAAGGTCTGGTTGATCTGGTTGTTGATAAGGCTCATGGCTGTTTCCTTGTGGGTGTCTGGCGAGGGCCTTAGTTCAGGCGCATGGATTTGGCGATGATGGTTCGCTGGATCTGCGAGGTGCCGCCACCGATGGTGCACTGGATGCTTTCACGCAGGTAACGCTCCATGTCGGCTTCGGGCAGGTTGGCGAAGCCGCCGAGAATCTGCATGCCGTCGAGGGCGCACTGCTTGAGGGTTTCCGAGGCGTACAGCTTGGCCATGGAGGTTTCCTTCGGCGCCGGCTGGCCTTCGGACTTCAGCGCTGCGGCGCGGTAGACCAGCAGGCGGGCCGCGTCGACGCGGGTCTGGTTCTCGGCGAGCATGTGCTTGAGCACCTGGAAGTTGAAGATCGGCTGGCCGAACTGGGTGCGCTGGTGGGCGTAGCGGTTGGCGTTGTTCACCGCTTCCTGGGCGTTGCCGGTGTAGGCGCCGGCGACCGCGCAGCGCTCCAGCTCCAGGTGATTGAGGATGATCTCGTGGCCCTGGCCCTCGACACCGAGGATCGCATCGCCAGGCACGATCACGTCATCGAGGAAGATCTCGGTGGTGCCGGTGGCGTGGCGCGACAGGGTCGGCAGCTTGTTGATGACCATGCCCGGGGTGTCGTTGGGGATCAGCAGCATGGTCAGGCCGCCGTGCTTGTCCTTCATGTCGGTGCGCACCAGCATGGCGATCACGGTGTTGTCGGCCTGGGCACCGGAGCAGAACATCTTCGCGCCGTTGATCACCCAGTCACCGTTGTCGTTGCGCCGTGCGTGGGTCTTGGTGGCGAACACGTCGGAGCCTGCGTCCGGTTCGGTCATCGATACCGAGAAGCGGATGCGGCCTTCGATGAACGGCTGGATGTACTTGTCCCGTTGCGCCTGGGTGCCGTACTTGGCGATGTTCATCGCGGTGAAGGTCGGCACCAGGATCGCCGCGGCGAAGTCGAAGCCGTATTTGCCCAGGCCTTCGGACATCAACACGTAGTCGAAGATGCTGCCGCCGGCACCGCCTTCTTCTTCCGAGAACAGCAGGCCCAGCCAGCCCTGCTTGGCGATCTTCTCGTAGGCTTCATAGGGGTAGTCGCGATTCTGGTCGCACTTGCGGATGTATTCGACGGTGACTTCGTTGTCCATGAAGCGGTTAACGCTGTCGAGCCACATCTGTTGCGATTGGTCGAGGAAGTTGGCCATGGCCGAGGGTCCTTTTTGCTGTTGTTGAGTAGACACCCCGTAAGCTAGGGCGCGGCGCCCGGCAAACCAAGTTGCGAATTTCGAAGTCGGATTTCTAGGGAATTGAAGTGGTTGCGAGGGGCAGGGGAAGTCGCGGCGACACGGGCTGGCGCTGGCGCAAGCGGGCATGCGCAGCGTCGCCCGCGAGGGGGCGACGCTGCGAGACGGGAGGGTAGCGGCCGCTCAGCCGGCCGGGCGGTCGAGGACTACGGTCTTGGTTTCGAGGAAGGCTTCCAGGCCGCCCTGGCCACCTTCGCGGCCGATGCCGGACTGCTTGAAGCCGCCGAAGCCGATGGAGAAGTCGTAGCGCGAGGCGTTGTGTCCCACCGTGCCGGCGCGCAGCTGTCGCGCCACCTGCATGGCGCGCTCGGGGTCCTGGGTGAACACCGCGGCATTGAGGCCGAACAGGCTGTCGTTGGCCATCTCGATCGCATGCGCCTCGTTGTCGGCGGCGATCACCGAAAGCACCGGGCCGAAGAACTCGTGGCGCGCGGCGAAGGAGCGGTTGTCGACGTGGGCCAGCACCGTGGGTTCGAAGAAGAAGCCGCGGCGCAGGTGGCGCGGGCGGCCGCCGCCGGTGGCCAGTTGCGCACCGTCGGCGATGCTCTGCGCCACCAGGCGCTCCACGGCGTCGCGCTGTCGTTGCGAGGCCAGCGGCCCCATGCTGGTGTCGGCGGCGAAGGGATCGCCGGGCACCGCTTCACGGGCGGCGCCGACCAGCGCCTCGACCATGGCGTCGTGCTTGGCGCGGGGCACGATGATGCGCGTCAGGCTGGCGCACACCTGGCCGCTGAGGTAGCTGAAATAGGGCGTGCCCAGGGCCTTGGCGGCGGTCTCGATGTCGTAGTCGTCGAGGACCACGGCGGGCGACTTGCCGCCCAGCTCCAGGGTGACCCGGGCCACCCGCTCGGCGGCCACCGCGCCGATCCGCCGGCCGGCGGCGGTGGAGCCGGTGAAGGTGATCTTGTCCACGTCGGGGTGGCTGACCAGCGCCTCGGAGACATCGCGCTCGGCGGTGAGCATGTTGACCACCCCGGGCGGCAGACCGACCTCCTCGCAGATCTGCGCGAACAGGTGGCCGGAGCAGGGCGCTTCGGGGGAGTTCTTGATGATCACCGTGCAGCCGGCCAGCAGGGCCGGCGCGACCTTGTAGGCGATCAGCCCGGCGGGACCGTTCCACGGCACGATGGCCACTGCCACCCCCACCGCTTCCTGGACCCGGTAGGCCTGGTGGCCGCTGAGCGACTTCAGCGGCTCGATGAACGGATAGGTCTGCGCCATCGCCGCGTACTGGCGGAACGCACCGCTCAGGTACTGGCCGACACGGGGTTGGGCGATGCGGTAGAGCACGCCGGATTCCACCGTCCAGATCCGCGCGAAGTCATCGTTGAGGGCTTCCAGGCGCTCGGCGATCTTCTCCAGGTAGACGGCGCGCTCCTGCGGCGTCAGGCGTGGCCAGGGGCCGTGGTCGAAGGCCTGGCGCGCCGCCGCGACCGCCGCCGCGACGTCCTCGTTCTCGGCCCGGGCGACTCGCGCGACCACCTCTTCGGTGGCGCAGTCGAGTACCGCGAAAGTCTGTGGTGTGGATGGCTTGCGCCACTGCCCGGCGATGAACAGGCAGTCGGCATGGGGGACGTTCAACGTCCGCTCGGGGGTGTTCATGGGTACAGGGTCTCCTTGGACGTCAGGCTGCCAGGGTGCGGGCCGCCAGCGCATCGGCACGGATCAGGTCCGCGCCCTTTTCGCCGATCATGATGCAGGGCGCGTTGGTGTTGCCGGTGGGGATGACCGGCATGATCGACGCATCGATCACCCGCAGGCGGCCCACGCCATGCACGCGCAGGCGGGCATCGACCACGGCGCTGGGGTCATGGCCCATCTTGCAGGTGCCCACCGGGTGCCAGCCGGTGCCGCCACAGCGCTTGAGGTAGTCGAACAGTTGCTCGTCGCTGGCGCACTGCGCGCCGGGACGGACCTCCTCGATCACCCGCTGGCCCAGTGGTGGTGCCTGGACGATCTGGCGCAACTGGCGCAGCCCGGCCAGGTGCCGGCGCACATCGCGCTCGTCGCTGAAATAGTTGGGGTGCAGCAGCGGGGCCTGCAGCGGGTCGGCGCTGGCCAGCTCCAGATGGCCGCGCGAGTGCGGCGACAGCAGCACCACCGAGGCGGAGATACCCGGGTAGGCATCGGCGGCCACTTCACCGGAGGCGCTGGCGGAGAAGCTCATGGGGTTGAGCGACAGTTGCAGGTCCACCGGGCCATCGACTTCGCTGCGGGTGTAGGCGGTCACCGGAGCGGCACCGAGGGCCAGGTAGCCACCATGGGTGAGCAGGTAGCGGGCGCCTTCGAGGTACTTGCGCAGGCCGCTCAGGCGGTGGTTCACCGAGCTGTCGGCGGTGCAGCGCCAGGCGAACGAGGCGTACCAGTGGTCCTGCAGGTTGCGCCCGACACCGGGCAGCTCGTGACGCACGGCGATGCCGTGACGCTGCAGTTGCGCCGCCTCGCCGATGCCCGACAACAGGAGCAGTTGCGGCGAGGCGATGGCGCCGGCGCTGAGGATCACCTCGCGCGCGGCGAGGATGGCGCGGCGCTGACCGTCGTGCAGCACCTCCACGCCGCTGGCTTCCTGGCCTTCGAGCAGTACCCGGGTGACGTGGGCGTTGCTCAGGATGTCCAGGTTGGGGCGCTGGCGCACCGGCTCGATGAAAGCCTTGTAGGCCGAATGCCGGCGACCCTGGCGGATGGTGTACTGACGCACGCCGACCGCGGGGTAGGGCGGGGCGTTGAGGTCGCTGGAACGCGGGATGCCGAGGTTGGCGCAGGCACTGATGAAATCGTGCGCTGCCGGGTGGACTTCCTCCGGGTCGCTGACCCACAGCGGGCCCTGGTCGCCGTGGTTGCTGCTGGCGCCGCGGACGTTGTGTTCCGAGCGCTTGAAATACGGCAGCACATCGGCCCAGGCCCAGCCGGGGTTGCCCAGGCGGGCCCAGAGATCGTAGTCCTCGGGTTGCCCGCGCATGTAGATCATGCCGTTGATGGCGCTGCTGCCACCCAGGCCCTTGCCGCGGTCCCATTGCACCTGGCGGCCATCGAGGGTGGCGATCGGCGCGGTCTTGAACCGCCAGTTGAAGCGCTCGCTGCCGAACAGCCGGGCCATGCCCGCCGGGGTGTTGACCCAGAAATCGTCGGTGCTCGCGCCGGCCTCGATCAGCAGCACCCGCGTTTGCGGATCCTCGCTGAGCCGGCTGGCGACCACGCAACCGGAGGACCCGGCGCCGACCACGATGTAGTCATAGTTGTGCATCGCGTGCCCCTGCCGAGATGGCGTTGACCCGGGCGTGCGCTTGCGCGACCTGTCTCATGCTGCCTCCTTGTTCTTGTTGTGCGGATGGGTACCTGTCGAACTGTCACGCTAGCAAACCGCACACCCGCAGCGTGAGCGGTTCGGCTTGAGGAAACCTGAAGCGCCACTTCGAAAAACCCGACTTGGCCTTGCCCGGTGCAGTGTCGAAGATGGCGCTTCATCGCGCGATCGACGACTGCGACCTGGGTGCCGCGCAGCGTCGTGTACCTTCGCGGGTCGCGTCCGTCCGGCGCCTTGCCCTGGTTTTGCTGATCATGACCGCACGCACTGCGCTTCCCGGTACACCCACTCCCATGCACTGCTGGACGGGGGACCACGGCAATCGCCTGTATGGCGACAGCTGGGGCGATCCCTCGGCCCCGCCCGTGGTGCTGCTGCACGGCGGTGGCCAGACCCGTCATTCGTGGCGGCATACCGCGCGCAACCTGGCCCGCGCCGGTTTTCACGCGCTGGCCTACGATGCCCGCGGGCATGGCGATTCGCAGTGGGTGGAGGACGGCGACTACAGCGAGGCGGCGCTGGCCCGGGATCTGGCCTGTGTGGTCCGCACCCTTGCCGCGCCGCCGGTGTTGATTGGTGCCTCGATGGGTGGCCTGACCAGTCTCCAGGCGGTGGCCGACGGCGTGGTGGAGGCGGCCGCGTTGATACTTGCCGATGTTGCCCACCGTTCATTGGGCGAGGGGGTCGATCGGGTTCGTGATTTCATGAGCCGGCATGCCCGCGGTTTCGTTTCGCTGGAGGAAGCGGCCGAGGCGATTGCCGGGTATCGGGGTGGCCCGCGCTCGGCGAAGGGTGCCAGCGGAGTGGGCAAGAACCTGCGGCGGGCGGCTGATGGGCGGCTTTACTGGCACTGGGATCCGCGTTTTCTCGACGGGCGCGACGATCTGCACGCGCGGACCGTGCGTCTGGGCCAGTGTGCGCGGCGGATAGCGGTGCCGACGCTGGTGGTGCGTGGCGAGTACTCCGATGTGCTGAGCCGCGAGGCGGTGGAGGAGTTCCTGGTGTTGTGCCCGGTGGCGACGCAGGTCGAGGTCGCGGGCGCGGGGCATATGTTGACCGGTGATGACAATGATGCGTTTGGGCGGATGGCGATCGAGTTCATTCGGCGGGTTGGGGGGTGAGGTTTTCTGGGGGGCTAGGGGGCTTCGTTGTGCCTGACGACAGCCTTCTGGCGCCCTTGAGATCGAGCGCCGTCCGCACGGCGCATCGCGGGCCACGCCCGCTCCCACATTTGTTGCAACGCGCCATGGCCTGTTGGATTTGAGTTGTCAGCCTTTGTTTTTTCGGCGATGCATCGTGGGGAGGCTGTTGGGTACGACTCGGTATCGAGTCGAACCAACAAGGCGGTCAACCATGGCCTGTCAGACATAGGTACGTTGCAACAAATGTGGGAGCGGGCGTTGCCCGCGAAGCGCCGCGCGGGCGGCGCTCGATCTCAAGGGCACTAGAAGAACATCGCCATGCACCCGCGAAGCGCCGCGAGGACGGCGCTCGATCTCAAGAACACCGGCAAGACACCGTCAGCCCCACCCCCTCAGAACAACGCCAACGTATAAGTCATCAACAACCGATTCTGATCCTGGTTCGCCACCGCCTCGCTGTGCAGCTTGGCGTTCAGCCAGACGAAGCCGAGCCCCTTCAGCGGACCACTCTGCAGCACATAGCCCAGCGACAGGTCACGCTCCCACTCGCGCTGGTCACCGCCGCTGGCGCGCTTGATCGAATCGGAATCCACGTACATCACCGAGGCACTCAGGCCAGGGATCCCCGCCGCGGCGAAGTCATAGGCGTACTGCACATAGCGCGAGGCCTGCCCGGCGCGGGTGAAGTTGGAGGCCAGGCGGTCGGTGTACAGGTAGGTGCTGGAACCACCAGCCTCGACCCCGCCACCCAGGCTGCCCTGGTTGGGCTGGACGAAGGCGCTGTGATCGGAAACCTTCTGGTAGCCGGCCAGCAGGCTGTGGCCGTTGACGGTGTAGGTGAAGGTGGCGCTCCAGGTGTCGTTGTCGATCCTGCCGTCGCCGTCGCGGGTATAGCCGGACACCTGGTAACCCGCCTCGCCGGCGGCGTTCGCGCCCTGTCCGCGGCTGCGGAAATAACGCAGGTCGGTCTTGAATTTCTGCGTTTCGCCGAGCGGCAAGGTATGCACCGCACCGACGAAGTCCTGGCGGTAATAGTCCTTCAGCGAGGCGTGGTAGTACTGCAGCAACAGGTTGCTGCCCAGCTTGTAGTCGAGCCCGGCGAAGCTGAAGCTGTCGCTCTGCTCGCGTCCGCCACCGACCGCGAGGCCCGTGCGATCGCTGGAGCCGCGACCGGTGACCTTGTCCAGCTTGCCGGCAACCAGGGTCAGGTTGTCCAGTTCGTTGGAGGTGATCATCCCGCCCTGGTAGGTCTGCTGCAGCAGGCGGCCGTCGTTGGCGACGAGGATCGGCAGCTTGGGAAACAGGGTGCCGGCCAGCAGCTCGGTCTTCGATGCCTTCATCTTGAAGGTCAGGCCGAGGCGGCTCCATTCGTCCGCCGGGTGGTCGCCGGCGGAAGGAATCATCGAGCTGCCCTGGTGGCGTCCCGCGCCGCTGTCCAGGGTCACCCCGAGCAGGCCGATGGCATTGACCCCCAGGCCGATCGGACCTGCGGTGTAGCCGGACTGGTAGTCCAGGCGAAAGCCCTGGGCCAGTTCCTCGGTGCGCGACGGGCCGCTGCTGTTGTCGCGAAAGTCGTTGTTGTAATAGAGCGTGCGCAGACCCAGGTTGAGCTTGCTGTCGGCGATGAAATCGGCGTACGCCGGCAGCGGCAGAGCGGGGCTCAGGCTCAGGATCAGGACGAACGGAAGTTGCTTGGAATCGGCCACACTACAACCCTCTTTTTATTGTTTTCAGGTGAACGCGAACCCAGCGCCGGCAACGCTGTCGCCGACGACGATCGATGGGTTTGCTGGCAACGGACCCGGCATCGATGACGCTGGCGCGTGTGCGCCAGGGGCCGGTCCTGGGACTCATATTGAAGGCTGGCAGGGGGCGCTCAAGTGACCTTTCCCGAAGCCCCGCTTCAGCTTTGCTGAAGCGCGCCGAAAGGCCCGTGATAGAGCACTCGCCGCATTCGTGGGAAAGACCGTGCCGAGCAGTATTGGGCAAGCGGTCGCGGCGTCGAAGGCGTATAGTCGATGACAGCGTGAAGCGGTGGTGGAGAGTGGCTCGATGACATCTCGCGCCGCGGCTTCGCCCAACAATGACAAGACGATACGTACCTCTTCAGAGCGCCTATGACTTTCAACAAGATGCACCTCATCCGTCAGGTAGATCTGTTCACCCTGAAGCTGTTCCTGTCCGCCGTGGAGGAACAGCAGATAGGCCTCGCCGCCATCCGCGAGAACATCGCCGCCTCGACCGCCACCAAGCGCATCCAGGACCTCGAGGAGATCGCCGGGGTCAAGCTGCTCGAGCGCAATCCCAAGGGCGTGCAGCCCAGCCCCGCCGGCGCGGTGCTGGTGCGTTACCTGCGCACGATCTTCGGCCAGCTGGACGACATGCGCGCGGAGATCTCCTCGTTCACCGAAGGCATCCGCGGCGATGTCCACGTTGCCTCGGCACGCTCGATCATCGCGCCGTTCCTGGCCCGCGAGCTGGGTAACTATGCCCATGACTACCCGTTGATCGAGCTGCACCTGAGCGAGGTGGAGAATGCCGAGATCGTGCGCACCGTGGCCAATGGCGAGACGGACGTGGGCGTGTTCGCCATGGCCCATGAAATGGACCTGAGCGGTGTCGACGTCACGCCCTATCGCAAGGACCGCATGGTCGCCATCGTGCCCCGCGACCACGTGCTGGCGGGGCGCGACAGCGTGACCTTCGAGGACCTGCTGCCGGAAAGCCTGATCGCCGTGAAGGCCATGCTCCCGGTGTTCCGCGCCGCGGCCAGGCGCCTGGGGCAGGAGTTCGAGTCACGCTTCAACGTGCGCAGCACCGGTGTCGCGATCAGCCTGGTGCAGGCCGGGTTCGGCGTGACGGTGCAGCCGGAGTGTCATGTCAGCCGCGACATGCTCGACTCGGTCGCGGTGCTCGACCTGGCCGAGCCCTGGGCCAACCGCATCATCTCCATCGCCACCCCCCATGGCCGCCTGCCGAGTCCGGCGGCGCGGACCTTGCTGGAGTACCTGAGCGGTACGGCTGGCACGGTGCAGTCCTGACCTGACCTGCCGCGCCGTGGGCGATATCGCTCACGGCGCGGGCGTCTTCAACCCCGCGATTTCGCCTGATGCACCTGGCGCTCCAGTGCCTCGCGATGTTCGGGCGCCGCCACCGCGATCAGCCGTTGCGTGCGCTGGCCCAGCGGCAAGCCGCGCAGATCGGCGATGCCATGCTCGGTGATGATCACGCAGCCGTCGCTGCGCGGCACCGTGACCGGTCCTGACAGGCTGGCGACGATGCGGCTGTGGTTTCCGGCGGTGGAGGGCAGGGCGAGGATCGGTACGCCGCCACGGCTGGCCTGCGCCGCACGGAGAAAATCGAGGATGCCGCCGACGCCGCCGACATAGCGGCCGCCGGCCATTTCCGAGTTGACCTGGCCGCTGAGGTCGACCTCGATGGCGGAGTTGATCGCGACGAAGCGATCGAGCTTGCCCAGTACCTGGGTACTGTGGGTGTAGTGGGTGCCGCGCAGCTCCAGGGCATAGTTGAGATGAGCATAGCGACGCACACTGTCGCCGCCGATCAGCACGCCGCCGATGGACACGCCGACATCGATGCTCTTGCAACTGTTGGTGATCACCCCCGCCTGCGCCAGTTCGGCGATGCCGTCGCCGATCGCCCCGGAATGCACGCCCAGCTCGCGGCGGTCGCGCAGTTGCGCCAGCACCGCATCGGGCACGTTGCCGATGCCGGTCTGCAGGGTCGCACCGTCCTCGATGAAGCTGGCCACATGCCGGCCGATGGCGATCTCCACCGACCCGGGCGCGCTGGGCGGGGCGGCGGGGGCGCGCAGGGTGGAGGGGATCAGCAGGTCGAAATCGCTTTCCTGCAGGTAGGGGCCGCCATAGGTCCAGGGTATCGACGGATCGACCTCGGCCAGAATCACCCGCGCCGACTTCAGCGCCGGCACCAGGTATTCCCGGGCCATGCCCAGGCTGTAGCGCCCCAGGGCATCGGCGGGGGGCACCTGCAGCATGAGCACGTCGATGCGCAGCGCGCCCTGTTCGATCAGGCGCGGAAACTGCGAATAGTGGGCGGGCAGGATGTCCAGCACCCCGGCCTGTGCCAGGTGGCGGTTGGTGCCGCTGCCGCAGTAGCCGAGGAAGTCGAGGGCGTCGGCGTGTTCGGCCTTGAGCAGGGTGTTCTGGCCGATGCCGAGGAACACCCGGACCCGACCCAGGGCATGGCGCTGCTCCACCAGCGCCTGGATCAGGGTCAGGGGTTCGGCGTTGGCCTGGCCCCACATGATCGTGTCGCCGGGACGGATCAGGCGGGCCAGGTCGGCAGTCGGGGTCGCGCGGTGGGCAAGGGGTGTCGTGTTCATGGCGGGTTTTCGGTCTTCGGCGCTGTAGGTCGCGTGATCTTTGGCCCTGGCTCGGCGCGGTACAAATGATGATTGTGCAAGTGCGGTTTCGCCGGCGACGAATCGGTCGGATCGACAGCCGCGGTGCCCGGGCGCTTCGGCGCTGGCGAATCGGCATTTCGAAAAGCATCCATTGCAGCCTCTCGCCGCGGTCGTCAGGATCCAGCGGGTATCCCCTTTCCCGCGGGTCTCGTCCCTGGCGTCATGCCTGGCCGGGACGTCGGGTATTTTCTTGGCGCAGCGCGAACGGTAGGTCCATGCAGCATCCCGGTTTATCCATCGACACAGGCAGGCACGACGTACCGACTCACCGGGGAGGGCAGGCCTGATGGGCGCCCGGCAACCGCCCGCCGAGGTCTCCCGGCCCGCGCCGACAGGGCGAATGGCAGGGACCTTGTTCATCTCCGGCTGGATCATGGCCGCCCTCGGCTCGTCGCGCCTGATCGTTCCGCTGATCGGCCTGTCCCTGGGCGCCGGCAGTCTGCTGATCGGTGTCGCGGCGGCGCTGTGCACGGCGGTGCCGATGCTCCTGAGCGTGGCGTTCGGGCGCTGGATGGACCGGGTCGGCACGCTGCCGGCGGTGCTGCTGTCGGCGCTGATGATCGTCCTCGCGGCGCTGCTGTTCTGGGGCCTGCCGAGCCCGTACAGCCTGCTGGCGGTGTCCGGCCTGATCGGCAGCGCCGGGGTCTTCACCCACATGGCGGCGACCCGCGCGGTCGGCATGGGCGTCAGGGTCAGCGAGCGGGCGAAGGCGCTGGGTTACCTGGTGCTCAGCTACTCGCTGTTCAACTTCGGCGGACCGGTGCTCACCTCGTATGCCTTCGAGCACGCTGGGGCGGTCATCGCTGTCGCTGTGCTGGGCCTGTTCGCCTGTTTCGCGCTGATCGGCATCCAGTTGCTGCCGCACTTCTATGCCCGCCAGACCCAGGACCCCGGCACGGCGCCGCAAGCGCGGCGCGCCTACGACCTGCTCAAGGTCGGTGACCTGCGCCTGTGGATCCTGGTCAGCAGCGTGTTCACCGCCAACCAGACCCTGTACCCGTTCATTCTTTCCCTGCACGCGGCGCAGGTCGGCCTGGCCGCGTCCCAGGCCGGCTGGGTGGTCGGTGCGTTCGCCTTTGGCAGCCTGACCTCGCGCTTCTTCACCCCGCTGCTGATCCAGTACGTCAATCCGCATGCGACCCTGGTTCTCGCCCTGGCCGTCGCGGCCGCGGTCTACGCCATGATCCCCGTGGCCCACGACATGCCCTCGCTGATGCTCCTGAGCGCGGCCCTCGGCCTGCCCCTGGGCGTCGGCACGCCGGTGTCGCTGGCACTGATCTACGAGGTGGCGCCGCCGGCGCGGGTCAACGAGGCGCTGGGCATCTCGATGTCGGTGAACAATCTGCTGCAAACCCTGTTTCCCATGCTGGTCGGCGTGCTCGCCAGCGCCCTGGGCATTGCGCCCCTGGTCTGGGTCTGGTCGGTGCTGATCCTGTTCGGCGCCGGCCTGCTCATGCTGCGCGGGCGTCATTGCGCGCGCGGTGATTCCCCCGGCGAATGACGCAGCGCATCGAGCAGCCAGAGGAAGGCGGGCGAGCGATGCAACCGGCTGGGGTAGTAGAGGTAGTAGGGCTCGAAGGTCTTGCACCAGCCTGAAAGCACTTCGACCAGCGCTCCCTGCTGCACCGCCTCGCGCACGTATTCCCGCGGCAGATAGGCCAGGCCCAGGCCGGACAGCGCGGCATCCCGCGCCGAGGCGATGCTGTTGCTGACGAACTGGCCATCGACCTTGATCCGCTGCTCCTTGCCGGCCCTGTCGAAGACCCAGGCGAAATACTCGCCGTGGGTAGGCAGGCGCAGGTTGATGCAGGTATGCCCGGTCAGTTCGCGCGGGTGCCGCGGCGCCGGCTGGCGCGCCAGGTAGACGGGCGCGGCGACCACCGTCATCGGGTGCGGCGGGCTGATCTGCAGGGCGATCATGTCCCGCGCCACCAGGCCACCGCGGCGCACGCCGGCGTCGTAGCGACCGCTGACGATATCGCTGAGACCGTAGTCGATGCTCAGTTCGACGCTGATGTCGGGGAAGTCCGGCAGTACCCGCGCGATGGCCGGTTGCAGCAGGTTGAGCACGGCGTATTCGTCGGCGCTGATGCGCACGCTGCCGGCGGGCTTGTCGCGCAGTTCGGTGATTTCCTGGAGGCCGGCATCGATCTGCGCCATGGCCGGTGCAACCCGTTGCATGAGCTTTTCCCCGGCCGGGGTCAGCGCCACGCTGCGCGTGGTGCGGGCGAACAGACGCAGTTCCAGGCGTGCCTCCAGGCCGCGGATGACCTGGCTCAGCGCCGACTGGGAAAGACCCAGGCGGGCAGCGGCGCGGGTGAAGTTGCCTTCCTCGGCGACCATCAGGAAGGCGGTGAGATCCTTGAGGTTGTTTCCGCTCATTGAGAAGCCTGGCTAATAAGTGCATTCGGATTTTGCAGGATTATAACCAGGTCCGCCTGCTCGTAGACTGCGAAAACAGCCTAGGTGCCATGCGCACCGACACCCCGTGAGGTTCGATATGAATGCAGTCACCTTTGCCAACGGCACGCTCGACATGGCCGGCCACCTGTACCTGCCACCGGGCTTCACGGCGACGGCCCGCTGCCCGGCGATCGTCTGTACCCATCCCGCCGGCGGCGTCAAGGAGCAGACCAGCGGCCTGTATGCCGAGCGCCTGGCGGCGCTGGGCTTCGTCACCCTGGCCTTCGATGCGTCGTTCCAGGGCGAGAGCGGTGGCCAGCCGCGGCAACTGGAAAATCCCCATGCGCGCATCGAGGACATCAGCGCCGCCGTCGACTTCCTGACCACGCTGCCTTACGTCGACCGCGAGCGCATCGGCGCCATGGGCATCTGCGCCGGGGGCGCCTACACCGTCGGGGCAGCCATGGGCGATCGCCGCATCAAGGCGATCGGCACGGTCAGCGCCGCCAACTACGGGGCGATCCTGCGCCAGGGCTGGGATGGCCGCGGCAACCCCGAGGATGCGCTGGCCCTGCTGGATGCCGCGGTCAACGCCCGCACCGCCGAGGCCAACGGCAGCGCCACCGGGTACTTCCCGATCGTGCCGGTCAGCCGTGACCAGGCGCCCAATGCCGACCTCGCCGAGGCCGTGGACTACTATCGCGGCCCGCGGGCGCAGAATCCCCGTTCGCCGAGCCAGGCGCCGCTGCGCAGCCTGATGCAGTTGTGCACCTTCGATGCCTTCCACCTGGTGGAGGTGTTCCTGACCCAGCCGATCCAGATCGTCGCCGGTGCCGAGGCCGGTACCCGCTGGATCAGCGAAGACCTGTACCAGCGCGTCGCCAGCCAGGACAAGCACCTGCACCTGGTGCCCGGCGCTTCCCATGTCGGCCTGTACGACAAACCGGACCTGGTGGCCGAGGCCATCGCCAGGCTGGGTCCGTTCTTCCAACACCACCTCTGAGCGAGGGAGACACAGCATGAAACACGTCACGTTCAAGAATCGTCTGTGGGATGTCGCCGCCGATATCCGCTTGCCGAAGGATTTCGATGAGCGCCGCAAGTACCCGGCGATCATCTGTGCCCACCCGATCAGCAGCTGCAAGGAGCAGACCTCCGGCGCCATCTACGCCGAGCAGCTGACCGCGCAGGGCTTCATCACCCTGGCCTTCGATGCCTCCACCCAGGGCGCCAGCGGCGGCGAGCCACGCTACAGCGAAGACCCCAGCGTGCGCGTCGAGGACTTCCGCTGCGCCGTGGACTATCTCGTCACGCTGCCCTGGGTCGACGAGGAACGCATCGGCGTGCTGGGCGTCTGCGGTGGCGGCGGCTATGCCGTCAACGCGGCGATGACCGAGCGGCGCATCAAGGCCGTGGGCACCGTGGTCGCGGCCAACTACGGACGCATCATGCGCGCCGGCGACATGAGCGCCGACGCCGCGCTGAACACCCTCGAAGCGATCGGCAGGCAGCGCACCGCCGAAGCGCGGGGCGCCGATCCGCTGCTGGTCACCTACATCCCCAACTCCCAGGCCGAGCGCGAGCAGGCGGGTGTCGCCGACGTGGACGTGGTCGAGGCCGTCGATTACTACAAGACGCCCCGTGGCCAGCAACCCGGCTCGCCGAACCGCCTGCGTTTCACCAGCGTGGCGCCGGCGCTGGGCTGGGATGCTTTCCACCTGGCCGAGCGCCTGCTGACCCAGCCGCTGCACATCGTCATCGGTGGCGGCACGCCGGGGGCCTTCGGTTCGTTCCGCGACGGTTTCGAGCTGTTCGACCGGGCCCGCTCGGCGGACAAGACCCTGCAGGTGGTCGAGGGCGCGACCCATTACGACCTGTATGACCAGCCCGGTCCGGTGGCTGCGGCGCTGGAGCGCCTGGTGCCGTTCTTCCGCAAGCACCTCTGAGGCAGTACCGCCAGAGCGCTCGCCGCTTCAGCCGACATGCAGGCGGTTGCGGCCGCTTTCCTTGGCCACGTAGAGCGCCTGGTCGGCGCGTTCGAGCAGCGACGATGGGGTGGCGTCCGCTTCGCTGCCGCTCATGCAGGCGATGCCGATGCTGACGGTCACCCGGGCAAACGGGCTGTCGTGATGGGCGATGGGCTCCCGGCCCAGGCGGTCGAGCATCGCCTGCGCGATGCTGGCGGCACCGGCGCTGTCGGTGTCGGGCAGGATCGCCGCCAGTTCCTCGCCGCCGTAACGGGCCAGCACGTCGCAGGGGCGCCGCACGCAGGCCGAGAACAGCCGGGCGACCTGCTGCAGGCAGGCATCCCCGGCGGGGTGACCATGGGTGTCGTTGTAGCGCTTGAAGTGATCGATATCGATCATCAGCAAGGCCAGTGACGTGGCGTTTCGACGCGACCTGGCGCTTTCCTGGGCCAGGGCTTCGTCGAAGCAGCGGCGGTTGGCCAGCCCGGTCAGCCCGTCGTGCCGCGCCAGGTGTTCGAGCTGGCGGTTGCTGTCGAGCAACTGCTGCTGGGCCAGCCGCAGCTCGTCTTCCGCCAGGCTGCGGCGGCACATGGTGCGGATCAGCAGCCAGCCAATGACGCCGGTCAGGCCCAGCAACCCGGACACCACCAGCAGCGAAAGCAGAGCTTCGAGCTGCCAGGCCGCCAGCGCCTCGCGCTTGCCCAGTGCCACCGTCGTTACCAGCGGCAGACTGTCGCTCTTGCGAAACGCATACAGGCGCTCGACGCCATCCAGGCTGGAGGTGAAGGAGGCGGTGCCCACCGCGTTGTCGACCAGGTACTTGGCATAGATCGGCGACCTGGAGAAATTGCGTCCCATGTCCTGCTCGCGAAACGGGTAGCGCACCAGCAGCGAGCCGTCGGTGTAGGTCAGCCCGATCGCGCCCTCCTGGCCCACGTCGATCTGGCCGAACAGGCGCAGGAAGTTCTCCACGCCGAGCGTCACCGCCACCACCCCGGCGAAGTCGCCTTGCGCATCGTTGAAGCGGCGACTGATGGTGATCACCCACTCCTGGGTGGCGCGACTGCGGATGGGCAGGCCGATGAAGGGTTCGCGGGACGGGTCGTCACGGTGATGGATGAAGTAGGCGCGGTCGCTGCTGTTGGCCCCGGCCGGGATGGGGCGGTTGGACGACATCAGCCAGTGCCCGTCTTTGGCGTACACGGTGATGCCGCTCAACTGCGGCATCAGCGGCTGTTGCCGGCTGACCAGCTGGCTCAGGCGTTCGATCTGCCGCGGCCCGCTGCCTTCGGTTTCCAGGCGCTCGACCAGGCCGAGGAGGATCAATGCGCTCTGGCGCACGATGCCTTCGGAATAGGTGGAGAGTGCCTGGGTGAGGTTGAGGCTGTGGGTGTCGATTTCTTCCAGCGCCCGCTCTCGCGAGGCCATCACTTTCCACAGCGTCAATGAAGCGAGCGAACAACCGATGACCGACAGCAAGAGGACGACGAGGTGGATGTCACGCTTCACGTTGATACCTGGGGGAAAGCCGATTCCTGGATTGACGAGCGGTGGGCGTGGATCATGGCACTTGGCCATTTCGCCGCGCTGCAAGGATACAAGGAGTCACCGCCAGGCGCATTAACTAAAAGGTTCAAAGAGTGGAAAGCCCCTGGCGGGGCGCTTCAAGGTTGCCGGTTGATCCGCTCGATGAGGTGCAGGCAGCGCTGGACGAGGTCGCTGATATCACCGCTGCGGCGACTGAGAATGATCGGCGAAACCGCCTCGGGGTCGTCGACCGCCGCATAGACGATATCGGCGCGGTGCTGCTGTTGCACCGACGCCGGCACGAGGGTGATGCCGACACCGGCGGCCACCAGGCCGATGGCGGTCTGCAGTTCGTTCGCCCACTGCGCGACCTGCAGGCCCAGCCCCTGCCGGGCGAACAGGGACAGCACATGGTCGGCATAGCTGGGGCGGGGTTGCGCCGGATACAGCACGAACGGTCGCTGCGCCAGGGAGGCCAGGCTTACCGTGGGTTCCCCCGGCGCCTGGCTGGCCGGGAGGACCGCCACCAGCGGGTCTTCGCGCAGCACCTGCTGGTGGATCGCGTCGTCCGCCAGGTGAATGCGGCCGAAGCCGATATCGATGCGACCGGCCTTCAGCGCCTCGACCTGCTGCAGGGTGGTCATTTCATGCAGGCCCAGCTCGAGCCTCGGGTCTTCGCGCAGTTCGCGGATCAGCTCGGGCAGCAGCGCATACAGGGTCGACGGGGCGAAGCCGATGCCCAGCCAGCGGCGTTGCCCCGCACCGATGCGCCGGGTGTTCTCGCAGAGGCTTTCCAGCTGCTGCAGCAGGGCGCGGCTCTGCTCCTGGAAGAAGCGGCCTGCCTCGGTCAGTTGCAGCGGCCTGCTGCGCTCCAGCAGTTGCGTACCCAGTTCGTCCTCCAGTTGCTGGATCTGCCGGCTCAACGGTGGCTGGGCGATGTTCAGGCGTTGCGCCGCCTGGGTGAAATTCAGGGTCTGGGCGACCGCCTGGAAATACTTGATGTGCCTGAGTTCCACGATACCTCCTGCATCTGATAGGGCGTTTCGCTGAGGTTGAATCTGATTGGTTTTGATAAGGATACCTTAAAGGTATCGTTGCAGACCCATTCGATATTGGACGCAACTCCTGTGCGGGGGCACAGTGCGACATGCCGGCCCGTGGCGCGCTGGCGAAGTCCCATTGCATAGGTTGATCCGAACCATGAAGCAAACGCTTATCGAAAGTCTTGAGGCGATCATCGTCGACCTGCCGACCATCCGTCCGCACAAGCTCGCCATGCACACGATGCAGCAGCAGACCCTGGTGATCATTCGCCTGCGTTGCAGCGACGGCGTCGAAGGCATCGGCGAGGCCACCACCATCGGCGGCCTGGCCTACGGCTACGAGAGCCCGGAAGGGATCAAGGCCAATATCGACGCGCACCTGGCCCCGGCGCTGATCGGCCTGCCGGCGGACAACATCAACGCCGCCATGCTCAAGCTCGACAAGCTGGCCAAGGGCAACACCTTCGCCAAGTCCGGCATCGAGAGCGCGCTGCTGGATGCCCAGGGCAAGCGCCTCGGCCTGCCGGTCAGCGAGCTGCTCGGTGGTCGCGTGCGCGACAGCCTGGAAGTGGCCTGGACCCTGGCCAGCGGCGATACCGCGCGGGACATCGCTGAAGCCCAGCACATGCTGGAGATCCGCCGCCACCGCGTGTTCAAGCTGAAGATCGGCGCCAACCCGCTGGAGCAGGACCTCAGGCATGTGCTGGCGATCAAGCGCGAGCTGGGTGACCGCGCCAGCGTGCGCGTCGACGTCAACCAGTACTGGGACGAGTCCCAGGCCATCCGCGCCTGCCAGGTGCTTGGCGACAACGGCATCGACCTGATCGAGCAGCCGATCGCGCGGATCAACCGTGGCGGCCAGGTCCGTCTCAACCAGCGCAGCCCGGCGCCGATCATGGCCGACGAATCCATCGAAAGCGTCGAGGACGCCTTCAGCCTCGCCGCCGACGGTGCGGCGAGCATCTTCGCCCTGAAGATCGCCAAGAACGGCGGTCCGCGTGCGGTGCTGCGTACCGCGCAGATCGCCGAGGCGGCGGGCATCGCCCTGTACGGCGGGACCATGCTCGAAGGCTCGGTCGGCACCCTGGCCTCGGCGCATGCCTTCCTCACCCTGCGCCAGCTGACCTGGGGCACCGAGCTGTTCGGGCCGCTGCTGCTGACCGAGGAAATCGTCCGCGAGGCGCCGCTGTACCGCGATTTCCACCTGCACGTCCCGGCCATCCCGGGCTTGGGCCTGACCCTGGACGAGGCGCAGCTGGCGCGCTTCGCCCGCCGCTGAACAGAGGAGAGAGAGCATGCTGTTCCACGTGAAGATGACGGTGAAATTGCCGGTCGACATGGACCCGGCCAAGGCCGCGCAACTCAAGGCCGACGAGAAGGAACTGGCCCAGCGCCTGCAGCGCGAGGGCAGCTGGCGCCACCTGTGGCGCATCGCCGGGCACTACGCCAACTACAGCGTGTTCGACCTGCCCAGTGTCGAGGCGCTGCACGATACCTTGATGCAGCTGCCGCTGTTTCCCTACATGGATATCGAGATCGATGGTCTGTGCCGTCATCCGTCCTCGATCCACGCGGATGATCGCTGAGCGACGGACGCCGATGCTTGTTGTCAGCCGCTGCGGCTGAGCGGGGTTTTACCCGGGTCTTTCCGTGCGGGGAGGGCTCGGGTTTTTTTGTTTTGGCCTGCACTGCGTGGGTATCTACACGACTCTGGGGGCTTGGCAGGAGACCGCATCAAGTCCGCCAGGTGCCTGTCTTGAGTCTTGCAGCGCTCAGAAGATCGAGCGCCGCCCGCGCGGCGCTTCGCTGTGCATGACGATGCTCTTCTAGCGCCCTTGAGATCGAGCGCCGTCCGCACGGCGCATCGCGGGCTACGCCCGCTCACACATTCGTTGCAACGTGCCATGGCCTGTGGGATTTGAGTTGTCAGCCTTTGTTTTTTCGGCGATGCATCGTGGGGAGGCTGTTGGGTACGACTCGGTATCGAGTCGAACCCACAAGGCGGTCAACCATGGCCTGTCAGACATAGGTACGTTGCAACAAATGTGGGAGCGGGCGTAGCCCGCGATGCGCCGTGCGGACGGCGCTCGATCTTGAGAGCGCTGGAAGAGTGTCGCCATGCACCGCGATGCGCCGCCCGGACGGCGCTCGATCTGGAGGGCGCTGCAAAACTCAAGACAGGCACCCAGCACCACCCCCCAATCACGACATCTCGCCCAGGTTTTCCAGTTCGCGGATGTTGCCCGGCCAGCCATAGCACAGACCTCCAGGCCCCGCTCGGAAAGCCCAAGGTTCTTTTGTGCTGGAAAACTGATCAGATCGGCGTGTCGGCCACGCCACCGTCGGCGCGCAATGCCGCGCCGGTGGTGGCCGAGGACAGTGGCGAACAGGTGTACAGCACCAGGTTGGCCACTTCCCCGGCGGTCTGGAAGCGCTGGGTGATCGACGACGGGCGCATGGCCTTGACCAGCTCGGCGCCTTGTTCCTCGATGCTCTTGCCGGTACGGCGGATCTGCTCCTGCAACAGGCCTTCCACGCCCTCGCTCAGCGTCGGCCCGGGGAGCACCGCGTTCACAGTCACCCCGGTCCCGGCCATGCGTTTGGCCAGGCCGCGGGACAGGCCGAGAATCGCGGTCTTGGTGGTGGCGTAGTGGAGCATGTCCGGCGGTGTACTGATGCCGCACTCCGAGCCGATGAACACCACCCGGCCCCAGCCGCTGGCGGCCATGCCCGGCAGGCAGGCGCGGGCCAGGCGCATGCCGGCCATGACGTTGACCGCCCAGTAGCGCTCCCAGGTGGCATCGTCGATCTCGAAGAAGTCCCCGGCGGCAAAGATTCCGGCGTTGTTGACCAGGATGTCGCAGACGGGCACCTGCGCCAGCAGGCTGGCGCACCCCGCGGCGCTGCCCAGGTCGGCGTCCACGCCCCGCACCCGCGCGCCGGGAAAGGCGTCTCGCAACCTGGCGAGTGCGCTGTCGACCTGGTCCTGGCCCAGGCCATTGATCACCACCTCGGCACCGGCGGCCAGCAGGCCGCTGGCGATGGCGAAGCCGATGCCCTGGGTGGCACCGGTGACGAGGGCGGTTTTTCCTTCAAGTTCGAATTTCATGCTCGAGTGTTCTCTTTTTGGGTGGATGTTCACGGGGCCGACGATCAGAGGTCGAGCACCAGGCGCGCGGACTTCGCCCGCGAGCAGCACGGCAGGAACTGGTCGTTGGCCGCACGCTCCGCCGCGCTCAGGTAGACGTCGTGGTGCTCCGGTTCGCCGTCGATGACGCCGGTCAGGCAACTGCCGCAGATACCTTGCTCGCAGGAGGTTTCGATGCGTATTCCGGCGCGTGCCAGTGCCTGCACGACAGACTCGTCATGCCCGACGGCAACCACTTCGCCCGTGCTGGCGAGCTGTACTTCGAAACCGTCGTCGCTGCCGGTTTGCCGCGCCTCGGCGGCGAAGAACTCGTAGTGCAGGCGGTCTTCGGCCCAGCCCATCGCGCGTGCCGTGCCGAGCACCGCGTCCATGAAGCCCTTGGGCCCACAGACATACAGATGGGTGTCGGGTGACGGACTGGCCAGCGTGGCCGCGAGGTCGAGGCGGGGCGAGTCGGCGTCGTCATCGAAGTGAAAGCGCACCCTGGCGGCGAACGGACTGCCGGCTATGCGCTCGAGGAAGGCCGTGCGCCGGCGCGACCGGGTGCAGTAGTGCAGCGCGAAGGAGGCGTCGGTGGCGGACAGGCACTGTGCCATGGCCAGCAGCGGGGTGATGCCGATCCCGCCCGCCAGCAACAGGCTGTGCCGGGCCTCGCGGTGCAGGCCAAACAGGTTTCTCGGCGCGCTGATCGACAGGATGTCGCCGCTTTCGACGCGCTCGTGCAACTGGCGCGAGCCGCCACGGGAGAGGGGATCGTGCAGCACCGCGATCCGATAGCCATGGCTGTCGTCCGTGGCATTGCACAGTGAGTACTGGCGTGTCGGCCCGCCGGGCAGGCAGACATCGATGTGCGCGCCGGCACTGAACTCCGGCAGGCGGATGGGTTCCACGGGCACCAGCATGAAGCTGCAGATGTCCTCTGCTTCCTCGACTTTCGCGGCGACGCGCACTTTCAGATCGGTGGGCATGGTGGCTCTCGTTGTCGTTCGGTGGGGCCACCCCGGGCGATGGTGGGCGCCCAGGGTGGCGGGGCGCGGCCAGGTTCAGCTCAGGGCGTCTTTCACCGTGCTGGCGCTGGACCACTTGACCACCTGCTCCAGGCCATGGCGGCAGAGGATTTCACTCTCGTTGAAATGCACCGACGGCCTGGCGCCGGAAGCCATGCCGGCCTGCATGCTCTCGATGTTGCCGAGGTCTTCGAGCATGGTGTCGGTGATGTGCGAGGTGAAATGCTCCAGTTGCAGGCGCTCGCGGACGCTGGTCGCCTTCTTGTTGTAGAACCTGGCCTCCCACACCGTGGTGTCGACGGAGGTCGGCCAGAACTCGTGGCTCCAGAACTGGTTGGCGGAGATCTGCAGGTGCCAGTTGGGGAAGAACCAGTTCACATCGCTGGCCCAGTGGTCGCTCTTGGTCGGGTTGATGTTGCGGTGCTCGGTGACCGGATTGACCTGGCCCTGCTTGCGTGTGCCGGTCACGGAATGGTCGGCGGAGAACAGCCACTGGGCGAACCTGGATTTCGAGAATGGCTGGGCCGCCGGATTCAGCCAGAACGACATCGAGCGATGCGCGCCATAGAGGTTCGCGCTGATGGGGCGGCTGAACGGGTTGTCCTGGCCGGTATAGAACGCCCCCAGCGTCCTCGGGTGGATCGAGGCAACGTGATAGGACTCGCTGAAGTTCTCCGCGACGGCTTTCCAGTTGGCCTTGAAGGTGCCCCGCAGGACGATGGGGTGATCGGGGTTCTGGTATTCGATACCTGCCAGCGCCTGGGCCATGGGCCCGAGGAACTCCTCCAGGCTGACTTCCGCGCTCGGCGCCAGGTTGATGAAGATCCAGCCCTCCCATACATCGAGGGTCACCGGCGTCAGGCCGCATTTCTTGCGGTCGAGGTTGAAGAAGCCGGCCTCGTCGGGCACGTGGGCCAGTTCCCCGGAATTGTCGTAGCCCCAGCTGTGATAGCGGCAGACGAAGCGTCTGGCGTTGCCGCTCTTGCGGTGCTCGACCAGGTTGGCCCGGTGCGCGCAGACGTTGTGGAAGGCGCGGATCCGGCCGTCCTGCCCACGGGCGACGATGATCGAGGCCTTGAACAGGTCCAGGTCCTTGACGAAGAAGTCGCCGGCCGCGGGGATGCGTTCGACACGTCCAACCATCAACCAGGCGCGCCGGAAGATGCGCTCGCGCTCGGTTTCGAACTGGGCCGGGTCGGTATAGAGGGCCGTCGGCATCTCGCCGGTGCCCAGTCCGACCGACTGGGTCAGGCCAGCCGGCAAATCGATAGGGTGGTTCATACAGCCTCCTGAAGATCGCTAGGGTCAGCCGTGAGGCTGGAACCCGGTGACTATTTCCAGTGCATGGTTCGCCGGCGCATTGCGGATACCCGCTGCCTGGTGCATCTCCACCGCGATTGCGGCGTGGCTCATGCCCAGCAGCAGGCGAAACAGGTTCGCCGCGGGTTCGGGCATGTCGTTCAGGGGGAACTGGTCGAGATAGCGGGTGGCATCCTCGACGCGCTCCATCATTGCGTCGTAGAAGCGCTGGATGTCCGCATAGGGTGTCTGCGCGCGGCTGATCCAGCGTTCGTGGGAGGTGCGCAGGTTCCACTGGGCAAGGAACGGCGCCAGTGCTTCGAAGCCTTGCGGAAGGCTGTCGGTAGCGAGGGGTGTATCCATCGTCTGTCTCCTGGTCGGGTCGGGGGAGGTCATGCCGCGGGGTCAGGCGAACAGGCGCTTGCCCATCGACTGCAGTTCCTCGAGCACGTTGGCGGGAGTGGTTCTGTAGAGGCCGGTCTCGGCTTCGGACTTGCTCAGGCCGATGCTGCGGCGCAGATCGACCATCGTCTCGGCGAGCTTGACCATGGCGGCAGGGCCGGCAATCACCGGTACGCCGGTATCGCGCACCTCGCGATAACCGGCCATGTGCAGCAGCGCGCCGCCGGGGTTGCAGCCACACAGCACGGTGTCGGCGCCGTCCAGCACGCATTGGTAGGCGGCCTCGTCGAACATCTCGACCCAGCGCTGTGGCCGGTCCGCCATGGCTTCGTAGGTTTCGCGTACACCGAAGAAGTTCGGATCTTCGGCACGGTTTTCCGCTTGCCAGAGAATTTTCGTGGCCATGTTTGCCATCCTCCTTGTGAGTGCAGATCGGTTGTGCAGGCGGCTGCCCTGCACTCAGAAAATGTGCAGGTAGCGCAGGCGAAACTGCTGGTTCACCCGAAAGCCGTTCTCCACATCCACATCGCGATAGAAACCCAGCAGCAACTGGTCGGACTTGCTGTAGAAGGTGCTGGCTTCGACATAGAAACCGGTGGTGGCGACGCGGTCGTCCTGCCAGCGGTCGTCGAGTCGGGTCTGGCCGCCGAAGTCGCGGTACACCCCGACACCTGCGAGGGTGTGGCCGGGGTCGCTGAACTGGTAGGTGAGCGCAGCCTTGGTTTCGTACCAGGGGCGCTGGCGCAGGGTCATGCGGTTGGGGCCGTAGTCGTCGTTGCGCCAGTACGCGGTGCCTTCGCCCACCAGTTCCAGGTAGAAGTCCTTGCCCAGCGGGCGCTGGTAGACCAGTTGCAGGGTGGCCTTCCAGCGGTTCTCACCGGCGTTGAGCAGGTCCTTGTGGTCGTACTCGCCGATGGGCAGGAACAGGAAGGGGGCGATCGCCAGGTATTCGCCGGCGGCACGATCGATATGCACGAACAGCGGAAAGCCGATCAGCGGGTCGGCGACGCCGGAGGTATGGCGCAGGCCATCGACATGGTCGGGGGAGAGGTTGTTGTGGAACACGGCGAACTGCGGGTTGGCGATGATGTTGCCGAGCTGGATCGGATGGGCATAGCGCAGGATGGTGGTGGTCGCATCCAGCTTGGCCCGTTCGCTGACGACGTTGCCACTGTTGTAGAAGCGGGCGTTGCGGGTGTTGAGCAGGTAGACGGCGAGCAGGTCATGCCCGGGCTCCGGGGCGACCGCGTCGCCGATGTTGGTGCCCAGGGCCAGCCCCTGACGGGGCGCGAGGACGACCAGCAGCGGAATCGCGACAAGGATGCAACTTTTACGCAGACGAACGACGAACGTCCAGAGTGGCTGGAACAGGCGCATGAGACTCTCCACTGTTGTTGTTGTGGTTGGAAAGTGCAAAGGAATGGGCGGCGCGCAGGGTGCGTGCGCCGCCAGGCAGCGACGCTCGGCTATGGGTTTTCGGCGAAGACCGGGCTGCGGGTGTCGAAGCTTGTGAACTTCAGGTGGCGGACCTTCCACGCGCCGTCGACGCGGCGGAAGCTGATGGCGTAGGAGCCGGAGAGCAGCTGGTGCAGGCCGTCGCCGCTCTGGCGGTAGTAGATGACGTCGGTCAGGGCGCTGGCATCGTCCTGGTCAACGCTGATGAGGGGATTGGTGATGTGGTGATGGCACTTGGGTACTTCGCGCCAGACTTTATGCAGCAACGCCTTGATGCCGTCGATACCCGACTGGATGCCTCTGGGCAGTTCCCAGGTCGCGTCCTCTGCCCACAGGCTCATGAAGCCTGCTTCGTCGTGCTTGTCGATGCCATGGCAATAGCGGCTGATCAGCGCTTTGAGCGTCTCGATGTCCGTGAGCCAGTCGATCTTCCGTTGCAGTGCTTGCGTGTCCATTTCTTTCCTCTTTGGCTTGCTTGTTGTGACGTCAGCCGGGTGGTGCCGGCTGGCGGGGTTTGTTGTCGTAGCCGAAATCAGAGGGTGCAGCCTAGGCAGGCTCCGGGCCGCCGGGAAAGTTGAAAGATACGAAGTGCGGATTCGTGGATTTCGAATCGACCGGGCGGCTTTGGATTTTCCGAAGCGCGGCTTCGAAATAACCCAATTGGTCGCTGCAGACCGCGTCTCTACAGTGCAATCAATGCCTCGCCCCGGTGTCACCGCCGGCGACCACAAGAACAATCAATCGCGTGATCCCGGGGCGACACGGACCGGGTTGCGTCCGCTGGAGAGCTGAATGTCCCTGCAAGCACCTGCCTCTGCCTCACTGACCCGCTACGAGCACCTGTACATCGATGGGCAATGGGTCGCGCCGCTCGATGGCCAGTTGATCGAAAGCATCGAGCCCGCGACGGGCAAGCCATGGGCCATCGCCCCGCTCGGCGGGACCGCGGATATCGATCGCGCGGTGGCCGCGGCGCGCCAGGCCCTGAGCGGGCCCTGGGGGCGGATGCCCGGGCACGAGCGCGCGGCGTTGCTGCGTCGTCTGGCCGATGGCTTGCTGGCCGCCGTGGCGGAACTGGCGCGCATCGAATCGCGGGACAACGGCAACCTGCTCAAGGACCACCGCGCCAGCCTCACCGCCCAGGCCCAGTGGTACCAGTGGTTCGCCTCGCTGGCGGACAAGACCCACGGCACCACCATCCCGCTGGAGGAGGGCATGCATGGCTTCACCACCCGCGTCCCGGTCGGCGTGGTGGGCGCGATCATTCCGTGGAATGCGCCCTTGCTGTCGATCTGCCTGAAAGTCGGGCCCGCCCTGGCGGCGGGCTGCACCGTGGTGATCAAGCCCGCCGAGCAGACGCCGGTGTCGGCGCTGGAATTCGCCCGCCTGGTTCACGCCGCGGGCTTTCCGCCCGGTGTGGTCAACGTGGTGCCGGGGGTGGGCCGGGTCGCCGGGGCGCACCTGGTCCAGCACGCCGATGTCGACAAGATCTCCTTCACCGGCGAAGGGGCCACCGCCAAGCGCATGCTGCGCGAGGGCAGCGACAACCTGAAGCATTTCTCCTTCGAGCTGGGCGGCAAGGCCCCGCACATCATTTTTGCCGACGCCGATCTGGACAGCGCCTTGAACGCCGCCACCACCTGTGCCTGGCGCCTGACCGGGCAGAGCTGCGCGCTGGGCTCGCGGGTACTGGTGGAGCGCTCGATCTACGAGCGCGCCGTCGAGGTCTTCCAGCAGCGCGCGGCCAGCGTGCGGGTCGGCCTGCCTTCGCTGGAGAGCAGCCATATGGGCCCGCAGATCAGCGAGGAGCAGTTGCGCAAGACCCTGTCGTACGTCGACATCGGTCGGCAGGAGGGCGCCGAACTGATCGCCGGCGGGCGCCGCATCCTGCGTCCCGAACTGGCCGACGGCTATTTCGTCGAGCCCACGGTGTTCGCCGGGGTGGACAACCGGATGCGCATCGCCCGGGAAGAAATCTTCGGGCCGGTGGCCGCGCTGATTCCCTTCGACGACGAAGAGCAGGCACTGGCCATTGCCAACGACAGCGCCTACGGGCTCACCGCCGGCCTGTGGACGCGGGATGTCGGCCGGGCGCATCGGGTTTCCAGCCGGATCGCGGCGGGCATGGTCTGGGTCAACACCTATTCCTACCTGCGCTGGTCGACGCCCTATGGCGGCTTCAAGGCCAGTGGCTGGGGCCGGGAGAACGGCATCGACGCACTCGATCCGTACCTGCAGACCCGTACCACCGTCCTCAGCAGCAGCGGCCAGTTCGCCAATCCCTACGCCGACTGAGGCCGGTTTCGCGAGGCGAACAGGTGTCACCAACCGCATTTCCGGAGGCAGAAAAAATCGTGTCCACTACCACGCAACCCTGTGAAGGCCTGACCCGCAGGCTGGCCGATCACGTCAGCCGGGTCGCCAACGCGGCCCTCGATACCGACGATATCGAGGCAGCGCGGCGCCTGCTGCTCGATCATTTCATCGTCTCCCTGCTCGGCAGCACGCGCCCCGCGGCCGAGGCCATCGCCCAGTGGTCGCGGCGCTTCGCCGGATCGGGCGCGAGCCGGGTACTGGGCGCGGACTGGAGCACCGATCCGGCCATCGCCGCGCTGGTCAACGGGACCGCCGGGCACAGCTACGAACTCGACGACACCCACAACGAAACCGCCAGTCACCCGGCCTGCGTGGTCATCGCCGCGGCCCTGGCCGTGGCCACGGTGACCGACGCTTCGCAGACCCAGCTGCTGCGCGCCGTGGCGGCCGGCTATGAGGCGATGGCCCTGATCGGCAGCAGCGCCGGCGGCCTGGATACCGTGCACCGCGGCTTCCATCCCACCGCGGTGTATGGCGTGTTCGGCGCAGCGACGGCCTGCATCGCCCTGCACGCCTACCAGGCCGGGCAGGCGGTGGACAGCGACACCCTGATCAGCGCCTGGGGACATGCGCTGTCGCAGGCGGGGGCATCGATGCAGTTCTCGGTGGAACCGACCGGTGGCGAAGTCAAGCGCGTGCATGCCGGGATTGCCGCGCGCAACGGCGTCATGGCCGCCGAATTCGCCCTGTTGCCCGCCGTCACCGCACCGCGCCAGGTCCTGGAGGGGGTCTACGGCGCTGCCGCGATCTTCGCCGGCACGCCGCGCGACGTGGTGCCGGGCCCGATCCTGCAGATCCACAACATCAGCCTCAAGCCCTATGCCTGCTGTCGTCTGTTCCATTCCACCATCGACGCCCTGGCCGAGGTGACCGACGGTTTCCGTATCGATCCCGCGCAGATCGACGAAATTCTCGTCAGCGGCCCCCGGCTCATCGCCGAGCAGCACATGACCCGCGCCGAGTCGACCATGACCGCGCAGTACAGCTGCCCGTTCATCGTCGGCGCGACCCTGGCCTACGGGCCCAGCCGCTACGACGCCTACAGCGAGGCATTCCTCGACGATCCGGCGATCCTCGACATCGCAGCGCGGGTGCGCTTCGAAGTGAGCGAGGCGCTGGAGGCGCAATACTATCCAAAGCACTTCGCTACCGGCGTGACCCTGCGCTTCGTCGACGGCAGCACGGCGTCGACGGTGGTGGTCGACAGCGTCGGCACACCGCACAAACCCATGTCCAGGGAACAGATCATCGCCAAGGGCGCCAGTCTCGCCGGGCAGCCGCAGCTGCCAGAGGTCGAGAACCTGGCCGAACTGATCTGGGCCGACGGCGGCGCGCGCGCGCTGGCCGCCGCCCTGACCCGTCGCGGTGATCGCTGATGTTGTCCTCGTCCATCACGGTTGTGGAGGTATGGCTATGAGCAGGTTGTCAGACAAGGTCGCGATCATTACCGGCGCCGGCAGCGGTACCGGCATGGGCGCCGCCATCGCCAGGCTGTTCGCCCGGGAAGGGGCGCGCGTCGTGGTGACCGATGTGCAGGCACGCGCAGCGGCGCTCGCGGCGCTGGCCGCGGAGCTGCGCGAGGCCGGTGCGCAGGCGGCCCCGGCGGTACTCGATGTCACCCGGGAAAGCGACTGGCGCGCCGTGGTCGAGCTGGCCCTCAGCGCCCACGGGCGGATCGATATCCTGGTCAACAATGCCGGCTCCCTGGGCCCGCAGGGCGGTCTCGAGGCGATCGACAGCGCGGAGCTCACGCGCTTGCTGAACGTCAACGTCAGCAGCCAGTTCCTCGGGGTCACGGCGGTGTTGCCGGCGCTGGAGCGCCAGGGTGGCGGGTCGATCGTGAATATCGGCTCGATCGGCTCGCTGGTCGCCTTTCCCAACGTCAACCCCGGTTATGCCGCGTCCAAAGGCGCGGCGCGGATGCTGAGCAAGGCGCTCGCGGTGGAGCTGGCGCGCAAGAAGATCCGGGTCAACTCGGTGTTGCCCGGATTCATCGCCACGCCCATGGCCACGAACTTCACCAGCGACGAAGCGCTCATGCAGGCGCTGGCCGCGGCAATCCCCCTGGGGCGGCCCGGGCAGTCGGAAGAGATCGCCCACGCCGCGTTGTTCCTCGCCAGTGACGAAGCGGCCTATGTCACGGCAACCGAGCTGGTGGTGGATGGCGGCTACACCGCCGTCTGACCGACGCCGCGGCGTGCCGCGGTGTGTTCATCGCATGTCCCTGGCACCTGGGCGGTGTGCAGCAGCCACCGCTCACCCATGCCCTGTATCGCTGCCCGCGGATCGGACCAGGTGGAGCCGCCGCAGCGTTTCTCTGACTCGGAAAAATACAATGACAACAAGCATCATCGAGTTCATCCAGCCGCGGCTGGTGCAGGAACTGTCGGGGAGGAACCGGCCATGACGGCGAAGCGACTCTGGCCGCTGGCGGGGGCCTCCATCACCCTGGACAGCGGGCTGATTTCCCTGGGTACCCACGGCCCGCTGACCGTGCCGATTCCGTGCTTTCTCATCGAGCACGAACGTGGCCTGGTATTGCTCGACACCGGCCTGGTCCCGCAGGCCTGGGACGACCCCAGGTCCGTCTACGGCGACCTGGTCGATACCTTCGCCCTCGACTGCCCGCCGGAAAACACCCTGGAGAAGCAGATCAACAAGGCCGGTTTCGCCCTGAGCGATGTCACCCATGTGGTCATCTCCCATTCGCACTTCGACCACACCGGCGGCATGTTCCTGTTCCCCCAGGCCGAGTTCTACATGTCCGAGGCCGATATCCGCTATGCGTTCTGGCCCGACCCGGCCTACCGCGGGTTCTACCGTCACGAGGACCTGGAGGCGACGCGCTCGTTCAACTGGAACCCGTTGCGCGAGGACCTCGATCTGTTCGGCGACGGCAGCATCATGCTCTACCAGACCCCCGGGCATACCCTCGGCGAGCTGAGCATCCTGGTGCGCCTGCCGTCCAAGGGTTTCCTGATCGCCGGTGATACCGTCCACCTGCGCTCGGGGCTGGTCGCCATGTGTCCGTGCCCGGTGGACATCAATGCGCTGCAGGCGATCCAGTCGATCCAGCGGATCAAGCAGATCAGCGCCAGTACCCAGGCGGAAATCTGGGTGCCGCATGATCCCGAGGACTGGGAGCGGCTGGGCAGTGTGGAAGGCGGACACGCCTGATGCGTCCGCGATGGCCATGGGCACCATGGCCATCGCGGATCTACGCCAGGCAGTCGTCCAGGCCAGCCTCGATCTCTGCGCGAGGCAGGTCGATACCGATGAATACCAGCCGGCTTTCGCGCTTCTCATCCTCCTTCCAGCGCGGGCCGATGGTGCTGCCCATGATCTGGTGCACGCCCTGGAAGATGAATTTGCGATCGAAGCCGCTCACCGCGAGTATCCCCTTGTACCTGAGCAACTGAGGGCCGTGGCGCTCCACCAGGGCGGCGAGGAAGCGCTGCAGCGGCTCCGGCTCGAAGGTCCGCGCGGAGCGGAAGACGAAGCTGCTGACCGCATCGTGATGGTGGTGGCCGCAGTGCTCGTCGTGCACATGGGCGCGCGCGCACACCAGGCTGGCGCCGGGGTGCTCGACAGGCGCGGCCAGCGGCAGCAGGGTGGGATCGATGTCGAGAATGGCGTCGAGGCTGAAACCCCGTACATCGAAGAAGGCCGTGAAGTCGAGCTTGCCGTGGTGCAGCAACTTCTGCGGCGCGCGCCGGTTGATGCGGCCCAGGCGCTCCTGCAACTGGCGCAGTTCCCCGGCGCTCACCAGGTCGGACTTGCTGATGAACAGGCGGTCGGCGAAGCCGACCTGGCGGCTTGCCTCCTGGCGCTTGTCCAGTTGCTCCGGGGCATGCCTGGCGTCGACCACGGTGACGATCGAGTCGAGCAGGTACAGGCCGGCGACCGCCGGGTCGGCGAAGAAGGTCTGCGCCACGGGGCCGGGGTCGGCCAGCCCGGTGGTTTCGATGACGATCCGGTCGAATGCCAGCTCACCCTGTTTCCTCTTTTCGGCGAGCAGCAGCAGCGCTTCGCGCAGGTCCTGGCGGATGGAGCAGCAGATGCAGCCATTGCTCATCTGGTAGATCTGTTCTTCGCTGCGCGTGACCAGGAACTCCTTGTCGATATTCTCTTCGCCGAACTCGTTCTCGATGATCGCCAGGCGTTGGCCGTGGGGTTCTTCGAGCAGGCGCTTGAGCAGGGTGGTCTTTCCCGCACCCAGGAAGCCGGTGAGAATTGTGGCGGGGATCTGCAGCATCGGAGGGGCCCTGGCGAGAGTCTGGAATGTTCGTAACCTACCGCAGCGCCGGGTGCCGACCTATTCGAATATCCTGAAGTCGCGCTTCGGCGCGCGGCAGTCGCCGGCGTCACCCTCAGCGGGGGCCGGGCGCGGCGTCCAGTTCAGCCAGGTAGTCGGCGACTTCCTCCAGTAGCCAGCTGGAAAACACCTGCTGCCTGGCTTGCGAACGCTCGCGGTTGGGCAGCACCAGCCAATAGGGGTAGGGGTACGGCGCAGTGATCGGCGACAGCTGGACCAGTTCGCCCCGCTGGAGCGCGTCGTGCACCAGGCTGCGGCGTTCGAGGGCGATGCCCTGGCCCAGGCGCACGGCCTGCAGCACCAGGTTGGAGTCGTTGCTGCACAGGCCGTTGCGCGGGACGTCGATGTCCAATCCCGCGGCCTGGCACCACGGCTGCCAGGATTCCATGTTGAAGATGATCGGGCTGGCGACGATCGCTGCGGGGCTGCGCGGCAAGATCCCGCCATTGAAGTGCGGGGCGGCGACCACCAGGGTCTCGTCGTGGAACAGCAACTGGCTCTCCATGCCTTCCCAGTCTCCCGTGCCCATGCGGATGCCGACATCCACCGACTCCCGGCTCAGGTTCGACAGCGCCAGGCTGGCCTGCAGGCGAATGCCGATATGCCCCTGCAAACGCTGGAAGCGCGGCAGGCGTGGCAGCAACCAGTTGAGGCCGAACGACGGCAGCACGGCGACCACCAGCTCGGTCGACCTGGGCTGGGCCTTGACCAGCCGCGTGGCCTCGCCGAGGGCGTTCAGCGATTCGCGGATCTGCAGGGCGTAGAGCCGGCCGTCCTCGCTGACCCGCAACCCGCGCCCCTCGCGGACCACCAGGGTGACGCCGATCATCGCCTCCAGCACCTTGATCTGCTGGCTGATGGCCGAATGGGTGACATGCAGTTCCCTGGCCGCGGCGGTGACGCTGCCCAGGCGCGCGACCGACTCGAAACTGCGCAGGCAGGTGATGGGTGGAATGCTCGACATGTAAGTATTTCTTGCGTGATTTCGTAAAAAATATCGATATTGCGCGGTGCAGATTCTCACTAATGTAAGAGACGGTAAAGTCTTGCGGGCGGGAGGTCGCGGTCATGGACGATGTGCAGGCAGGGCAATTGAACACTGGCGAGGATCCGGCATGGCTGCAGCTTTCGGTGGCCAGGACGCAATTGCTCTCGGTTCGCTTCGCCGACGACATCTACACCCGGGCCCTGAGTGGCCGGCACTGGATCAGCAGTGACGGTGTCGATTTCACGATCGGCCCCGGCGAGGGCGTGAAACTCTGCGCCGGGCTGGCCCTGATCGACGGCGAAGGGGTTCTCCAGCTGGCCCTCGCCCCGGGGCGCGAGCCGCGCCGGGTGTCGGCCTCGTCCGGCTGGCTGGGCCGACTGTTCAAGCGCCGCAGCGCGGCGCTGGAGATCAATATCAATCAAGGAGCGTGATGGATGAAACTCGTTGGCATGCTGGATTCGCCTTATGTTCGCCGGGTGGCGATCTCCCTGGATCTGCTGGGCATCGGCTTCGAGCATGAGGCGTTGTCGGTGTTCAGCACTTTCGAGGCGTTCGCCGGGATCAACCCGGTGGTCAAGGCGCCGACCCTGGTGCTGGATGACGGCACCGTGCTCATGGACTCGACGCTGATCATCCAGTACGTCGAGAGCCTTGCCGACCCTGCCAGCCCGTTGTTGCCGCGCCAGCCCCAGGCCCTGGCCGGTGCCTTGCGTACCCTGGGGCTGGCACTGGCGGCCTGCGAGAAGGCCGTGCAGATCGTCTATGAACACAAGCTGCGCCCGGCGCAGAAGCTGCATCAGCCCTGGGTCGAGCGTGTCACCCGGCAGTTGCTGGCGGCCTGCGCCGAGCTGGACCGGCACTGGGCGGACCAGGCGGCGCCCGGCGAACGCCCGGACCAGGCGGCGATCAGCAGTGCCGTGGCCTGGTCGTTCATGCGCCTGATGCTGCCGGAGGTGGTCAAGGCCGAGGATTTTCCGGCGCTGAACAGGCTGGCGAGCGACCTGGAACAGACCGCGCTGTTCAAGCGCTATCCCATGCTCTGATGGCTGCCGCGCTGTGCACCGGGCGTCCTCGCACCCGGTGCACACCGTTGCAGGCTAGCTTTCGAACTGTTTCTCCAGCGCAAGCCTGAAGCGTTCCAGGGCCCCGCGAAACTCCGCCAGCCTTGGCTTGAAGCGCGCCGTGGGCGCGACCACCGAGACCGCATGAGGTCCCATGAAGGTGGGAATCAGCAGGCTGATCGCGCTCACGCCCAAGGTGTGTTCTTCGATATCCACGGCCACCCCGTCGCGGCGAATGCCCGGCATCTGCGCGAGCAGGTCGGGCAGTTCGAGGGTATTGGCCGTGAGCTTCTCCGGCGTGGCCGGCAGCAAGTCACGAATGGCGTCGTCGCTCAGGGTGGACAACAGCACCTTGCCCTCGGCCGTGGCATGCATGGGCAGCGAGCTGCCGAGCGGAATCACCACGCGCAGTTCCTGCTCGCTGATCACGCGGATGACGACGTTGCTCTGTTTGCCGCGGATGCACGACAGCACCACGGTTTCCCCCAGGGTTTCACCGAGCTGCTCCAGCGACTCCCGGGCCACGGAAATGATGTCGCCATGGGCATGGTGGATCAGCTGGCCCAGCGCCGGGCCGAGGCGATAGCCGCTGCCCGGCAGGCTTTCGACGAGGCCCTCGGCTTCCAGCGCGCCGATGATGCGTTGCACGGTGGAGCGGGGCAGCGCGGTGGCCTGCGCGATGGCGGCCAGGCTCAGGCCCTGGGGCTGGGCGCCCAGGGCCCGCATGATGGCGCTGGAGCGGGCGATGACCTGGATGCCGCCGCTGCGCTGCTCGTCTGCTGCGTTGTCTTTGTCGCTGCTCATCACTTTCCTCGAAAACGGCTTTGCTGCCCGCGCTCTGGCGGCCGGGGCGAGTGTACAGGTTCGTTCCGCGCTCGGCAGTCGCGGTTTTCTTTTGCTGGACTTCTTGTATCGTAATGCGGTGCATTGTACCGTATTGCGGTACATCGATATGTCGCCCGGTGCTTGCAGGTTCCCTGTGCGGCCTGCGCGTCGGCGTTTTGTCCAAGGAGAAATGATGATCAGCAGAACCTCGCGAGGCCTCGGCGCCTTGCTGTCGATGAGCCTCGTGCTGTCCGCGTGCGAACAGCCCGCGCCGCAGGCGATGGCCCAGGCCCCCGAAGTCGGGATCGTTGAACTGCAGGCGCAGGATCTGCTGCTCAGCAGCGACCTGCCTGGCCGCACCACCGCGTACCGGGTGGCCGAAGTGCGCCCGCAGGTGAGCGGGATCGTGCAGGCGCGGCTGTTCAGCGAAGGCACGGTGGTGCGCAAGGGGCAGCAGCTCTACCAGATCGATCCGGCGCTCTACCAGGCTGCCCTGGACAAGGCCGAGGCGAACCGTGAGAGCGCGCGCAACCTGGCCCAGCGCTACCAGCGCCTACTGGAAACCAAGGCCATCAGCCGCCAGCAGTTCGACGACGCCCAGGCCAGCTGGAAGCAGGCCGAGGCCGAGTTGAAGACCGCGCGCATCAACCTGGAATACACCCGCGTGCTGTCGCCGATCGATGGTCGCATCAGCCGCTCGAACGTCACCGAGGGCGCGTTGGTCAGTGCCGGGCAGAGCCAGGAACTGGCCTCGATCAACCAGCTCGACCCGATCTACGTCGACGTCACCCAGGCATCCACCGAGATGCTCCGGCTGCGCCGCGAAATGGACGCCGGGCACCTGGCGCTGGTCGGCCCCGGCCAGGTGAAGGTCGACCTGACGCTGGAGGACGGCACGCCCTACGCCCACCCCGGGGCGCTGAAGTTCTCCGAGGTGACGGTCGACCCGAGCACCGGCGCGGTGACCCTGCGCGCGCAGTTCCCCAACCCCGACGGTCTCCTCATGCCGGGCATGTTCGTCCACGGTGCCCTGGCCGAAGGCGTGCGCCACCAGGCCGTGCTGGTGCCGCAACAGGGCGTGACCCGCGACCTCAAGGGCGAGGCCACCGCCTGGGTGGTGGGCGAGGGTGACAAGGCCGAGCTGCGCCATATCCGCACGTCGCGCACGGTGGGCAACCAGTGGCTGGTGGAGTCCGGCCTGAGCGCCGGCGAGCGGGTGGTCACCGAGGGCGTGCAGCGGGTACGCCCGGGCATCGTGCTCAAGCCGGTGGCCGCCGACAACGTCGCACCGCTGCACTCCATCGTCAGCTCGAAGTAACCCAGGCTGTCCCGGCACCGCCGCCACTTTCCGGTAAATTCAAATGGCATCGTTCTTCATCAACAGGCCGATCTTCGCCTGGGTGATCGCTATCGTGATCATGCTCGCCGGGTGCTTCAGCATCATCAAGCTCCCGGTCAACCAGTACCCCAACATCGCCGCACCCGCGGTGAGTATCACCGTCAGCTACCCCGGGGCCTCGGCCCAGACCGTGCAGGACACGGTGGTGCAGGTCATCGAGCAGCAACTGAACAACCTCGACGGCCTGCGCTACATCTCGTCGGAGGGCAACAGCGATGGCAGCATGACCATCATCGTCACCTTCGACCAGGGCACCGACCCCGACATCGCCCAGGTCCAGGTGCAGAACAAACTGCAGCTGGCGACCCCGCTGCTGCCCGAGGAAGTGCAGCGCCAGGGCCTGCGCGTGGCCAAGTACCAGATCAACTTCATGCTCATCGTCGGCCTGTATTCCGAGGACGGCAGCATGGACGACTTCGATATCGGCAACTACATCGCCTCCAACCTCAAGGACCCGATCACCCGGGTCAAGGGCGTGGGCGACTTCCAGATGCTCGGCGCGCAGTACGCCATGCGCATCTGGACCGACCCGAAGAAGCTGCTCAGCTACCAGCTGACCCCGCAGGACGTGATCGACACCGTGAGGTCGGAGAACGTCCAGGTGTCCTCGGGCTCGCTGGGTGGCCTGCCGACCCACGAAGGCGTGCAGCTCAACGCCACCGTGCTGGGCATGTCGCGGATGCAGAGCGCCGAGCAGTTCCTCGAGATCCTGCTCAAGGTCAACCCGGACGGCTCCCAGGTGCGCCTGAAGGACGTCGCCACGGTCGGCCTGGGCGCCGAGGACTTCTCCATTTCCGGCACCTACAACGGCAAGCCCGCCGCGGCCATCGCCCTGCGCCTGGCCACCGGCGCCAACCTGCTGGACACCGTGCAGCGGGTGCGCGCCACCGTCGCCGAGCTGGAATCCTACCTGCCGGCCGGTCTGAAGGTGGTCTACCCGTACGACACCTCGCCGGCGGTCGGTGCCTCGATCCACGAAGTGGTCAAGACCCTGCTCGAAGGTATCGTCCTGGTGTTCCTGGTGATGTACCTGTTCATGCAGAACCTGCGGGCCACGCTGATCCCGACCCTGGCGGTGCCGGTGGTGCTGCTGGGCACCTTCGGCGTGCTGGCGGCGTTCGGCTTCACCATCAATATCCTGACCATGTTCGGCATGGTCCTGGCCATCGGCCTGCTGGTGGACGACGCCATCGTGGTGGTGGAGAACGTCGAGCGGGTCATGGTCGAAGAGCAGCTGTCGCCCAGGGACGCCACGCGCAAGTCCATGGGACAGATCCAGGGCGCCCTGGTGGGGATCGCCATGGTGCTCTCGGCGGTGTTCGTGCCGATGGCCTTCTTTGGTGGCGCCACCGGCATCATCTATCGCCAGTTCTCCATCACCATCGTCTCGGCCATGGTGCTCTCGGTGCTGGTGGCGATGATCTTCACCCCGGCGTTGTGCGCGACCCTGCTCAAGCCGGTCAGCCATGACCATCAGCACAAGACCGGCTTCTTCGGCTGGTTCAACCGCACCTTCGAGCGCAACGCCGATCGCTACAAGGTCGGGGTGACCGCGATCGCCCGGCGCAAGGCGCTGTTCCTCGGCGTCTATGGCCTGATCGTGGCGGCGCTGTGCGTGCTGTTCCCGAAGATCCCCACGGCGTTCCTGCCGGGTGAGGACCAGGGCACGATGTTCGTCCAGGTGCAGATGCCGACCAACACCAGCGCCGCGCGTACCCAGGTGGTGCTCAACGAGATCCGCGACTACCTGCTGCACGACGAGGGCGGCCTGATCGAATCGGCGTACACGGTGAACGGCTTCAACTTCGCCGGCCGCGGGCAGAGCTCGGGCATGCTGTTCGTCGGGCTGAAGACCTGGGAAGCGCGCAGCAGCGAACATGGCACCGACATCTTCGCCCTGTCGCAGCGCATCCAGGCGCGGGCCTCGCAGATCAAGGACGGTACGGTGATCGCCTTCGTGCCGCCGGCGATCCTGGAGCTGGGCAACGCCATGGGCTTCGACTTCTATCTGCAGGACCGTGTCGGCATGGGCCACGACAAGCTGATCGAGGCGCGCAACCAGTTCCTGCGCCTGGCCGCCGCCGATCCGCGCCTGGCCAATGTGCGCCCCAACGGCATGAACGACGAGCCGCAGTACCAGATCGTGATCGACAAGGAGAAGGCCCGCGCGCTGCAGGTGAGCATCAGCGACATCAACGACACCATGAGCACGGCGTGGGGCTCCTCCTATGTCAACGACTTCATCGACCGCGGCCGGGTGAAGAAGGTGTACGTGCAGGGTGAGATCGGCTCGCGCATTTCGCCGGAAGACTTCGCCAAGTGGTACGTGCGCAATGCCAGGGGCGAGATGGTCAAATTCTCCTCCTTCGCCCATGGCTACTGGACCTTTGGCTCGCCGAAGCTGGAGCGCTTCAACGGCGTGCCGGCGGTGGAGATCCAGGGCGAACCGGCGCCGGGCTACAGCTCGGGCGACGCCATGCAGGCGGTGGCGCGCATCGTTGCCCAATTGCCCGACGGCGTCGGCCTGCAGTACACCGGCATGTCCTACGAGGAGCGTCTGTCCGGCTCCCAGGCACCGGCGTTGTACGCGGTGTCGGTGCTGATCGTGTTCCTCTGCCTGGCGGCCCTCTACGAGAGCTGGTCGGTACCGCTGGCGGTGATCATGGTGGTGCCCCTGGGCGTGATCGGTGCGGTGCTCGCCACCCTCGGTCGCGGCCTGGCCAACGACGTGTTCTTCCAGGTCGGGTTGCTGACCACGGTGGGCCTCTCGGCGAAGAACGCCATCCTCATCGTCGAATTCGCCAAGGCCCTCCACGAGCAAGGCATGCCCTTGCTGCAGGCGGCGGCGGAGGCAGCGCGCCAGCGCCTGCGACCGATCATCATGACGTCCCTGGCCTTCGTTCTCGGCGTGCTGCCGCTGGCCATTTCCAGTGGTCCCGGCTCGGGCAGCCAGCACTCCATCGGTACCGGCGTGGTTGGCG
This sequence comes from Pseudomonas sp. zfem002, assembly GCF_032621685.1. NCBI lineage: Bacteria > Pseudomonadati > Pseudomonadota > Gammaproteobacteria > Pseudomonadales > Pseudomonadaceae > Pseudomonas > Pseudomonas sp. zfem002. The sequence goes on along the minus strand of NZ_JAVYJH010000021.1, from coordinate 62,618 downwards.
GCATGCTCACCGCGACCTTCCTGGCGGTGTTCTTCGTGCCGCTGTTCTTCGTGGTCATCACTCGTCTGTTCAGCCGCAAGGCCGCGCAGGCCACTACCGAGGCACAAGGAGCGCAGGCATGAGCCACGGCAAACTGAAAACGGCCCTGGCCCTGGCGTTGGGGCTGGTCAGCGGTTGCTCGCTGATCCCTGACTATGAGCGGCCCGCGGCACCGGTGGCCAGCGAGTGGCCGGCGCCACCCAGCGAGACCGACGCCATGCTGCCCTGGGCGAGCTTCTTCAAGGATGCGCAGCTCAAGGCCCTGATCGGCGAGGCCTTGCAGCACAACCGCGACCTGCGGGTGGCGCTGCTCACTATCGACAAGGCGCGGGCGCAGTACCGCATCAGCCGCGCCGAGCTGCTGCCGGCGCTCGACGCGACGGCGTCCGCCAGCAGCCAGCGCACGCCGGCGGACCTGGCCGCCGACGGCCGTGCGGGCACCGGCCATCGCTATGAGGCCGGCGTTGGCCTGGCCGCCTACGAGGTGGATTTCTTCGGCCGCGTGCGCAGCCTCAATGCGCAGGCGCTGGAGACCTACCTGCAGAGCGTCGAGGCGCAGCGCAGCGCGCAGATCGCCCTGGTGGCGGAAGTGGCCAGCGCCTATTACCAGTTGCAGGCGGACCTGCAGTTGCTGGCGCTGAGCAGGCAGACCCTGGAAAGCCGGCAGCAGAGCTACCTCACCACCCGCAGCAGCTACCAGGAGGACGTGGCCACCGAGCTCGACCTGAGCCAGGCGCAGAGCACCGTGCGTGCGGCGCAGGCCAGCGAGGCCAGGTACCAGCGCCTGGTGGCCCAGGACCGCAATGCCCTGGTGCTGCTGGTGGGCAGGCCGCTGCTGCCGGAGCAACTGGCCGCGACCACGCCCGAGGCGCTGGCGCTGGACGCCTCCCTGCCGGGCGGGCTGCCTTCGCAGGTGCTGACCCAGCGTCCCGACATCCTCGCTGCGGAGCACGCGCTCAAGGCAGCCAACGCCAATGTGGGCGCAGCCCGCGCGGCATTCTTCCCGAGCATCAGCCTGACCGCCTCGGCGGGCGGGGCCAGCCGCCAACTGGGCGATCTGTTCGCGGGCGGGCAGGGGGCCTGGAGCTTCGTGCCGTCGATCAACCTGCCGATCTTCGACTGGGGGCGCAACCAGGCCAATCTCGAGGTCGCCAGGGTGCAGACCGCGATCGAGGTGGCCAACTACCAGAAGGCGATCCAGGTGGCCTTCCAGGAGGTTGCCGATGGGCTGGTCGCACGCCGCGAGCTGGACCGCCAGGTCACCGCCCAGGGGTTGCTGGTCAAAGCCAACGAGCGCAGCTACCGCCTGGCCGAGGCGCGCTACGCGACGGGGGTGGACACCTACCTGAACAGCCTCGACGCGCAGCGCAACCTGTTCGCCGCGCAGCAGGAACTGGTGAGTACCCAGCTGGCCCGCGGGCAGAACCTGATTGCGCTGTACAAAGCGCTGGGTGGAGGCAGTCAGTGATGCCGCGCTCATCGATGAGGGCCGGGCGATGAGGCGCGGCAAGGCCGAGGTCGAGCGCACGCGCCAGCGTCTGCTCGATGCCGCGGAGCGGGTGTTCAGCGAGCGTGGCTATGCCGTGGCGAGGCTGGAGGAAATCGCCGAAGCCGCCGGCCTGACCCGCGGCTCGATCTATTGGCACTACGACGGCAAGCCGGAGTTGCTCGAGGCGGTGATCGACCGGGCCTGGTTCCCCTGGGACCAGCTACCGGTCGAGTGCGCCGGGACCCAGGGCTTGCCGGGTATCGCGCAGATGGCCTGCGTGCTTGGCCAGGGGCTGCAGCACACGCTGGCCGAGCCGCACCTGCGTCGCAGTGCCTCGATCCTGTTGCAGGGGCATGAGCTGCGGCATGTCAGCGAGCGGGTGCAGGAGCGTCTGCGCGGGATGCAACAGCGCATCCGCCGCTACGTCGCCCTGGTGATCGAGCAGGCCGGCGCCGGACGCCTGGCGCGGGCCGAGCGCGATGCCCAGGCGCGGGCGGTCGGGGTCTTCATGTTCGGCGTGCTCAGCGAGGCCCTGCTGCTGGACGTGCCGGGCGAGCAGCAGGCGCTCGGGCGGGAGGTGGAGCGCTTCATCCTGGCCCTGCTCCTGCCGGGCCTGGCCGGCGCTTAGCCCGCGGCGCCTCAGCGCTTGAGCGCTTCGTGTTCCAGCACCTTGCGCGTGGTGGTCTCGTAGTGCTCGGCCAGCAGCGCGCAGGCCTTGTCGACATCCCGGGCCAGGGCCGCGTCGAGCAGGGCCCGGTGCTCACCGGGTACATCGCGTGCGTCGCTGTCCTGGTAGCGGACCGACAGCAGGCGGTAGCGCGCGGTCTGGTCGCGCAGCAGGCGCGACAGGCGCAGCAGCCAGGATGAGCGGCAGTTGCCGATCAGGGCCTGGTGGAATGCCTCGTGGGCGTTTTCCCAGTCCGCCTTCATCAAGCGTTCCGGCCCTTCGACGATGGCCAGGCGGTCGAGCCGGTGGTGGGCGGCGATCAGCTGGCTTTCCCATTCCAGGTCGCCATTGCGGATCGATTCGCGCAGGGCCTGGCATTCGATGAGCTGTCGGGTATGGGTGATATCGAGGATTTCATCCGCCGAGATCCGTCCGACGCTGAAGCCTTTCTGGTCCTCGGCGGTGACGAAGCCGCTGGCGGCCAGGCGCGACAGGGCCTCGCGCAGGGGGATGACGCCGGCTTCGTAGTGCTCGGCCAGCTCTTTCAGGCGCAGGCGGCTGCCGGGGGCCAACTGGCCATTGATGATGTCCTGGCGCACGCGGGCTTCCAGTTGCGAGGCCATGGTGCGTTTTTCCGAGGCTTCGGCCTGTTCGACCCAGCGTTCGGCTCGGTTCATGGTGTGTTCCAGAATGAGGTGGGATGGTCTCGATAATACACGCTGAGTGAATTTATAAATATTCTGAGAAAAATATATTTTATGGTTGACGGCATATTTTTGCGGGATTAGCTTAGCCCCCATGCCGTCCTGCCTGACGGCCGTCAATCACAACAAGAGGTTCGTTCCATGCGCTACGTTCGCTTCATTCACCAGGGTCGCCCCGTGCTGGGCGTTCGCACCACCGAAGGGGTCAAGGTCATCGGCGACGAAACGCTCGAAGCGCTGATGGCGCGCGGCGTGGACCTGGCCACCTTCGGGATCGAGGCGCAGGGGCCGCTGGTGGAAGTCGGCGAGCAGGACTACCTGCCGCTGATGAGCAAGCCCGGCAAGATCGTCTGCGTGGGCCTGAACTACGCCGACCACACCAAGGAGTCGCCGTACGCCCAGCCGGACTACCCGACGCTGTTCCCGCGTTTCAACAGCAGCCTGACCGCGCACAACAAGCCGCTGATCCGCCCACGCATCTCCGACACCCTGGACTACGAAGGCGAAATGGCCGTGGTGCTGAAGAGCGGTGGCCGGCATATTTCCAAGGCCCAGGCCCTGGAGCACGTGGCCGGCTACGCGCTGTTCAACGAAGGCTCGGTGCGCGAGTACCAGTTCAAGTCGCCGCAGTGGACCGTCGGCAAGAACTTCGATGACACCGGCGCCTTCGGCCCCGACCTGGTCACCGCCGACGAGCTGCCGCCAGGCGGCAAGGGCCTGCTGCTGCAGACCCGGGTCAATGGCAAGGTGGTGCAGTCGGCCAACACTGATGACATGCTGTTCGATGTCGCCACCATCATCTCCACCCTCAGCGAAGCGGTGACCCTGGAGGCGGGTGACGTGATCGTCAGCGGTACGCCTGCCGGTGTCGGCTTCGGCATGAACCCGAAGGTCTATCTCAAGGCGGGTGATGTGGTGGAAGTGTCCATCGAGGGTATCGGCACGCTGGTCAACCCCATCGTCGACGAAGCCTGACCCCGGGCATTTCCCGGCCTGATCGAAGCCTCTCGCTCCGAGGCTTCGACGCACATAACAACAATCGGAGGCGATCATGAATATCACCCCACGTGGTGTGCATTCGATCGATCACTACGCGCTGTGCGTCCCGTCCCTGGACGATGCGCGCGCGTTCTTCGCAAGTTTCGGCCTGGAGGTGATCGACACCTGCGCCAGCCTCGACCTCAAGGCCGCCGATGGGCACCGCTGGGTGCGGCTGCTGCAGGGTTCGAGCAAGCACCTGGCCTACCTGAGCTTCAACTGTTTCGCCGAAGACCATGCCGCTCTGCGCCAGCAGGCCGAAGCCGCCGGTGCGCGTTTCGAGCCGGGCGACGGCGAGGGTTTCTGGTTCCGCGACCCCGACGGCAACCTGCTGCAGGTGAAGGTGGGCGGCAAGCACATGCCCGACCACAAGTCGGCCCAGGCCCGGATCCAGACCCAGCCTGGCGTGCGGGCGGTCGGAACCCGTGACGAGGTGGCCCAGGTCCGGCCGCGGCGCCTGTCCCATGTGCTGCTGTTCAGTCCTGACGTACCGCGTGCGGTGGCGTTCTACGAACAGGCCCTGGGGCTGCGCCTGTCCGATCATTCCCAGGACATCATCGCCTTCACCCATGCCCCGCATGGCTGCGACCACCACCTGGTGGCGTTCTGCAAGAGCAGCGCCAAGGGCTTCCACCATGCCGCCTGGGACGTCGACAGCATCGATGACGTGGGCAACGGCGCCGAGCAGATGGCCAACGCCGGCTATCGCGAGGGCTGGGGCACCGGGCGCCACTGCCTGGGTTCGAACTACTTCCACTATGTCCGTGACCCGTGGGGCTCGTTCTGCGAGTACTCGGCCGACATGGACTTCATCGAGGCCGGCAGCCAGTGGCCGGCAGGCGATTTCCCTGCGCAGAACTCGCTGTATCTGTGGGGCCCCAGCGTCCCTGAGTACTTCGTCCTCAACACTGAGGCAGAGCGCGCGCCAGCCAGAAGCTAGCGCCCGAGCGACGCAAGCCGTTTTCATCCCCGCAGCCCTTGCCTGATTGTTCAGGGAAGCGGGAGCGGCTTGCCCAAAAAACCCATCCGGTTTCAGGTCAGCAAAGATGAACGAAAACAAGATCCATGATGTAGCCATCGTCGGCTACGGCCCGGTCGGCCAGACCCTGGCCATTCTCCTCGGCAACCTGGGCTACAGCGTCGCCGTGTACGAGCGCTGGCAGTCCCTGTACCCGCTGCCGCGCGCGGTGTTCCACGATCACGAGATCCGCCGCGTATTCCGCATGATGGGCCTGGAGGAGGAGTTGCAGCAGATCTCCCAGCCTTCGGCCTGCTACCAGTGGTTCAACGCCGACTGGAAGGTCCTGGTGGAGATCGACTGGTCCGCCGAATCGATCAGCGACGGGCCCTTCGGCTACCTGTTCAACCAGCCGAGCCTGGAGGCGATCCTCGATCGCAAGGCCAAGGCCATCGACAACGTCGAGATCCATCAGGGCTGGGAAGTCCTCGCCCTGCACCAGGACGAGCAGGGCTGCGAGCTGCGCATGCAGCGCAGCCAGCGCGCCGAGCAGGCCGAGGTCGAGCAGCGCACGGTGCGGGCACGCTATGTGATCGGCGCCGACGGTGCCAACAGCGTGGTGCGCCGCGAGTCCGGCATCGAATGGCAGGACCTGGGCTTCCAGGAAGACTGGCTGGTGGTCGACCTGCAGCCCAACCCCGATGTAGTGCTGGATGTGCCGGACATCGGCCAGTGGTGCAACCCGGCGCGGCCCACCACCATGGTGCCGGGCGGCCCGGGCTACCGGCGCTGGGAGTTCATGCGCCTGCCGCACGAGACCATGGAGGACCTGCAACGCGAAGACAAGGTCTGGGAACTGCTCTCGCCCTGGGTCACCCCGGACACCGCCAGGCTGGTGCGCTACGCCGTCTATCAGTTCCGTTCGCGCATCGCCCGGACCTGGCGCCAGGGCCGCGTGCTGCTGGCCGGCGACGCTGCGCACCTGATGCCGCCGTTCATGGGCCAGGGCATGTGTTCGGGCATCCGCGATGCGTGGAACCTGTCCTGGCGCCTGGACCTGCTCTTGCGCGGGCGGTGCGGCGAGGCCTTGCTCGACAGCTACACCCTGGAGCGCAAACCGCAGATTCGTGCGGTGATCGATGCCTCGGTGGCGATGGGGCAGGTGGTGTGCGTTGCCGACCCGCAGAAAGCCGCCGAGCGGGACGCGGCCTTCCTCGCCGGTGAGGTGCCGCCGCTGCCGCCGTTCCCCGGCCTGGTCGAGGGCGTGGTGTTCCAGCGTGACGGGCGTGCGCAGGGACTTGCCGGCAGCCTGGGGGTGCATGGCGAGATCGAGCTCGACGGTCGCCGGCAGCGTTTCGACGATGCCTTCGGTCGCGGTTTCCACCTGGTGAGCATCGGTGACGATCCGCTGGCCGGGCTGGATGCCAACCACCTGGCCCTGCTCGCGCAACTGCAGATCAAGCCGGTGCGCCTGAGCCTGGACGGCGCGACCGGTACTGCTCGTGACCTTTCCGGCAAATACCACCAGTTCCTCCGCGAGGCCGGGCTGCAGGCGGTGCTGGTGCGCCCTGACTTCTATGTCTATGGCGGCATCGCCCAGGCCGGCGAGCTGCCACAGCTGTTGCAGACCCTGCGCCGCGACCTGGCGCTGCAGGACCATCCTGGCGCCGGTCCGGAGCAGCGCCGCGTGCTCGCCGCCCGGGCGTAGCTGCATTAGCCGCGGGGGAGGGGCTGCCCCCGCGGTTTTCCATTCGAAATAACAACAACAAGAGACAATGCGATGCACAACATCAAGGTGAAAACGCTTGGTGCGGTTCTGGCCGCCCTGGCGATTGTCGAATGCCATGCGGCCGAAGCGCCGACGCCCGGCGAGGGCAGCCTGTTCAGGGGGCTGTTCGGCGATACCCTGGAGCGCGAATACGGCATCACGGTTTCCGGGCTGCTCGATGTCGCCTATGTACGCAACAACCGCTCCACCCACGATGAACGCAGCGACGGGCTGAGCAACCTGCCGCTGACCGGCATGGCCGACGAAGGCCTGGAATGGGGCAGCCTGCACCTGTTCATCGACAAGCCGCTCAAGGGCATCTTCATCCCGCGCATCACCCCCTTGCCAGGTCCCCAGCCCACGCAGTTCGACCTGGGCTTCACCTTCGAAGTCAACTACGGGCGCAACGCCCAGTTCGCCCGCACCTTCGGCTGGGACATGGCCTGGGACATGAACGAACAGGACAGCGCCAGGGCCACTCGGGACAAGTCACGCTTCCTCGCCGTTCCCAATCTCGCGGCCACCGCCTACGTGCCCTATGGCCCGGGCTTCAACTTCATGGCCGGGGTCTTCGGCATCGGCATGGGCCTGGAGATTCCGCCGAACTTCCGCCAGTCGCGCAACGCCTTCGTCAGCAAGACCTACGCCTTCGTCTCCGAGCCCGGCACGGCCACTGGCGTGCTGGTCGGCACCCGCCTGCTCGACAACCCGGCCGGCATCCTCGGCCTGGAAGTGGGCGTGGTACAGGGCTGGGGCAACATGCGCGACAACAACGACAGCAAGTCGCTGCTCACGTCGCTGCGCTGGCGCGCCCCGGACATGAGCACCTGGATCGACTACGAAGTGATGCTCGGCAACGAGCAGAACGACAGCTTCTCCGACGTGCAGGCGCCGACCTCGCGGCTGATCGCCGACAGCGGGATGCTCCGCCAGCAGCACTCGCTCAATGGCTGGCACGCCTTCAACGATCGCTGGTCGATGACCGCCGAGGTGATCTACGGCCACCAGGAAGGCGATGGCAAGGCCTCCACCGTGGACGTGGTCAGCGGCCCCGGTTTCGCCGGTGCGCGCTGGTGGGGAGTGAACGCGGCCGCCACCTACCAGTACCGCCCGGACCTGTCCTTCTCGGTGCGCGGCGAGCACTTCAGCGACCCGGATGGTTTCACCCTGTTCCCCACCAGCACTGCCCGGGGTGATTACAACGCCATCACCACCGGCCTGCGCTGGGACGTCAACGGCAACCTCTCGCTGCGCCCCGAGCTGCGCTACGACTGGTTCGATGCCCGCGACCACGACCGGCCGTTCGGCAATGGCCGCGACCGCAGCCAGCTGACTGCGCTGGTCGAAGCCCTGGTCTATTTCTGAATCTTGTTGGTAATTGACACCGAATCAAATTACTCCTTAAGCTTTCTGAAATTGAGACCATATCAATAAATGGAGCTGAACATGTTCCTGTTTTCTGCTGCGGGCATCGCCAGGAGAACGTTGCTGCAATTGGCCGGGCAGCCCGCCGAGGGGCTGCTGGATGCGGCGATAAGCGATCGACAACTTGCTCTGCGAGCGGAGATTGCGTTGACACAGGTGCTGGAGCGTCTGGCCGAGCTGGAGCGGTTGCATGCGGACAGTTTGGTTCAGCTGCGTGGTGCTGAAGAGCGGCATGCCGAGCTGAGATCCCGCTATCTCCTGGCCGATAGTCGCCTGAACCTGCTGGAGCGTTGTGTCGGGGGAGGTTACTGGGAGGCTTCAGTCTGTGAGGGAGGGGCGCTGGATCCGCAGGGTGAGCTGGTTCTGTCATCCAAGCTGCGCCACTTGCTCGGCCTGGAGAGTCCTGCGCGTTACAGCCAATGGCTGGAGCGAGTGCATGCGGATGATCGCAATACCGTACTGAAGGCGCTGAGCATTGACGGCATGAGGCCAATAGAAGCTGCACCTCGTTCGGTGGAACTGCGCATGCAGATGGCTTGCGGGGAGTATCGCTGGTTCCTGGGGCAAAGCGAGGTGGGGAAGGGCGAGGGTGGTCGAGCGCTTCGTCGGCTATGCACTTTTATCGACATCGAGGCTTCCAGGCAGCAGTCCATGGCCCTGGACGTGAGCAGGCTCCGTTTCCACTTGGCTCAGGAAACCATCCACGAAGCCCTGTGGGACATGCAGGTCATTGCGGGAGATCCAGTCAATCCGCACAACGAAGTATGGTGGTCGCCTCAGTTCCTGAGGTTGTTGGGGTTCGATAGCGCCGAAGACTTTCCGCGAGAACTGAACAGTTGGGCGTCGCGCGTCCATCCGCAGGACAGGCCCGGCACGCTTGAGGCATTTGCGGCCTACATGCAGGATCGCACTGCGGATGCTCCTCTTGTGCTCGCTTATCGTTTGCAGCTCAAGGACGGTAGCTATCGCTGGTTCAGGACTCGCGGGCTCACGCAGCGAAGCAGCGATGGTACTCCGCTACGGGTCATGGGGTCCCTGATCGATATACAGAACGAGCATGAGGAAGCTGAGCTGCGCAAGACACAGGCGAGTCAACACCAGGCTTTGCAGGATAACCTGAGGGGGCTGGGGGAAATCGTCAATGCCATCCAGGGAATCGCGACGCAGACCAATCTGCTGGCATTGAACGCCGCCATCGAGGCTGCGCGGGCCGGGGAGAGTGGTCGGGGATTCGCGGTTGTCGCCGATGAGGTACGTACCCTGGCTATTCGTACCTCGGAGGCTACCCACCAGGCGAAGTCGATGATGGGGCTTGGTCGCTAGGAGGCTCCTGGCTGCGGACGAATGTCCGCTGAGCCGGGCCCTCGAACATGTAGGCCAAGTTAGCCGATTGAGTTCTGACGGGCGTGGGGGATGTAACGGGTGAAACCCCAGGACAGGTACTGCTTGAGCAAGAGCAGGTATTTCACTACTACAGCTCTAGCCGGGCAGACTCAGGTGCAGCAAGGGGAAGGGGCGGCCCTCGCCATCCAGCGGAGAACGACCTGTTTGAACAAACCCGTAATATGAATAGAACCCTACCGCTTCGGGGTTCTGTTCATTCACATCAACACTCATCTGACTGCGCGAACTGCGGGCATGATCCAGCAATGCGCGGCCAATTTGTGACTACTTCGCGATATCTGCCAGGTGTTGCAGCTTTTGCCGGCCGGTGCGAGGGGAGGCTGGAGCTAAAGACTTCAGCAGACGTAGCTGACTGGTGCGGGCAAGCCCAGCAAGGGATTATCCGTGACAAGTCGGTGCTCGTATCAGATCAGCACCTCCTATCGGCATTGAGCCGTTTCGAGAGGGGGAGCCATGACCTGGTTGTTCATGCACATACCGGGTATCGCACGATCACCAATTCCTTCGCGCTCGTGCTCAAAGAAACCAGGCATGCCGCTTTGTTGATGTATCTACCTAAGAGGATCGTTGGCCAGGATGGGCATGGTCTTGAAGGTCATGAGGTGCCGATCCTGGACAACCGCATCCTCACAGAAAGGAGTGGCGCCACTGTCTTCCGAGCAAAGCGAAGTGTCGATTCCCAAGGGCACGTCAGCTACTGGGATGGCAGAAATTTGTATTTTAAGTGGAGTCGGCAGGCGTGCTTCTTTAGTCATATTGATTGAGTGATGGTGTTGTGCGCAGTATCTTCAATGCTGGCGAGTAATTATTGCTACCAGATAAAAGTTTTCAGTTAAGAATGGAAGGCGGTATAAGCATGGATTTCTCCAAGATAAGAGGTTTGGAGGCAGGTCAGCGCCAATCTTTTGAGTCGCTGATGTGCCAGCTCGCTAAAAGGGATAGGCCAGCTGAGGCGAAAGAATTTAGGCGAGTAGAGGGAGCTGGTGGCGACGGCGGTGTGGAAGCGTATTGGCTGCTCACTGACGGTTCAAAAATCGGCTATCAAGCAAAGTTTTTTACTCGTGCAGGTAGTATTGATTGGGCGCAGATTGACGAGTCCGTTGAGCAGGCAATAAAAACTCATCCGACACTGACTAAATATGTTGTCGCGCTTGCGTGTGATTTAACAGATAAGTCCGGTGTGAAGGGGAGGGGCGCTACGGGGTGGGAGCATTGGCAGGCGCGCGTGGCTAAGTGGAATGCTCATCGAGCTGAATTAGGCCAGGAAGATATTGATTTTGTCGTATGGCCCGCGTCCGAACTTTCAGACAGGTTAACTACTCCAGATTGCGAGGGGGTGACCCGTTACTGGTTTGGCGATGCTGAGTTTTCTGATACTTGGTTCAAAGACCACGTCGAACGAGCGCTGACATCTCTAGAAGAACGATATCACCCAGAGGATCATGTAGAGGTAGAGATTGAAAGGCTTTTTGAGGTTATAAGTCGTAGTGATAGCATAAGGGGTGAAATTAAAAGCTTTGTTTTCGTGGCTGAAGATAATTTTACTCGGCTTTCTTCGACAACCTCAAGATTTATCCAGGGGCTACAATCTGATGCGGCCGCGGTTGGTTCTGCACTCGATGAATTAAAGGGTGCTATCAAAATTGCTGAGCTGAAAGAAGATTTTGATCCCTGGTCAATTGATACATACATTCGGCTTGCTCGTGAGCTGGTCGAGTGTGTTAGGGAGTATCAGCGTAAGCTGATCTCGTTAAATTCGGGTGCTGGAAATCAAGAACTGGAGAAGGAGACCTATAAATTCGCGCTGGAGAAGTGCAGTGGGGTGGTTGATGCTGCAGATGGTCTTGTGGATCTGTTGGATTCTAAATATTTTAAGGCGGAAGGTGGTCGCTGCGCACTAATAGATGGAAAAGCCGGAACTGGAAAATCTCACCTGCTAGGCAATGCAGCCCAGAAATGCCTACAGAATAATCAACCTGTACTTCTGGTGCTTGGACAGCAATTAGGGGGTGGCAATATTTGGCAACAAATTGCATCCCGCCTAGAGCTCGCTGATATTTCTGCAGAGGCGTTATTGCAAGCTCTTAATTCGAAGGCGCAAGCGCAGAGCTGTAGGGGGATGATACTTGTTGATGCAATAAATGAAGGGCCTGGGGCGGCGCTGTGGAAGAACGAACTGGGAGAGTTTTTCTCCCGGTTTCGTAAATATCCAAATTTGGCTATTGTGATTAGTTGTCGGTCGGAATATACAAAATATATTGTTAGTGATGCTGTGTTGCGTGGTGTGGAAAAGTTTGTCGTTCACGGCTTTACAAGCATTGCTGAGCAGCGCAGAGCAGCCAAGGTATATTTGAGCAAATATGGTATTTCTCATCCTAACAACCCTTGGTTGGCGTCTGAGTTTGTGAATCCATTGTTTCTGCGTAGCGCTTGTGTAGCGCTTGTGCAGACAGGTGCGAAGCAATTTCCTGTAGGGCTTCATGGCGCTAAAAGCATCTTCAGTTTTTACTTGAGAAGCGTCGCCGTGAATTTGGGGGCAGGTTATGATGGGAGTAGTGAGCTATATCCATCTATGATGGCCGCGTTGTTGGGAATAGCCAAGGCTATGGCGTTTGGTCGGAAGGACTTTATTTCGAAGTCAAATGCCGAGTCAATCAGCAAGGAGGCTTTCCAGGATTTCCCTATTCCTGCCGGTCTCACGTGGTTGACAGTGCTGCTGCGAAATGGGCTCGTTCGCCTTGATCCTGACCCAGAAAATGAATCGGATGATCCGTTTCTTGTGGTAGATGATGTCATTCGTTTCAGTTTTCAGCGGCTTCAGGATCATTTGATTGCAGACGCTTTGCTTGGGGTTACTACAGACATCTCCACTGAGCTTGCGTCTGGGGTTTTGAGCTTCGTTATAGACGGTACTCAAGTCGATTGGGAATGGAGCGGCTTGATAGAGGCCCTATCTATCCAGATACCAAAAAAATTCGGGGTAGAGCTTATTGATGTGATGCCTGGCGGATCGCAGAAATGGATGCGCAGTCATATTCTTCGCCAGTCCTTTGCTGAAAGCATTCGCTGGAGAGATGTCGATGCCTTCACCGATAGGACTCTAGAGATATTCAACAGTCTGGCGTTACAGGATGAGCAATATTTTTTCATTCTGATAGAGCTTTGTGCCAGTAAGAAGCATCCGTGGAACGCTGAGTTTCTTCATGGGGATTTAATTCAGCGGAAGCTTGCTGAACGAGATGCTTTTTGGACGGTCAGGGTAAATGAGCTTCATCTTGATGAGGGCGGTGTTGTTGAAAGACTTTGGAGTTGGAGTATTCAAGATCAGACGCCCAGGACTGATGGAGAGGTGCAGTATCTATGTTCCCTGGCTCTAGCCTGGCTTACGACGGCTTCTAATCGTGAAGTTCGTGATTTTTGCACCAAGGCTCTGACTTCTCTGTTTGTTGCTGAAGTTCGACTATATGAGAGGCTGTGCGCGGCATTTTCAGATATTAATGACATGTATGTCTTGGAGCGCTTGCATGCGGCGGGGTACGGCGCGTGCTGTATTGATCCCTCGAATCACCGACTCAAGTCTTACGCGATAGCAGCGTATCAATATGTTTTCAACCAAGAACAAGTCCCTCTATCTCTGCTGGTGCGAGACTACGCTTTAGGAATAATAGAAAGGGCGGTATCGCTGGGTTGTTTAGATGAAGGCGTGGACTTGGCAGCCTGTCTACCTCCATATTCATCGGCACCTGCTAAGCTAAATATTTCAGATGCGAAGCTGAAGCGAGTAGCCGATGCTGCCGGGGACGATACAATCTACTATTCATGCGCGTGCCTTATGGGGGATTTTGCAAGCTACGAGGTTAAACCTCGAGTCAGAGATTTCTTGGATGCTCCGCTTTGCTCACCTGCACCGCGGTCACCTAAGAAAATTGAAGAGTCATTCGAAGCAGAGGTTATTGCACCGCACTCTAAGCGGGCCAAAATAATTGAAAAGATGCAAGAGCTGAGATGGGGTAGCAATCCCTTCGTCGAGCTGCTTAAGCGCGGTAGTGAAAAGCGCGGTGATAAAAAGAAGAGGCTTGATGAAGCTAGGAAGGCTATGGAGGCCTGTCAGCTAGAACTTATGGATCTTTTGTCCGAGGAGGAGCAGGCTAGATATACTGCAGAATATAGTCACAAATTTGATTTTGAGTTCAGAGGCACTCGTCAACTCGCCAGAATAGATGTGGAAGGCGCGCAGCGTTGGGTTGCTCACAGAGCCTACAAATTTGGCTGGACAGCCGAGCTATTTCCAGATGATAGCTCTAGCAGCTACGGTGGCCATACGAGACAGCGGGCGTTAACTGAAAGGATCGGTAAGAAATATCAGTGGATTGCTCTTGATGAATTACTTTGCCGGATTTCAGATAACTACTGGCTCGCTGAAACATTCAACGATGACGTAAAGGCTTATAAAAATCCGCTCGATGTAGGCTTTCATAGAGATATTGATCCTACTATCCTCTCGTCTCCAGCGGACGAGCAGGCTGCTCCCTCGATGATCAATGGTATAGATCTCTGTATGGTGAGCCTTGGATCTACAGAAGAGAATGAACTGTCTGCGTGGCCATTCGCTGCTGATTTTACGGCTGAGTTTCCGAGCTATATTTCCCGGGTTGGTGACAACGGGCGGCAGTGGTTGACGATGTACGAACATGCATCAAGCAGTGTCAGGTACGAAGATGGTCGAGTAACTCAGCATGGGTTAAGGCAGGAAGAATGGCGCTTCCTGCTTCCGGTTGTTCTGGAGAAGAAGAATAAGCGTAAATTTATTCAGCATCTTGAAACCGAGAAAAGCATTGATGTAGACACTTGGTCTCCTAGTCAGTGCACTGATGCCGGTTTTCTTCTTGAGGCACCATGGCGGTACACCTGGTCTCAGGAGATGTATACTGAGGATAAATTTAGAGGTGGGAAGTCAGTGAAGACGGCGATACCTTGTGTGAGGTATTTGTGGGAGTCGCACTTGGACTGCTCGTTACCGAATGGGGCAAGGGCGATACTGCCTACTCCTTGGCTTGCGCGGCAGCTGACATTGAATCCGGTGCCCGATGCATTGGGTAGCTACGGTACCAGTGATGGCAAAGTTCAGTTCATCAGTAGTGATGCTGGTCGTGATGGTTCTTATGCATTCATTGATAAACTAATTTTTGAGGCCTACCTCAAACAGCATGAGCTTACTTGTGTTTGGGTTTTCGTTGCTGAGAGAGGAGTTTGGCCTGGAGGAGCAAATGAAAACGCAGCTTGGAGGCGTGTTGAAGGTGTGATTTGGCTTGATCGCGGTAAACCTAAGATGACTCAATGGGTCAAAGATGAGGCAAACGGTAAATCCAGGGAGTCTTTGCCGCCTTCAACCGATGAGTGATTACTGAAAAATGCGCTTAGTGTTCGAAAGGTGCCACCCTTTCTGCGTGAAGCGGGGGGGGGAGCTGAGTAAAAAAGCTGCCTGTAGCTCGTGCTGGTTCCAGCAGCCTGGCGCTTCGTTTTCCAAGAAACAGATTCAGCCACCGTTATCCGCGCTTCTAGTCAGAAGCGCGGTTAGCTGATTGTCAGGTTGGAATGCAAGGGCGGGGCCGTTTGAGGCGCTTGCCTCAGTCACTTATCTCACGCAGGTTGAAGTGGTACACGGGCACCGACCTGCTTCTCAAAGAGATCTATGGCTTCAGGTAAGTGCCCGGTGGACTTTGCGCTTCCCAAGGTACAGCGTAGCCACAGTGCATATTGCCCCTCCCGCAATTGCCCAATGGCCTACCACTGAGCAGTATGGTGCTCTGAATGCAAGTTTCACCCCGAGCAGAGCGGGATACACGGAGTACAGTCACTCAATAACGGGTGTGCTTAGTCGATTTACTGAAGCTACTGCTGCCTCGAAGATAGCGTTTGCAGAGCAGGCTCAGGAGCTTTCAAAACAGGCCACAATCTTGGCAAGCATCAATCATTTCCAGGTGTTGATTGGGGTAGGCTGTGTCGGCGCCGCTCTAATGTGGTGTCAGAAATTACACAGGTAATGGTGGTTAACGAGTACCGAGGTGCGGCTATGCCTCGGACTTCTGGTTTCCGCGGAACGTTCATAGGAGGAGCGTGTGATCAAAATCGAAGACCTATTCCAACGGTGGAGGGCGACGCTGGAGCGGCGCTACGGACAAGGGTTTCCTGCAGAGTTTGTCGAGAAGGCTCACGAAAACCTGTTGGCAGCTTACGCAAGATTTGATGATAGTGGGTGCGCGGACTCTCAGTTCCTTGCAGAGCTATGCTCTGCCAACGCCAACAAGTCTGCACAGCGGTTAGGGGAGATCCTGCTATTCGAGCGACTGGAGCACGCAGGTTATCGACCTGAGCCATCGCCTGGTGGATGGGGGCCGGATTTTCGGGTAGAGCAGGACGGGAAGCAGATCTGTCTTGAGCTGATCACGCCATCAATCGGTGAGGACGTGAAAATCAACGAGCTATTCGCATCTCACGATCCCCTCAATCCTTGCCCAGCAGCCACTATCGAGCTCCGGCAGCGGACGTTGCTGCGGATGACGGGAGCTATTGCGGAAAAGTTAGTCAAGTACGAAGGTTACTTGAGGGATGGGGTAGTAGGCCCTCAGGACATACTCGTCATCGTGGTGAATGATGCGCTCCTTTGCCCAGATGCCTTCTTCTTCGGGGTCAGTCACAATGCTGGCTCTGGAGTCGGTGGACAGTCTCTTGTTGAGCATGCTCTCCATGGATTTGGCCACTCTATTTGGGAGCCGGATAATGGGGGGGCAAATCACGTTCTCAAGAGTACGTATCGGGAGCTTGTGGACAACAGGCCGGAGCCTGGAAAAGATGGTAATCCTCGTGGCCCTGTACCTGTTAGCCTGTTTGGAAGCCCTGCAGAAGAAAAGGCTGCCGAAATTGCTGAGCGCGCTTCAATAATCTCTGGTGTGCTGCAGGTAACCCTCAGAGAGGATTACGGCGTATTGATGATTCTGCGAGACAAGGCAGAAACCGATGAGCGACTGGCTGAGGGTTTAGTGCAGCGGGGTATTCTCGTGCCCAACCCGCGAGCGAAGAATCCTATGGATCACCCCAGTCAGCGTGGACTGATGAAAGTCGTTGATGCTCCGCCTCTCACCGTAAAGGAGTTATGGGATCTGAATAATCGTCATCTGAAGATGCTCCTAGGTGAGGACTACGAAGAGCAACCTTTCCCTGGAGTGAGCTGACAGCGTCCAACGCGAAGAGCCCAGATCCCAATTCAAAACTCACTCGGCCCAGGCTCGTAACATCTAGGGTAGAAAAAAGCCCGGCATTTGCCGGGCAAAGAGGGAGCGTTTGAAGGGGAGAGGAGGCTTATCCCCAGAGGTGCTTGCCCAGGAATGTCAGAGTGCGATCCCACGCTACCTGCGCCCATACCGCATCGTAGTGAGTCGAGGTCAAACGACCGTCGCCGGTAGCTTCTTCGTTGGCGAAGGCATGCAGTGCCAGGTACTGATAGAAGGTGTGCGGGATGCTGCTATCACGTAGCCGCTCCTCGAGCTTTTCCACGCCTTCAAGAGGGAAGAACTCGTCCTGAGTAGCCCAGTGCCCCAAAAGAGGTGCCTTGCTCTCAATGACACTCAGGGACTCCAGGGGAGGGAATCCATACCAAGCGACTCCTGCCGCGATTACGGGGTTCTTCGCCATCGACATGATGGTCAGGGCGCCGCCTATGCAGTAACCCATTACGGCGACTTTGGTAGCTTTGTCTTGCAGAAAATTTACTGCGCCGGCGATGTCCTGCTCAGCGGCATCCGCAAAGTCCAGGCCGCTCATTAGGTGGTGAGCTTCCTCGGCTTCTACCGTAGATTTACCGCGATACAGATCTGGTACCAACGCTACATAGCCTGCGGAAGGCAAGCAGTACCCCAGCATCTATCAGCACTTTTTGTGTTCTTGGTTCCGTCATGAGGCTCAGAGTGTGGCTTGTCGTTTGACGCAATCTGCCCGGAGCTTACAACGAAACCAGCGGACTAAAGAGCTTCATGCTGGCTAAGTGATACTGTGCGCCGGGAATGGCCGCATTTTTTGTGACGTGGTTCTCGTTTTTTCTCCTTCGTCGGAAGGGTCGCTGTGCTCCATGGTTCAGCAGGGTCGGCACCAAGCTGATGCTCTGAATCGCTGTCCAGGCTTGCCGACTTGTGCCGTTCGTTATCTTGTTGACACCCATTGCGACCACACATAGTCTGGCCGAATAAGTGTCTGGCACCAAAACCTCACTGAGGAAGCGAACTCTTTATCGGCAACTCAAAACTCGTCGTGGAGAGCCAGAGACCCCGAGCAAGGCCTTGAGAACCGCCGGTTGGCGGTTTTTTTCTGCCTGTTGATTTGTACAAGCTCATCGATGAGCTGCATCCAGTCCGCCGTCGCGATCCCATCGAAGCAGAGGTACTCAGGTACGATGCACAATGCTGTGGTGGCCATGATCATGGGCATAAAATCCAGTCAGGAGGCTCTCAACGGCAATGGTGAATGATGAGAATGTAGGTGCTGATCTGGCTGCCGCTGAGCTCGAAAGGCGCAGAGCGCTATGGGCTCTATCTGCACTCCAGCCTGGTGACCCAGCTGCGATGACGTTGCTCCAGAAGCTGGAGGCATATGCATGTGGCCAAGCGGATATCGATCGATCCTGCAAGCATCTTCTCTCCATGGTTATTACATCTACTCATCGTTCAGGCCGGGCGATCGTTGCTGGGCACAGCATCCCAATGCCATGGCGTGAACGGTTTGACCAAGCGAGCGTTGGTTCTACCCGCCTAGCCGCCGGGTCCTATCTGGACGACCTCAAAAAATTCGTAGATGAGTGGGAGAGAGAGATGATCCATCTCCAGGCACATCGAGACGCAGTTCGCTCTACTTGAGCATGGACAATTACGGAGGACACGCCACCTTTGATTTCGCCCAGCCTTGACTCGAAAGCACGTGAGATGCTTCCTCGAATCAACTACTACCTCGAAATCCACCGTGGTCAAGCACAGGTGAGCTTTGCTGAACACGTCCGGGCGCGGCGGCGAGAAAAGTCGGCACAGGCAAAAGCATTCACTCTGATTTACCTCGACACGAATGCTTGGAAGTGTGTCTCGGACTACCGGCTAGGCAAGGTGCTCCGGCCTGAGATGACGCTGTACGTTCAAGCCTTGGAGCAGGCTGCCGCCTCAGGGAAATTTGCTTTTCCTATAGGGGCTCCGACCTACTTTGAGCTGGACTCAATGATTGATCCATCCAGCCGAGAGTCATTGAGTGAGCTAGTGGACGAGCTTTCCCGAGGCTTCTGCACACTTCCTCAGACTGACGTAGTTGGAAGTGAGATCAAGCTCATCAGGCTGAGTCAGCTGGATGAAGCGTCGATAAGCAGTGACTTCTTGTGCAGCCCCATGGAGCTGTTGGGGATTCCGAGCATAAGCTTCACAGACTCGATGCCCTCAGGCGTTGATCAATTAGCTCTGCAAAAAGCCTTCTATGACGCGTTATCAGAACTCCCATTCTCGGTGCAGCTTGAAGCAGCCCGTATAGCCCCCGGCGAAAAATGGAACAACTCGAGGGGCATCGAAGACCTTAATGCAGGGAAGGTGGAGCACCAGGCGAAAATTCCTGACCTGATTACTGGCCGATTTGTCGAGTTACAAGGTGGCATCGAGGGTTGGTATGAGGAGAATGGCTTTGATGCTTCGCCTGCACAGATTATCTTCGAAGCCGTGCAGGCGTTGAAGTATTGGAAGGACAACCCCAGTACCAAGGCGCTTCCGACTCTTCGAATTCTGAGCTCTCTCTACGGGCTGATGAGGTTCGATTCGAACCGAAAATACAAACGTGGCGATCCCAACGACTTCATGGTGGCGGCCTCTGCACTCCCTGTGGCATCCGCTTTTTTCACTGACAGGAAGCTGGCGAACATCCTGACTGATCCGCGGATCAAGCTGGACACCCTGTTCGGCTGTGACGTTGTCAGTGGCTATGGAGAAATGGCTGAGTATCTCTCCACTATGATCAATCGCTGAGCCTGCTGGTGCCTGGTAAGCCGCTCCAGGCTGCCGCTGAATTTATGAAGCATGTGTAAGGCCGAAGCCCACGGGAAAGATCATTCAGGTGGGCAAAGCTTGGTAACCGGTTTGCCGTGCTTTGTGATCACAAAGGTCTCACCTTGCGCGACAAGCCTGAGAAGCCGCCTCCAACGCCGGCGCGCTTGGCTCATGCTGAACACTCGTTCCATCCATCCTCCTCAGCCCAGTAGCCGACGAAGCAAGCTCTCAGTTTGACTACCAGCGTGCTGGCTACACAGTTCGTCGACCTTGCTGTCTCGCCGTTCACCTTTGACCAAGCTTAGGCCGTGAAGAGCGTTGATCAATTTCTCCTGCTCAGCCACACCTTCTTGTAGTTCAAGCCACATTGAAGTCACCTGCTTCACGATCACGTCGACTGCGGTGGCATGAATCTGCGACTCAATGAGTTTGTTTCCATTCAGGGCTGTCTTCAGTTGCTGAGCTTTCTCTTCCAGCATCTGCATCTTTTCAGTCAGACGCTCGACCTGGTCAAGCGATGCAGGCACTCCGTCGATGTACGTGGTGTCGTGCTGGGCGCAGTAGATCGCCAACGAGCCATCGCCGCCACCGGTAATGTCCAGAGCAAGCACGTTACCTAGCCTCAAGGGGCGGGGCACCCAGGTATGCCCTGTACAAACTCGCCACACATCCTTCACACCTTCACGGTGATGCTTTTTGATACGGTCTCTGCCCCACAGAGCAATATCTTCGATCGCAGGATTGTCGAGTTCGGACACAAAGGTTGGCCAAGGAACTCCTGCAGGCACATCCGCGTGCACTACTCCAACAGTCCCGTTGTCGGTTTCGATTTCGATAGCTAGAGGGAGGCCCATCAGCTTGTCGATAATCATGCTCTTCGACTCGTCGGCGATCGTTTGCCACCACCCGGCACCATGGGCTGCGTAGCGAGCATCTGGATTCTCGCGGTAAGCGTCGATTAGCATCTGCTCATGGTTGCCCTGGACACAAAAAAACCAAGGCTCACCTAGCAGCTTCAGGCCGTCTAGAACGCCAGGGCCACGATCAATCAGATCCCCTACAGCGATCACTCGATCCTTGGTTTTATCGAAATCCAGCGCATGCAAACCTCGGTGAAGATCGATGGTTTTGAAGTGAATATCACCGACCACGAAATCGCGGCCATGAGGATTGTGAGACAGCTTGAAAAGCTTGGAATTCATGGGTCGGTTACGTTGCCGGGTATGTCGATAAGCCGTCTATTTTCCGCTTCTTGAGTGCCTTCGTCGAGTAAAACCAAGCCTTCAGCAACGCTTGGCGTAATGATCACAAATGGGAACATTACGGGCATTTTTATGGGCTAATGTTCCCAAAATGGGACACTATGAGTGGCCGTGATCTAACGTTTCGTTTAGGAATTTGCAGGGACGTTAGGCTAGATTGCGAGCCTGGCTCACCCAGACCCATTGGCTTGTCGCCGAAGCGCTTAAAAATGAGCATTTTATGGATCGCGAAGGCCCTTGTACTCCAGGCACCTTTGATGCTCCGGCATCACCCAGTAATGAACAAACGTTCCGACGACCGCTTCTGAGCGCCTGCAACTGGCACTAGATGCTGGCGCCATCATCGGAACATGGGTGTGGGACATTCCGGAAAACCGGGTAACCGCCGATGAGCGTTTTTTACGATCATTCGGGCTGCCGGCGGACAGGCGTATGGCCGGCATTCCGCTCGAAGAAGCATTCTCCTCCATTCACCCTGATGACCGTGATCGTGTCTCCGCCGACATCCAGGAAGCGATGAATCGTGGAGGTGCATACCGGTGTGAGTACAGGGGGCGGCAAGAAGATGGCAGCTTTCGATGGATTGAGGCGAATGGCCGCGCAGAGCTCAACTTTGAAGGCAAAGCTGTACGCTTCCCTGGGATCCGAGTCACGATGCTCTGCAGAGGCTGAGCGCGACAGGATGTCAGCCTTACTCCGAACTTTTACCGCTGCAGTGCCTGGCGTCGTCTACGCCAAAGATTTGGAAGGCCGGCTCCTTGTTGCGAACCATGGAGCAACCCAGCTCATCGGCAAGTCGCCAGAATTCTACTTGGGCAAAACCGACTTAGAGTTTCTGGAAGACAAGGCTCAGGCACGCCAGATCATGGAAACTGATCAACGCGTCATGCATGGCGGGAAGCCCGTTCAGATTGAGGAGCGTGTCGATATGCCGGACGGTACTGCAGACTGAGATCTGGTTCATTCACGGCAACCATGATAGCGATCGTCCAGCCTATTGGCACAATTTGCACGGCAACAGCCTCGCAGATCGTAGTTTGCATGGCCGGGTAGTGGAGATTGCTGGCCATCGTATAGCAGGGCTTGGTGGCACCTTCGAGTCGCAAGTCTGGCTACCAGGCAGCCCTGATACCGGTATTCAGCATTACGCAGACTACCTCGAGCGCCTGGCGCTCAGACCTCAGCACGAAGACATCGTAGCGACGAATAAGCAGCACGCGCTTTCTGCAATCTACCCAGACGACTACTTCTCGCTCTCGATGGAGAACGCGAACATCCTAGTCACTCATGAGGCTCCTAGCTGCCACCCGCACGGTTATTCAGAGATCGATGAGCTCGCCCAGGCAATGGGCGCAAAAATGGTCGTGCATGGACATCATCATGACTCTCTCAATTACAGGTCTGACTGGCCGAAGCTTGGTTTTGAGGCTCATGGCGGAGCGTTCAGATCCATCATGGCCATCGACGGTTCGGGCTCGAAGAGACCGGCTGCATCATCCCGAAGCCTTCTATCCTGAGCTTGTAGGGTAGGGGCAACCAGTTGCGTCAGGTAATCGTCGCGGAGTGGGAGGAGTGCGTGAAGGTTGGTGTGTTGATTCAGTTGCTGCAAGCGTTCGACCTTGAGATGAAAGTGCTGATGACACGCTCGGATGGGCCTGGAGGACGTTGTCGCGTGCTATGACGACCTGGTATGCCAAGGGCGGGTATGCAAGTGCGATCGATCTTGAATGGCAGGGAATGCCAATCTGCCCCCTCGCATCAGCGTTTAATGCCTTGATTACGTTGAGCGAAGGTTATGTGCCTATCGCCAATCTGGACTCGAAGAGGCCGGCTTGCTCTTCTTCAACTTGTGAGGCGTCCAAAGGCTTGATACGGCCAAGAGTACAAATGTACTCATTTGGGGGATTGCTTACTACCGAGGTGGCCGGGGAGTGCGGGCAGCCCTTTCGTTGCCACTATAGTGCTATTAACATCAGCAAATAGCCCCATATCATTGATCCAAACCAGATCGGCCGGTTGCCAAGGACTGCCCTCATGCTGCTAAACGTGTCGTTGTGTGATGTCTCCAGCTATTCCCCAGTCGCTCCAGTGGTGCTTGGGCCACTGAAGAAAATAAACCTCATCTACGGCCAAAATGGCGCGGGGAAGTCAACGATCGGTAACTATCTGCAGACCCTGGATCATCCGTCGTTCGGACGCTGCAGCATTTCAGAGCAAGCCGTAGAGCCTGATATCTGCGTTTACAACCAAGCCTTCATCGAGAAGAATTTTCATGGGGGTAGTCAGCCAGGTGTATTCACTCTCAACGAAGACAACGTTGAGGCTGAGAAATTGCTCAGGCAGTCTGAGGCCGCGATTCAAGCATTGGAAGCCGACTATCAAGCAGAAATGACGGTAGGGAAGGAGTCCAAAGCCGCTCAAGAGGCCTTGGAGCAATCCTTTAAGGACGGTATTTGGGCCCTGCGTAAGCAGGTAGAGTCGACGGCGCTAGCCTACTGTCTGCAGGGCGTCCACACCAAGGATCGCATGCTTGATAAGGTCACTAGCCTGGCGTTTTCGGAGACCCCTGACACCTTTGAGTTACTAGCAAATGAAGCGAATGAGTTGGTCAAGGCTAATGACCAGCCCATCCCCTCCATTCAGAGCGTTTCCTTCTGGGCGAAGGTGGTCGAGCAAGATTCACTGCTCCAGGAGCAGATCGTCGCTTCTGACGAGTCCTATCTCTCAGCCCTTATCCTTGCCCTGGGTAACTCCGACTGGGTGAAGCAATCTTTCGGCTACCTTGAACTAAATGCCGAGCAATGCCCGCTCTGCCAGCAAAACCTGCCCAAAAATTTCTACGACGACATCAAAAAGGTGTTCGACAAGACCTATGAGGAACGGCTCGGCCGGCTCCTAAAGCTACAGTCGCAATACAGTTCCGGAGTGGAAACGCTGGTTGCCCAAATTGACAGCGCAGACTATCCCACTCCAAAACTGGCTCAGCTGACTGCCGACCTCAAAGCGCTACTGATCGATAACCTCTCCTTGCTCGATAAGAAGGTTTCGAATCCATCTATCGTGGTCACGCTTTCCTCAAGCGACGATCTGATCGCAGACATCAATCAGCTGATTGAGGTGGAGCAGGTTCGTATAAAAGCTTTCAACGACAAGCTTCGTGAGAAGAGTAGGCATCTGGTGATGATCACCGAGCGTTTCTGGTACTGCTATCGAGACGCTTGCGATGAGCTGCTGCGAGACACGCTTCCAAAAATTGAGAAGTTCAGAGAGCTTCGCAACAAGAAGCGCGAAAGCGTGCAAGCCATGCGGGACGAAATCGTCGAGCTTCGTAAGAAGAAAGCGGAGTACACCTCGCAGACCACCAACATTGATCAGGCTGTCGAGAACATCAACCGTTGGCTAGGGTTGCTCGGATTGCAAGGCTTCGAGCTGGTTAAAGAGGAGGGCCCTATCCCTCAATACCGACTGCAGAGGGCAGGAGCGAGGGAAAAGGTATTCAATACGCTCAGTGAGGGGGAAAAGACGCTGATCTCGTTCCTCTACTTCCTAGAGGTGTGCAACGGAGAGCTGGATTCCGCGTCAAAGAAGCTCAAAAGCCAACGCATCGTCGTGATCGACGATCCAATTTCCAGCCTGTCCCACAATTACGTCTACGATGTCGCCTCGCTCATCCGCAAGCACGTACTCCTTCCGGCCAATCGCTTCAAGCAGGTCATTGTCATGACCCACAATCTGTTCTTCTACCATGAGCTCATCAAGCTGATAGAGGATGACCGGCGCGAAAACGAAATGACTTTATTCAAGGTCTCAAAGGCTGATCACAGTACCATCCAGCCTCTTCAAAGACGGGACATTCGGAATGACTACCATGCCTTCTGGCACACGATGAAGGACGCCCTCGAAGGCAAAGCTTCCCCGGCTCTGATCCCAAACATGATGAGAAACATCTTGGAATACTACTTCGGCTTCGTACAGCGTAAGGAAAAGCTCTGGAAGGTGATTGATGACCTGTCCGATGCGAACCCCGAGTTCCGAGCTCTTTACCGGTACATCAACCGCGAATCTCACTCCGACCCCGTCAATCTGGGTGAATTTGGCGGCATTGACCCTAGGCAATACCTAGATCAGTTTAAAAAGATCTTTGTCGCTACAGATTTCGAAGAGCACTACAACCTGATGATGACCTGACGCTGTGGCCTCATCCCATCAGCCTTTGACGCCAGGTTGGGGGCTACTAAAGTCTAGGGCAGATGCTTTTTTGGTGGTGGCCAATGGCCTTCTCAACAGCATCTGGCCTTGCTAGTATTGCCTTCGCAGCTACCCCCAAGGATTCTCTAGTACCGCCGCGCATTCAACGTGCACTGCTTCGCATACGGAGTGTGAAGGCGCTCAGCAGCCCGCTGAGGACGGATGGAGAAACTGATCATGAGCAATCGTGAGAAGGTAGTGCCTGTAAGGCAATACGAACGTTTCCGCCTTGGTCGTTGGGAGACGGTGTGCAAGCATCGTCGCTCGCTGCCACAGCGGTAACTTCTAACCCCCCTAGGGGGTGGCTGCCCCCTTTTTGCACGTATGTTCTGCTTGATTCAACCCACTCCTACGCCTAAATCCTGACGTGCGATAGTTATGAAATGTCTGGCTATGGGTGCGGTGTCGTGCCTACTTTATGCCGAAGCTTATGGTCAACATCATCACGCTCTGCAGCGTAAACCTACACCTATGGTGATCTATCATTTCTACACACGAGATTAATCATGAGCATTGTCGTCAGACGATCTATCAAGGGGAACCCACACAACCCTAGGAGAGGTCGCCTCCTACTACGTACAGAGTATGCTGCACCATTTTTTGATTTTCTTGAAAGCCTCGCGGTGCCCGGTTTTTCGAGAACCTTCTTTGGCAAGACTTCTGGTCGAGCAAAGCGATTCAGGCCAAGTAGTTTGGTGAGGAGCCGGCATGTAATGCTCCGAGGAAGCTGGGCCCACTATTGACGGCTCGCATGACTTATGAAGCGTGCTTGAGCACTTGATTACCAAGGGGCCCTCTGATGCCCGCCGATTTTTTTCTGCGAAGATGCGCGGCAGTGACGCTAGCAAGTGTTGGTGAAGTCGGCATAAGGCTATAGCTTTCTTCACACTTAAGAGCTAGAGATAACCTCGCTCACAAGATAGGTAAGGTATCTAGTCGATTAAGTAGGATACGGGCCATTTTTTAGGATTGATGATGCAGGACGAGCTCAGCTTTACCGATGTAATTCGGCAGATTCTTCGCCAGCACCCTGACGGGTTGACCCCTCAGCAAATCCGAGGAATTGTGAAGGTGGAGTACCCGCAACACGTTGGTACCCCTAGCCACCTGAGAAACATTGAGGCAGGCAACTACAAGGATTTGGATCATGCGGTGCTGGCGCGAATATACCTAGCCTGCAGAAGCGCTTCGGACATTTCGGCAGACAAGAGTAGAAAACCTCACCTGATGACGCTCCTGGCAGATGCGAGTTCTGCCGAAATTAAGGCTGATGATTTCATTGAGGGGGAAGATCTCGCCAAGCTGGAAGCAGATATCGGCACCCTGTACGTGCTTGCCACGGGGCTCTATACCGCTGACCAGGTTGAGATTGTCAAAATCGGTATCACCACTGGCTCGGTCGACAAACGCATCACCCAGCTTTACACAACTGGAGTGCCATTCCGCTTCACGATTCTGAGTCAACTTGAAACCACCAACTACTCCAAGCTAGAGCAGGCCTTACACTGTTTGTTCGACAAGTATCGGATCAACAAATCGCGTGAGTTCTTTACATCGCATTGTCTTCAGTTCATGCCAGAGCTAATCGCCATCCATCGTAAGATTGAGGAAGCGTGAGAAGCGGGTTTAGGTTTGAGATGTTCAAAGCGCTGGCCGGAATGTCTTGTTACGAGCCAGCCAAGAGGGGCTTGGGCGTGAGCTACTCGCAATCCTTCCTGATGATTTAGTGATTGTTACCGCTATAGACAACGTCTTAAACAGCTCAACGGGACATATGGAGGATCAGCCAATTCTGAGCGTTGCGTTCTCAAGGGCTACAGTGGATAGGCTCAACATGGAGTCGATCGATCCGTCAGATGCGATGAAAAACTTTGTTCACACCATGAGCTTTAAGAAGGGTGTTGGCTTCTCTGGAGTATCTGCTTTGGATGCTCAGCGATTCGCTGTTGAGGTGTCGACACTGATTCAGGGTGAAGCAATTTTGGCGATGATGCTCTGAGCCCAGGTAGTAAAGGGAGGGTGCTACAGGTTTGCTCAGACATAGATACCACTCTAATGGAGATATTCACGCAAGACCCTGGAGGTGCTGCGAGGAAGACTAAAGCATCGCTTCAGCTAAGTGAGGTAAGGGGGAATCTCCTCAAGATTGGTCGCACCGTTGGCAAGAAGGGTACCAACGTGTTGCGCAAAGATTGGCCGTGAAACTGGTTCAACTGCTTGTCGTGCCTGGTGCACCTGAGTAGTCCGATGCTCCGCGAGGACGATGCCATTCGAATGATCCGCGACAACGAACGCCTGATCGCCGAAAACCGCCAGCACGCCAAGGAAGCGAACCAGCATCGAGATGCTATCGATCATCTGAGGGGCGACCTAAGCATCACGAATGCAGCGACTGCACGCGCGGAAGGCGCTAAAGAGCTGCTAGCGCAACAGCTTGAAATCAAGACCAATGAGGTAAGTGAAGCTCTATCGGAGGCGACTGCGGCGCAGCGGAGGGAAGGCGATTTGATTCAGAAACTCGCAAGTGCAGAAGCTGAAATCAAGGAGTTGCGAGTGAACAGCGATGCGAGTGACCTGAAGGCGTAACGAGTTTTCCGCCCTGCTTGGGAGAGAGGGCGGCTACGAAGTGCCGCCCGGGAAATCACTGATGCTCGTTGCGCGGAAAACCAGGCGCAAGCTCTAGGTTATCAACGCCATAAAGAGCTCCAGGATTTTTCAACCAAAGCCGAAATTCCACCGGGTCGAGTGAGTGATCAGGACTGCAGTCAACCGACCATTGTCGGAGTGCATAACCCACCACAGCTGCACGTAGCCGGATTTTCAGGGTGGCGGTTTCATCCATATCGAAGTCGAGTATTGCGGTTTCTGGTCTCGAAAGATTGGGATGAGGCACAAGCTCTAGCTCCACTCGATGATTCCACTGATCATCCTCATCCATTTCCTCGTTCGGGAGGATAGCGCCCTCAATGGCACGTACAGCAGTAATGCGAGTGATCGCAAAGTCTCTGAATTGACCACTCTTCCGATCATGTCCACGCACATGCCACCTCTGGCCATTGTCAAAAAGTGCGTAGGGCACAAATTCCCGCTCACTTTTTTCGCGCATGGATTCATAGGCAATTCGCACCGCATGCTTTTGCTTAATAGCACGGCAAATGGATGCAAGGATTTCTAGTCGCGGTTTCGCAAGCTGTGGTTGGGCCAAGCAGGGTATTCCCGGCGTCCAAGTCGATGGCTCAGCATCACCAAAACCCCGGCTTACCCAGGTAAGCACTTGATCTGAAGTGAAATCAAAAATCGGCGAGAAGCAGTCGGCCGGACTGTAGGCCTTCGTACGATTATCGAATACCAAATTTTCCGGTGCTAAGCGGCGGTATAGAGCTAGATCGCGGGTGGCGGCAGCTGTCTGTAGCTCAAAACGCTGGACGATATCTTGGCGCGATACTGCCCCACAAAACCACGCCTGGAGCTCGATGAAAGCCAGTCGATCGCGCTGCTTCTGCGACAGCTGCGGAAGTTCTTCGGTCGAACTCACTGTATAAAACCTCAGTTGCAAGCTTGCGCAGGGATCGTTATCGTCCCAGCACAAGATCATTATGATCCCTTGTGGCGCTCATTTTAGCTGGTCGCTTGTAGGTGCGCCATGTGACTCCTTCCTCAGAGGTTTGCTATGTCACGTTTGCTCCGCATCGTTCTGATTGACTCTCTTTGTGCCGGCGACAAGGCCGAAGTGCTTGTTGATGCCAATACCTGCCTGACAGGTACCAATGGCATTGGTAAATCGACCTTTCTGAAGCTCATCCCACTTTTCTACGGAGCCAGTGCCGGCAGGATGGTCAAGGCGGGGACAAACACATCCAGCTTTGCCGATCACTATCTGCCGAGCTTCACTAGCTACATCGTTTTTGAGTACCTGAATCATGAGAATGTACCGCGATGTGCAGTGCTTCATCGCTCCTCCTCAGGGTACGCGTATCGCCTGATAAGCAGCCCGTGGGATGCGGAGCTCTTGTATGTGGATCAAACCATTGGTCTTTTGGTCGAGCCCAGCAGTCTACAGCGTCGTGCGGCGAATATGCGAATCGACTGTACCCCCGAGCTCACGCCTCGTGACTACCTGAGGATCATCCAATACAACACCGGCTTAGCGGATCTAGACGGCATCAATTCTGTTGACCGCAAACGAATGATCGCTGCGCTTCGACGCGCCTATTCACTAGCGCCATTCCGCCATCACTTTGGGGGCATCGACAACCTGATGTTCTCGCTTCTCGAGTCGAAAGGCACCTTCGACTCCATGAAATCGGCAATGAAAGAAATCCTCCAACAGGAGACCGGCGTAGAGGGCGTAGATCTCTCCGGAATGGATCTAGGTGCTTTTACTGGCGCGGTTGATAGCCGGGCAAGCTTCTTGATCATGGAGAGGCAAATCAGCCCCATGATTGACCGTCTCTCTGAACTGCATCCTCGGCTTGTGGCCAATGAAGGACAGCAGGGGCGACTCAAGAGGATTGCAGCTGAACAGCTAAACGAAGCTCAAAGCGCTAAGACGATCGTCTTGGAGGAGATTGGAGAGGCCCGAAAGCGCGAAATCGTGGCGACCGATACTCACAACGAAAAGAATGAAGCCCTTCAGGATCGGCTAGGGAACGCGCGTCGTGCAGAGAAGGACGCGGTGAAAGATGTCCAGGATCTGATCAATCAAAAGAAACAATTTGATCAGAGCATCGTACCTTCCTTGATGACAGACTATGCCTCAATGCCGGCGCTCGAGGAGGGCCTGCGGGCACTAGGAACAGAACACTCCATCCTCGTAGAACAAGGCCAGGGAATCCAAAACCGGTACGAGAAGCTGGAGGCCGAGCTCATTCGCTCAGTCCTGGAGCGTAAACAAAAGCGTACTCAGGAGTCTGATACACGGCAGGCAGATGTCAGGGAGAAATCCCAGGCTCAATTGGATCAGCTGGAGAGCCAGGCAGAATGTGCTCGCGAACAGCATACTCTCGAGCTTGAGGAGCACGACAAGAAACACACTGTACTGGCCACTGCACTGACAGATCTTCAGACCCGGGCAGCATTTTTGGGAAAGCTTCGGTTTTTGCCAGAGACCACAGAAGCAATCCAGAACGAGCAACGATCGATAGAGCTAATTCGGGCAGAATACGATCAGGCAACGACCGAAATCGTCGCACATGAAGCTGAGCAGCGCCGGTTCGCTCTAGACCAGCAGGCAATAGCAGGCGAACAACAGATCCTCGTCAACCGGCGGGAGGAACTGCGTAACGACGTCGAAGCGCTAAGTCGTCAACTCAACCCGGGTGAAGATACATTGCTGGCCTTTCTGCGGTCTGAGTGCCCAGCGTGGGATCAATCCATTGGCAGAGTCATTAATCCCAACCTCCTGCTACGGACTGACCTTTCGCCTTCGCGCATCCTCGAATCGTCGGGGCTTTTTGGGGTTCAGCTCGACCTCCATAGGCTTCAACCTGTAGCGGAAGCTGATAAGGAGCTAATCGAATCTTCCCTGGCAATCGCGAACCAACGCCTGATTGACATCGAGGATGAACAGCAGCTGCTCACACGAAAAACCGCCGTACTGCTGGAGCAACGTAAGCAGCACCAGTCTGTGCTTGCAGAAATCCATGGCCGACAGAACAAACACCATGAGAATCTCAAAGCACTGCAAGGCTTGATCGCCACATTAGAGGAAGAGGGCCAAGGCAAGATCGCTCAGGAGCGAGTCGAATGCTCCCACGCGACGGCTGAAGCTTCGCGCTGTCTCAGTATCCACGTCGCCCAGCGTCAAGAGCTGAGAAACTCGCAGCTGCAGCACCTTGCTAATCTCAAAGGCATCATGCAGGAAGTCAGGCAAGAAGCGTTGGCTCAACTGGGGGAAATTGAGCGCTTGAAGGTTGCTGCTCTCGGTGCGCTTGACCAAGAGCAAAGCGACAAGCTTCATGCCTACACCTCTGCCCGAATGCATGAGCTCACAGAAGCTGGGGTTGATGGTAATGCCATCACAAAGCTTGAGGCAGAGATCGATGGTATCAAGACGAAGCTCGCGACGCTTAATGATCATCTGTCCGACATCCGCAGCTATCAACTGTGGCTCAGAGATGACCTTCCCAAACTCCCCACACTTGAGGCGGCACGCCTCCAGGCTTCAGAAGTCACCAGCCGTATAGTGGATGAGGCCCGGGTACTTCAAGAATCAAGGAGTGAGCAAGTGAGGGCCTTCAAAGCAGCCCAAGCAGTGCTTGCCGAGCGCCAGTCTGTCGTTGAATCGAAGCTATTGATCCTGACATCGGTGTTGAAGCGCCTTGAGAACACTCCTGTAGTGAATTCTGACCTGGATAGCTTGCGGAAACTCACCCCTGCCGACATTGAAGGCGAGGTAGGGCGGCTACAGCGTGATGCGAATAGCCATCGGGATGAGGGCCGCAGCCTTTTCAGACAGATCGAGATGGGCATTATGGCTGGCCCGCGTGACACTGCCGAATATGACGCGATTCAAGATATCGCTATGCGAGCACGTCAGGCGGATGCTACTGGAGAGCGCGCATGGTTCCATGCCACGCCTGAACTGCAGATTTACATGGCAGAGGGTCACGACGTGCAGCGCAGCAAGCTGATCACGCGTGTCAGGACACTCTGCACACAGGTCTCCGAAAACCAATCAGTCCTCAATGGCCTCCATCGTGCCATTCAGGATCTCGGGCGGAAGGCGACCAAGAAAGTGACCGAAGTGCTGGCAGCATTTCCTCAGTTCACTAACTTCGAGTTCCGCGTGGTTTCCCGAATTCACGACATCAGCGCTTGGGACGAAATCGATGGATTGGTGGAGCAATACAATCGCTGGCGCGTTAAGCCAGCTGGTGAGATTCCCACAGATGCGCTCAACGAGCGATTGATGGCCATGCAGCGCCGTATGAAAGCCGGCGGCTTGCTCTCAACAAAGCTTGCAGACTGTTTCGACGTATCCTTGAGCTGGATGGTCAATGGCGCTCAGAGGGTCGCCTTCAACACTGCAGACCTTGGCGATGGACTCAGTACAGGCCAGCTCAAAATCATCGTCGGAATGATATACCAGGCCCTCTTCGAGCTCATTCGCCGTGACGCTGACTTCGACCTGCTCCTGCCTATTGATGAGGCGCTGGAGCTTGATGTGAACAACGCATATACCTTGCTCAAATACTTCAACGCTCGAAATTCCCAGCTGATGCTTGGTTTCCCTGGCGGTGCACCTGAGCTTATCCGTCACTTCACGCACCTTTACGCACTTGATCGTCGACCTTCTGGAGCCGTCTACGTCAAGCAGTATCAAGCCCCGGAAACTGACAGGCTCGCGGAGCTGAATGACGAGCTTGAGCTCGATGACGAGATGGAGGCATTAGCATGAGAGAAGTCCTCGAACATCTCCTGGCTGGTCGCTTCATTTGTCGCTACTCGGCCCCAGAACTCTACAGCGAGCTGTGTAGCGCCAGTTATGCACGTGCGATCGAGCAGGCGTTACAGCCATTGGGTAGGACGCTTGGTTGGCTGGGTAGCGTGGAGCAACCGAGTGCGTTCTTTTCACGCTTCGTGAACCTCTCCAATGCCAATGATCGCGCCGCAGCTTCGGAAGAGTTCAAGCATATCCGTGAAGCCATCTGGCCAGTGGTTGAATTCATTCAGCTATGTGCCCGGGCTGGTCGAGGTGACGCATGCTTGGCTCCTGGGGAGGAGGTGCATACCGCGGAAATCCTGACACAGGTTGAGAGCAGCTCGATATGCGCAGACCAATTGCGTGACCTTGCTGGTCATACCTTCTTCCGCAAGTCCAAGCGCGGTGAGAGCCACAGTGAGAAGCTGTCAGTCGTGCTCAAGACCATGGAGGAGCAAGGTTTTCTGGTTCGAAAAGGGGCCGCATCATCCATTTATGTCGCTACGGGCAAAATGGCTTACCTCTATCGGGCGATGTCTTGGATCGTCGAACACCAGAAATTGGTACCTGATGATGAGAGCGATGCAGCGAGCGATACACAGAGCGAGTTAATCCTGTGAGAGCAGAAGATTGGGCAACATTAGGTAAGCATCTGGTGGCTAACGCCGCAACGCTAGAGTCCATTGTCCAGGCGGATGAGGAGGGCGCTAGCAAGCCAGAAATTATGACCCAAGGCATTATGTGGCTGATCAAGCAGCATCTGGTCGATGAGTTTGAAGGCGCCCTTCATCCCTCATCGCTCCTGATTGACCTTGGTGTGCGGATCAGCTCGCAGCGCTTCGAGCTCTCGGCGCCTGATCTTGAGGAGTTGTTGGTCAAGATTGAGCAGGCTTGTGAACGCTATCAATCTGCGAAGGACATATCGCTAGCTGAGGCTGAAAAAGAGCAGCGATCAATCTGGCTGGCAGTGCGCCAAGTCGTGACACACCTACGGGATGAGCATCGCGCAACAACCGAATTCATCGAAGGCCGATACGGCTTTTCTCCTCGGTTCGAAGACCGCCTTCGAGATATCCGGCATGCCGTGGAGCGACTGGAGCGTTTAGCTGACAAGCTGGATTCTTTTGAATACAAGAAGCTTTGGAGCTGGTGCCAGAGTGACAGGACGCTGCGTCGCCTGCTGCTGACTACCCTCCATAGCGCAATCATGAGACAACGCACGCGGCTGGGTGACTTGATCACCAGGCTCGACCAATTGGGGGTGACAGTAAGAAAGCGTAACCGCATGCGCCAAGTCGTACTGGCAGTTGAGAGCTGGCTTCAGGCCGGCAACCTGCCGGAGCTGGACGGCATTTTAGATCGGGCAGATGCCGCGGAATGGGCATGCGCTTCGCCGTTGTCCCTCGGAGGCTACCTTCATCCTCCGGTAGAGGACTCGCAAGCGATCGACGACATGGCGCTACTCATCCATTCGCTACCTGCCCCCAGGGTGCGGAAGGCTGTCGACGATCTTGCGTCTAGACCAGCTACGCGCGTAGTTCCAACGGAGCTTGAGCTTGTGGAAGCCCCGATTCCATTTGCTCAACCACATTTGGAGGCAATGCTTGCGACATTGAAGGAGCACCGCACACCTCAGAGCGCCAGCCGCTACTGGGAAGGTAATGCTGATCGAGAGTACGGGGTGAACGTATGGCTGTACGCGCTGGATGCCTACTATCGAAACCTTGTGGTCGTTGCGGAAAAGACTGAAAAGCCACTGCGATACGTGCTCGAACCCGTAGCTGAGCCCATGCCGAGGGGTATCGCGAACCAGGTAGTGACTGACCTAACCCTACGTATCAAGAGACGCGGCGAATGAGTGATCACAGCGTTTTACGCAGCAAGCGAAGCATTGAGATGATCAGCACACTTGTGCGCATGGGGCATGACAGTGTTGACTTGGGCAAGCTATGGACGACGATTCATCAACACTACGGAGTCGGTGAGATCAGTGGTAGCAAGCTATTGCTGAGCCCTGCTGATCGCCAGGCACTCAGGAACCTGCTGATCGATAAAGCTAAGTGGGATCCACTTGAGGCAAGGAAAGTTGAAGGCTCAAGGATAGAACTGGCCGGCCGCTCTCGGGTAGAGAAGGCATCTAACGAGGTCATCGGCCGAAACCTGGTACTGGTTAGCAACCCAGAGGGTAAGGTCGTTTTGGCTAAGCGCCAGTATGAGATCCCTGAAGGTGGCTCACTGGCCATCCCTGCAGATCTTGTAGCTGGGCTCGATTGTTTCATCATGGTTGAGAACCTTGAAGTTCTCCTACAAGCACACCTCTATCAAATGCCTACAGATCTCGCGGGAGCCCCGTGGGTGTTTAGAGGGTCGCCACAGTTTTCAATCGCAACTGCTGCTGCCTTGGCGAAGCTAACCCCGCGTGTCTATTACTTTCCGGATACCGATCCTCAGGGGTTGGCCAATAGCTTGAATGCCGCCAGTTGCTGTGGAGTCATAAGCTGCACAATCGCCGCTCTCAGTGAGCTCCGATCGAGAGGCTTGGATAAACCACATGATTATATGAACCAGCTCCGGGTGATGGACGGCCTGCTCAAAACAGGCCATCCGTTGGCATCGGTGCTATCCGAGCTTCGAACTGGATTCAGTCAGGAGTCGATGGCACGACAGCCGCTACAGGTCTGGCGTCATTAGATACTCTTCAGGGCTAACGTCTGAGCCATCGTTGGTGCAAATCACTCCTGCAGATCGAATGTCGCCCTCCTTGAGTGAAGGCGATATGGCATCATCGTGCATGTCGCTCTGCCAGCTGGATGCGAGCCCTGGATCAGTTATGCCTTGGCGCCACTCCATTTTTAGGTTAGGAAAGGATCTTCATGTACCTACGCACCCTAGACATTAAGGGCTTCAAGTGTTTTGGCGCGCCGTTCACGATCGAATTTCACGACGGTCTCAACGTCCTGGTGGGCGAGAACGGAGCCGGAAAAACAGGTGTGATTGCTGCGGTTCGCCAACTTTTCAATGACTCAGAGTCTGGCAAACGGCTGATCAACGAACGAGACTTTCACCGGGGATTCGATGAGGCTGCAGTAGCAGCTCAATCGATCGAGATCCAAGCTACCTTTTCTGACCTGGATCAAGATGACGCCGTCGCGTTCCGCGACTGGTGCGGCACAGGCGACGAGGCGAAGCTCACATTTACTGCCCTCAACATGGAATCCCGCGGCCGATTTAAAACCAATCTCTATGGCGGCGAAATGCGAGGCGCAGCGCTAGAAGGTGAGACCCTCGACCTCATTCATTGCATTTACCTGCCGCCGCTACGTGATGCAGAGACAAAGCTTAGGGATGGGCGCCAATCTCGTCTAGCCCGGCTGTTAAAAGCGCTGTGCCGCAAAGAGCTCGATGTAGCGAGGCGGGAGGGGAAACCTCACCCCTTGGAGGAGCGTGTCGGTGCGTTCAACCAGGAGCTTTCTGAGAGCGATAAATACGCTATAAGGCAGGCCAACGAGCGCATTGGCAATAGTCTTAGGGCTGCGTTGGGAATGCACCTATCTCAGAGCACGCTGATCCAATTCTCGGAGGTGAGCTTCTCTCGCATTGTTGAAGGCTTGCGGCTGCTCTACTTCCCAAACCTGTCGAAAGCCGAGGCTACTCAATTCCGGGCGCTGGAAGAAAACAGCCTGGGTTACAACAATCTGCTGTATATCGCTTCCATCTTGGCAGAGCTGACCTTGGAAGTGGAGGAGGAGCGGGGAGAGGAAACCTACCTGCGGCTCCTGCTGATTGAAGAGCCCGAAGCCCATTTGCACCCCCAGTTGCAAATTCGCCTTCTTAAGCATCTGAGCACCATGGCTAAGGACAAGGGCATTCAGGTGATCATTACCACCCACTCCACGGTCATTTCAGCAGCCGTATCGGTTGATGAAATCATTCATCTCTCCAATGCCGGCGCCCCTATCGCGATTCCTCTGCGAACGTGTGGACTTCCCGAGCCCAGCAGACAGTTCATTGACCGCTGGCTTGATGTCACCAAGTCCAACCTGCTTTTCTCAAAAGGCTCCATTCTCGTTGAGGGAATCGCTGAGGCGATGGTGATCCCTGAGCTAGCCAAACGAGTGCTCGCCGAGTACGGCGAGGGTATGAACACCCTTGAGGACTACGGAGTCTCCGTCATCAATCTAGGAGGCATCTACTTCAAACACTTCATGCAGCTGTTCTGCGATGTGAGTGATGAGAGCACAGGAGAAAATTTGCCGGTACGCTGTGCTGGCCTGACCGATAAAGACCCGCCCAAGACAATCAAGGTTGACGGCAACGGTGACAAGAAAATTTCGATTGACTATGTACCGCATGACGACGATCTGAGGGAGGGAGAAAACCATGCGCTTGCTCTGACTGCCAAAATTGGTCAATCGCAGTTCGGACGGCTTTACGCAGGTAAATACAAAACCTTTGAATACGACATTGCCATGGAAGGCTCGAACCTAAAAATGATGCTCACCATCGCCGCCAAACTCTGGCCTGCGCAGGAAGGAACGGTGGCTCCCGAGCTTCGAGAGAGAGCGAAGCTAGATTTTGGTGTTATGAAGAGTCCAGAGCGAGCTGGCCACGCCATAGAGCTGCTTAACCGTATCGACTCCACAAGTATCGGCAAAGGGATCTTCGCTCAGGCTTTCGCCGATGCACTGGAAAAGCAAGATGGTGACTTCGTTGTACCAGCTTACATCCGTGATGCCATTCTCTGGGCGTGCGGGCTCGATGAAGCACCTGCGAAATGATCAGCCTGACAGATGAGCAGAAAGCCTACATCGGCGCGCCTTTAGATCGGCATATATACCTCAAAGCTTGCCCTGGCAGCGGCAAGACAGAGGTTGTCGCTGCCATGGTAGCTAAGGTCGTCGAGGAATGGACTCGTTTCCCTGCTGGAATAGCGGTTTTGACGTTCTCAAACAGCGCAACGCACGAGGTGAAGGATAGATTGGTGCGATATCTAGGGGAACCGTTAGGCTTCCCGCACCTAGTCTCGACCTTCGACAGCTTTGTTCATTCACGAATGGTCGCAAACATCGCAAGTGAGGTTACTGGTTATCCTGGGAAAGAGGGGGATAGCCGGATCAGGATCTTGGAAAACAAAGCGGACATCTTCCACACACGAACAAAAATTTGTGGTCGCACAATCTCTGCCTGCAAGTACAGCTATGACCTGCATAGTCGAAAATTCACGTTCTCGACTGGCGTACGTACAAGGGATACGCAGCTCAACGCTGAGGTGCTCAGCCAAGTCTCTCAAGACGACTTGATTGAGACGAAGAAACGCTTTTGGGCTGCTGGCTTTGCAACCTACAGAGATGTGGATGTGATAGCGCTGAGGGCCTTTCAGCGGCCTACGCTGGCAGGCTATTTCCAGCGGCTGGCGAAGCGCTTTCCACTCGTCATTGTCGATGAGTGCCAAGACCTATCGGCAGAGCAGTTAGCAATAGTGCGCAAGCTACACTCACTAGGTGTCAAGTTCCATTTCGTGGGCGATTTGAACCAGTCGATCTACGGGTTCAGAAAATCCAATCCAGAAAATGTGAGGGCACTCCTAACTGAGCTTGGTTTTGCAGAGTTACCTCTCACCGCCAATTGGCGAAGCGGGCAACCCATAGTGGATCTGTGTAGCGACTTGCTGCGGATTGATCGAATCGTCGGCAATCCCGCTATCGCCCCCATTAAGCCGCTTCTGCTTCAGTATTCAAAATGCCCTTCAGAGCTGTTGCCGAGAATCATCGAGCTCACGAAGGGGCACAAGGAGGTTGTCGTTGTAGCTCGTGGGCATAGTACGCTCCAGCGGTTTCGAAAAGGTGACGATTTCAAAAGAGTTGAGATACTGGCTCTCGCATGCGTATCTGCCGAAAGCGGTAGCAACGCAGAGCTAAACGTCGCGGTTGGCCTATTTGCTGAATGGCTGGCAGATAAGCTCTCCCTCCAAGTAACAAAGGCGGGGCCGCATTGTCCGGTCGAGGTCGAGTCCAAGCTTGCTTGGCGGAAATTCATTCATGAGTGTTTGAAACACCTATTGAGCGCAGGTGCTGGCAACCTGGAGCTTACATGGAAGCAATGGGCAGCTCTGACCAAGCGTGCCCTGCAGGCTCTACCAGACCAGCCGTTTGTACTAGCTGAGATAAAATCTGAGCTTGACCCTCTGAGAGGACTAATCCTTAGAGCCCCCGACAATCAAGGAGACACTGCGTTGAGCGTGCGACTTGGCAAGGGCGTAGCTGAGCAAGCCGTTGTTGACGCTTTGCGATATGAGACCATCCACCAGGTCAAGGGAGAAACCCATGATGCAACAGTGGTCGTGTCGTCACTTCAGAAGGGTAGGCATCTTTCCAATTGGCAAGAGTGGCTTGCCGATCCAAAATCCGAGGGTGCGCGATTTGCGTACGTAGCTAGCTCTCGTCCGCG
Source organism: Pseudomonas sp. zfem002 (assembly GCF_032621685.1). Lineage (NCBI taxonomy): Bacteria > Pseudomonadati > Pseudomonadota > Gammaproteobacteria > Pseudomonadales > Pseudomonadaceae > Pseudomonas > Pseudomonas sp. zfem002. Next base: position 23,682 of record NZ_JAVYJH010000021.1, on the reverse strand, counting down.
CCATGTGCTCATTTGGGCAGTAAAAAAGCTCAAAGCTGCAGACAAAGAGATGCTAACTCAACTGGGGTTTGAACTCGCTTGAAGTCAAAGCGATCCTACAGCGATTACCTCGCAGACCGTCTCCTGCTGCCTGCTGACTGCCTGCCTCGCGAACTGGTTGGGAGACGGCTTGACGATGACTTAGGGGTTTGAGGGCTTTGTTGGTATATCGGACGGAGGCCCTCTCGCAGCCTCCGTATCCTTTGGCACTAGGTTTCTTACTCGTTGTTGGCCAACCGACTCAATAGCGTCCTAGCTGTCACCAGAGCCAAGTGCAGTCTTAAGGTTGAGTGATCTTCATCCGAAAGTCCTTTGTGCGAGCCATCCGAATGCAACATTTTCAGTAACCCGTTCAGCATTCCTTTCCCATCCTGATTCCATTCTGAACGACTCTCGGAGAGAAAACCGCACTTCGCTAGGGCTTGGAACCCGTTGTTCAGGGAAGGATTTCCGGGTAAGTAAGCGGCCGCGATTCGTGTCGCTATTTCCAAGATAAGGCTTTCAAGGAATGTCCTGATTTGGGCATTGGCAGCAGCCCAATCACCCCTTGTATGGGCGTCAATCGCCTGGTCAAGGTGGCCGCAAGATCTGGAGAAGCCGAAGTCTTTCAGGTGCCGGTGCACTTGGTCATCACCAGCAGCCAAATCCACATTTTGTGGCAGGCTTCGTCTCAGCCATGGCGGATTCCCTTGACCACAGTCTCCTGCGTCCCATGAGACCGTAAAGCCATCTCGCGCTAGGCATCGCTCAAGTTGACTCTGCTCCGCGTATCTGGCAGGCGAACTCATGAGACGAACTGCCTCTCGGACTACAGCCTCGCCAAGAGTCATTTGCCCCTCGCGGGCCCAGAAAACTCGCTCCGCATGCTCTAATAGTGCTTTATTGAACACCACTCTCTTCTTCGATACGGACAAGTCACTTCCTGAGGGCACCCATCGTTCCAACTCGAGGCGCTGAACCATCAGGTCAAAACCAGCGCTTGTCCCTGCTTCCTGTATCAGGTCTGAAGCTGCCAGCAGCGTTTGGCGAGTGAAATGCAGTTGATCAGACATCACGTACCTCAACGTGTAGTAGTTGCTCGATCACAGGCAGTTATGGATCCTTTGCATGAATACCTTCCCTGCACCATCATGAGCTCATACCGTGCCATTTCAGGCTATGAAGGCACAAGACCGAGACGCCTCGGATACGCCGAATCAAAATGGATTGAGCAGCGAACACGAAGAAGTGATAGCTACAAAAACTCAGCCAAAAGCCTCTAGGATAAGAGGTTGAATGACGGTGGCTGGCCCATGTAAGAAGTGCTCCTGATTACTGATTTCGAAGCGTACAGGATTGACTTGTACCACTGTAGCTCCCGTGCTGAGCGCTCTTAACGGAAGCTCCGCGGCCGGATACACGACACCAGATGTACCGATTGAGAAGAACAGATCACATTCGCCGGCCGCCTTCAGACGTGCGCTCCAGGCCGGCTCCGGAAGCATCTCCCCAAACCAGACGACTCCGGGCCTGATATATCCGTCACATGTCTCACACCGCGGTGGCTCAAGGCGGCATCCATCCCCAGGCAAATCATCAGAGGGAAGGGGCGTCATGTGAGCATTGCCGCAGTCGATGCACCTAGGTGAGTGAAGGCTGCCGTGAAGGTGGATCACGTCTTGGCTCCCAGCACGCTCGTGCAGGTCATCTACGTTCTGAGTCACGACTGTCAGCTTAGGAACGTGCTGAGCGAATTCAGCTATCGCGAGATGTGCTGCATTTGGCTGCGCTTGGAGCACTTTCAACCTACGCCACTCATACCATCCCCAGCATAGGCTCGGATCCGCTCGGTATGCCTCGGCAGTTGCCAGTTGGCCAGGATCGAATCGAGACCAAAGGCCGGTCAATGCATCTCTGAATGTTGGGATTCCACTCTCCGCCGACACGCCGGCGCCGGTGAAAATGACGACGTGCTTTGCTCCTGCAACAGCTTAGCGATGGTTGTGAGCGGCATTGAGCTGTCCTAGGAGTCGTTTCCTAGAGGTTACCGGAGCCCACGTGTTTGGTCATTGCGCAATACTGAGGGATCGAGCAGCAGCGCTTGTGTAAAGTCACATAGGTGTCCAGAAAATCAAGCTGGCGCTCAGACGTAGATAAGTCCATGCAGAGGTGTTTCACGTCGAAAACAACTGTATATATGTACAGTTTCATTGTCAGTAACGGAGAAACGCATATCGATTGAGCAGATTTTGCATCGCTGGTACCGGTTGGACGGTGCGGAACAGGACATTCCGTGAATGCCACCTCATACCTCGTCAGCCCCAAGACACGGGCTTTCAAGCTTAACCATGCTGCCTTTTCTGGACAGATATGAGACGGGAGAGTGCTCTGAGCACCAGATCTACCGACAGGAGAAATAAGCTGTATTTATATACAGTTATCCAGCACTAGGGCCAATCATTGAGTCTGATGGGGTAGGCGCGTCGTTTTCCAAAATGCTACGGTGAAGCTCGCGAGACGCCATCCACCCCATTTAGAGGCACCAATGAAAAGGTCAGGACGTCGGCAGCGCGCAAGGGAAAGCATCGTGAGAATGATCGCTAAGATTCAGAGACTTGAAGCAGGGCATCGGTCTGGGCAACCTCGTATCTCTGAACGTTTGAAGGAAATGTTCGGAGCCATCTTTCGGGCTCCGCAGGGTGCCGAGTCGACCCGGCGTTTACAGCAGGGCAGATGACTTAGCCGAACACGGCTTACCTTCCGATTTTTTGGACAAAAACCGTCCGAGCCTCTGAGCGACCTGCTGGCGCGGATGCAAGCGTTAGCACTGTAGCTCAGCAGCTGGCGCCTACTGCTTTTTAAGCGAATAGGCCGAAGCTCTCCGAATTTCTCTACCTGCATCTACAACAGGTACCGCGAGCGAGCGGAGCGCGCTAGGCGCGAGGATCGAAGCCCGTAGGGCCAAGACGAAAGCGAAGCGGCCGGCTTGGTTCACGAGAGCCGACACAACGGGCACGTCCTGGACAGCTCTTTATGCGTACATCGCTGTAGAAGATACGTGAAATTCCGTAGTCCTTAATGTCTTCTTCAGGCTCAAACCCACTGTCTGCATGGCGCGGGGAGGGCACGTCTTCCTCGAACTCACCGAGGTACTCTTCACGTTCAAACAGGAGGAAAGGGCCATCGTCGATACGCTGTTGCATGGCGTATTGCGAGGGGCGCATGGAAGGCATATTGGTATCGTCCCTGATCAATAAAGAGGTCGGTGTCGCTAGGTCGTCGGACGCTTGATACCGAGTCTAACGAGCTGCTTGAGCTCCGGAAAGGCGGGCACCAAAATGCCTATACGCCGGGGCCATTGATGAGCATCTGTCAAGCCAACTCGGTCTATTCACTCAATCAGAAAGACCGAGGTTCAAGGAGAAAGGCATGAAGCCCACTGACGCGATACGAGGAAAGCTAGGGGAGATTCGGCGGCTCATCGAAGCCTATGGCTTCATTGAGCCGAAACTCTTCGGCTCTGCCGCTCGAGGCGACGATCACGAAGGAAGTGATCTCGATCTGCTCGCCGCCATCCCTCCAGCAATGGTGGGCAAGATTTCCCTGTTCGACATCGCCGAGCTCGAAGACGAGCTTCAGGCATTGTTAGGCGTGCCGGTCGACTTCCACGTCCACAACAACATGCCTGAGCACCTCAGGCCATCCCTCGAGCAGGAAATGGTTAGGCTCTAGGGATTCTCCGATCAAGTCAGCACAGACCATCTGAGCTGTGCTGAAATAGCCCTCCGCCCAACTGCCCCCCGAGCAAGCCTCCACCCCATGAGTCAGATGAGTTTTTCCGATTTCGAGTACGCCGGTAAGCGCAAGCAAACTGAGGAAGTGATATGGCGCGCGGCTCACACATGACCCAGCGATACGGTGGGCAGCAGGGCGGTTTCGCCGAGGCTATCCGGGCATTCGCCGAACAGGCAGAGCAAGCCCTGGACGCTACCTTTCGCGAGATCGTGATCGAGATCGGCAGCAGCGTTATCCGCATGTCGCCGGTAGGTAACCCGGAGATCTGGGCTGCCAACGTGGCCCACCGGACCAAGGCCAACAAAGCCGCGGATGACTACGACTTCAAGGTCGCGATCCGCAACACCCTGATCAACCTGAACCAGGACAGCTTCACCAAGGCCGGCAGACTGCGCAAGGGCGTGAAGTACGCCAAGCCTCTGACCAAGACAGAGCGCGAGCAGAACTTCGCCACCAATGGCCTGGTGGCTGGCCAGGGTTACGTCGGCGGACGGTTTCGGGGCAACTGGCAGTTCTCCATCGATTCGCCGGCGACCGGTGAACTGGATCGCGTCGATCGATCGGGGAACGAGACTATCGCTCAACTGAAAGCGCAAGTTGCTGCACTCACAATCGGCCAGACGGCCTATATCGTGAACAACCTAATCTACGCGGTGCCTTTGGAATACGGCCACTCAACCCAGGCACCAGCCGGCATGGTCCGAGTCACCCTGGCCAACTTCCAGCGCATCGTTGACGAAGCCATCAGGAAGAACAGCGTATGAGCCACGCACGAGCCCGGCAGGCCATCGAGATCAAGCTGATGGCCTGGGCCTCAGCACGCCCGATTCGGGTGGCGAACTTCGAACAAGGGTTCGAGGCCCAGGCTGGTGAAACATACCTGCAGGCCTTCCAGCTCCCGGCTGGCACTACCTGCCGCTACCTGGGCGGCGAGGCCTACGAGTACACCGGTGTCTACCAGATCAGCATCATCTGTCCAGCAGGCCAGGCGCTGGCGGCTGCCGAAGCTCTGGTCGAAGACCTTTCGGGCCTGTTCCGGGTCGACTCGCCCCTCAGTCGCAACGGCTTCGACGGCATCGTCACGGACCCACTCGAGCAGGGGCCAACCATCACCGAGTCGGTGACCTACACCGTGCCGACCAGCTTCACCTACCGCGGCATCGCGGACCAACCGCCCGCTGGGGCATAACCAACCGCCGCCCGGCGGGCTATCAAGAGGAAACTTCCATGGCCGCACGCTTCCCGCTGCCGAACGGCGCTATCGTTGAGATCGCCGCGACCCTGGGGGCCGCTGTCCCCTTCACCGCAATCACCAATGCTACTCCCCCGGTACTGAGCGCTGTAGGCCACAGCTTGACTGCGCAAAGCGTCGTTCTGATCGACTCCGGCTGGGCCAAGCTCACCGACCGAGCGGCGCGCGTGGTCAATTCACTGGCCGACAGCTTCGGCCTGGGCAGCATCAGCACCTCCAATACCGAGATTTACACCCCAGGCGCTGGCCTGGGCTCTGTGATCCCGGTCACCGACTGGGTGCAGATCTCCAAGGTAACCGGCTTCACCCCGTCTGGCGGTGAGCAGCAGTTCGCGACCATCGGCTACCTGGAAGATGATGACGACCGGCAGTTCCCGACCAACCGCAACCCGCTGAGCCTGGCGATCGTCGTCGAGGATCAGCCCACCGCTCCCTACGTCGGCGCTGTCGAGGGCTTCGACGAGTCGAAGGAACTGACCGTGGTGCGCCTGAAGCTGCGCAACGGTGACCAGATCCTCTACCCAGGCTACGTCAGCATCACGACCACCCCAACCATGGAGCGGAACAACGTCATGACCCGCACCATCAGCGTCGGACTGTCGGGCCGCCCACTGCGTTACCTGGCTGGCTAAGGAGCCCTTATGGCAAAAATCAAGATCGCGCAGAACCCGACGTTTACCGCCGAGGTGCTGGTGCCGCGCATCGGTGCTGAGTCGGTACCAGTGAGCTTTCAGTTCCGCTACATGGACCGGGTGGCCTTGGCTGCCCTGTTCGACCGCTGGAACAAAGCCCGCGATGCCTGGGCCGAACAGGCGAAGAAGGATGGAGCTTCCTGGGAGGAGGTCACCGCCGGTGAGATCGCCCTCCAAGCCAAGCAGCTCGAAGAGATCGTCACTGGCTGGGACCTGGAAGACGAGTTCAGCAGCGAGGCGATCGCTGACCTGGTCCGCACCTGCACCGGCGCTCCGAAGGCGGTCATCGATGCCTTCCAGTCAGCTTACAGCCCGGCCCGCCTGGGAAACTGAGGGCGGCGGCCAGGGCCTGCTACGAGCGAGGCCCGTCCGCCGAGCAACTGGCGGCTTTGGGCCTGACCCCGGATGACATCGAGGAGGAAGAGGTGGAGGTCTGGCCTGACGCTTGGCCCGCCTTCCGCCTGTTCGATGCCATGGGTACCCAGTGGCGTCTGGGGCCCGGCGGTCCTTCGGGCCTCGACTACACCGCCATTCCCTCCACAGCTGCAATGCTCGGCATCAAGCGCCGTGACCTCACTGACATTTTCCCCGATCTCCGCATCATGGAACACGAAGCTCTGGCCGTGATGGCTGAAGCGGCGGAGTAGGGCAACGACTGACGCGGCCAGGCTGCAGGAGAGCGGTATGCAAAAGCGCATAGATGGAAGCCATGAGCCGTTTGTGATTGTTTCGGTTCATGGCTTACGAATCGATATGCGGAAAGGAACGATAACGTTCCCGGGACTCACTGACCCCGGAAGAAGGATCGAGCCTGCTGCTGGTCATTCAGAAGAAATCGAAGCGGTGCCGAAAACGCAGTCTCTGTGATCTCGTTATCTGGGATTTCAGAAAGCGGCCAGCCATGCTGTAGGGCATGAGTGAGCATCTGCTCCATGATCTTTGGTGTATAGCCAGGGATCTCACGTAAAGCAGCGGAGATGGCTCCCAGAGCCACCGCGTTACCAGCCTTTAACGCCTGGAACTCATCCTTCAGGCTGCTCAGCTCTGCGGTGAGCTGGGCGATCTGCTCGTTTTGGTCTGACATTTGAACTCCTATCCATGGGCTGCTCGCAACGGACCGGGTGATTGGTTATACGGCAATAGAGCCTGGGTAGCTCTTTAGATACAGGCTCAGATCATCTTGATCCCATCCTGTGGTTGGGCCGGATTGTGAGAGAAAGAAGGTGTTCGCCGACCGGTTGTCCCCAACATATGCCGCCACGGTGTGCATCCCTGCGTACGGAAGAAAAACGTTTCCGTTGGAAAATTTGGACGGATTTCCTCTTGCCTCGAGGAAGACAGTGAGGCTTCCAACTGCAATTTGGCGATCTCGGAACAAACGCTTCCATGTTTCCGGGCCAAAAGCCCTGCTGAATTGCGTTTCGAGGTTCCCGATTGGGCCAGGAGAAACTAGAAGCAGCTGAGCTGAACCGTTTGCCGCGACTCCGAACATCCTCGCGAATTCCTGGGCGCTCACCGAGTAATCAGTGCTGTGGTACTGCATGAAAGGTCCTTCTCTTACAGACTGTTAGATGGCGCTAAGCTACTACGCGCCTTGGAGTGCTCGCCACTGGCTTTCCGTCCAGGGTGGATGGGTGGACAGCGGTGAGTAATTGATGTTTTCGCTTGCAACCATCGGTCTGATATAAAACTTCTCTGGTCGTTGTCGGAGCACACTCGATATAGCTCAGAACTTCTGAGCATTGAGAGGTGCGTATGACCAGAGACAGGGATAACGGACAGGGTGGCAAGCCAGCCGGTAATGACAGTTGGCCAACCGGTCGAGACGAGGATGCCAAGATGGCCCGCTCAGAGGATCGCGACGATTATGTCGAGAGCCCACCCTTTCGAAGCAGGCAGAGGCAGGGCCCGCCGGACCCATCGAGGACAACCGATGCAGAGCGCTATAGCTATCACAAGCGCCCACTGGAATAATTGCCAAGTCTAAAGGCTCACTGATTCAAGGCGAGCACTACTGACAGAAGCCCAGCCCCGCGCTGGGCTTTTAATTTGGGCCGCTGTTTTTTCACGTACCACTCTGACTGCGCCGGTTAATTCTGCCTCGGCATCAGCCGTAGATTCGTCAGCTACCCATCCCCAGTTTGGACTAAGTGACAGACCTGCAATTGCCTTCAGGCGCATATCGTCTGCGGTGATTCCGTATTGTTCAGACGCTGACAGCGCGGCATACAACGCTTGTTCTAAGGCGGCGATACGCTTGGACTCGGCGCTCATGCTTCGTACTCCTTCCATTCTGAAGCACGTTACTGCGCCCCATATCTCTGGTGACTATACGCCCTGCAGGTGGTGCGGAAGGGAAAACGAATGCCCGACGGCTGGCGCTTGGCTTCGGTGACCGGCTTGGACTCACCCCTGGCCACGACGCTTCCACGCATAGTGCTCCCACAGCGCGCTGGTGTGGAAAGCCCGCAACAGGTGCATGCTCCGTAGTTCTTCGATCTGGGCTATGGCCTCAGCCCGATCTCGGGCGCGGATCGCAGCCACAGCCTCCGCCCAGTGCTCCAGCGCCTCGGCAAATCTCCGCTTCTCATCGTCGGGCATCTTCGCACCCTTCATGTGAGTGATTGGGGAGGGTAAGGATAGACCGGATGGGAGGACGGGTAGGGTTGCTTGTCGGCAGGGCGGAAACGAAAAACCTGGCGCGGGGCTTTGCATCCGGCACTCAGTTATTGAGCAGCTCGCACATTTTAGAAAACTTGAGGATGTCGTTCACTGCACTTGCTTCAGGAACGGTGATGCAGGCCAGTAGGCCCTCGATTGCACCACGTGCGCCTTTTCGAATAGGGCTCCCGTGAGGGATTAGGTAATCAGCAACCTGGTATCGCTCGAGTGGCCAGGCCTGCAAGGCTTCCAAGAGCAGTTCTCGCATCTTGGCGACAGCATATGGCCCATCAGCTGGATCGCGGAGTGCCTGCCTCAGTTTCGTGAAGTCGTGCTGCATTGCCGGCCTCCTGGCTTGGCGTGAAAAGCCCGGCGCTTGGCCGGGCTTTTGGATTCATAACTCGTCAAAACGTATCCAGACTGAGTCGGGACCATCCCACTCAATCATGTAGCCAGCCGACTCGAGCCAAGACGAGAAGCCTTCCATTAGAACGGTCAGGTCATGCTCTGGAAGGGCCTCTAGTTCCAGGTCACCAAGCTGTATGTCTGCGGTCGCATGGCCCATCGATACTGCTCTGTTAATACCGTCAAGAATCCTCTTCTTGACCGTCGCCGGGATGCTCTGCCTGGCGATCGACGACATCTCCTTTGCCTTCGAGGCGGGCATCAGCTCGTCTGCCGGAGCTTCATTGATGAAGCTCAGATCCAGGCGGGCCAAGATTTCCGCCGTCGCTGACCGCCCGTTTTCTTTGGCTGCGGCCATGACCTTGTCACGCAAAGCTTCAGGGATACGCAGGTTGAATTGAGGGTCGGTACGGCTCACGAATACCACGCAATGTAAAGTTGACAGGTATTACAAGGATGCACCACGGTGGTATTGACATCAATGAACCACCGTTCTACATTTCCCTTGTAAACAACGGTGATGCATCAGGAGGAGAGCATGGCCAGAAAAGACCCGCAGTTCAATCTGCGCTTGCCGGAGGAGTTAAAGCAATGGGTGGAGGTCCAGGCGCAGAAAAATCACCGATCGCAGACGGCGGAGCTGGTTTATCTGATTTCGGAGGAAAAACGGAAGCAGGAGCAGGCAGCAGCCTGAAGCGAAGAAGCCCCGACGAGGTGAGAGTCGTCAGGGCTTCGGGAAACGAGATCAACTTCGAGGAAGAAATCGTCATGGCGAATAATAGCACAAACGTGGTCCCGTTCAATTTCGGCAAGCACCAGGTGCGCACGCTGCTGATCGATGATCAGCCGTGGTTTGTTGCCACCGACGTAGCTTTCGCGTTGCTTTACGCGGAAGCCAAGGACATGACACGCAATCTGGACGACGACGAGAAGGGTCGGCAGATTGTGCCGACCCCCGGCGGCGACCAAGAATTGCTGGTCATCAATGAGTCCGGCCTGTACTCGGCAATCCTGCGCAGCCGCAAGGCTGAGGCCAAGCGCTTCAAGAAGTGGGTGACTGCTGAGGTATTGCCAGCGATCCGCAAACATGGTCGCTACGAAGACCGCCAAGCCAAGATGCCAACCCTCATTGACGAGCTGATCGGCATGAGCGAGCTGGGCGTCATTAAGGGCCTCATCAGGGACAAGGGCAAGGCGATCGCAGCAGACAAACGCCAGAGCTTCGCGCTGACCATGCACAACCGTCTGCACACCCGCTTCAACGTGCCGCGCACCGAGCTGATCCCGGCTGGCCAGTTCGAATCGGCATGCAATTTCATCGCAGCATATGCCCTTGAGGGTGAGTACATCGAGGCGCTGCCAAAGGATGGCGTCACGCTTGATCAGTACGAAACCCATCACCTTTATCTGCTGATGTCGCGCTTCGCCGCTATGTTCAAGCACAAGAACGACATGCTTGCAGCCTCCAGGGCTCTCGGATCTAAGCCGCTCATGGGTTTTTTCGAGCAACTGAAAGAGGGCGACCGCTCTTTTGAGGTCCTTGATCGTCGTCGCGGCGAGATTTATGGAGCATACAGCGCTACTGGATGCCAAGGTGGTTACGCATGGAGGGCCGCAGCATGAGCGCGCTGATGACTGTTCCGTTCCATGGTGTGCAGCTCTACTTGGTAGAGCATCAGGGCCAGCCCTATGTTCCGATGCGTCCAATGGTTGAGGGCATGGGGATTGACTGGTCCTACCAGTCCAGAAAGCTGAATGCCTCAAAGCGTCGGTATGGTGTTGCTGTCATAGCAACACCTTCGGCGGGTGGCGAGCAGGAGTCGGTTTGTATCCCGCTCCGGAAGCTTCCCGGATGGCTCGGTACCCTGGAGCCGGCGCGGGTGAAGAATCCCGAAGCTCGGAAGAAGATTGAAGAGTTCCAGGATGAATGTGATGACGCGCTGTGGCAGTACTGGAACGATGGCCACGCTGTAAACCCGCGCTCCCAGCAGCCAGCAGCCAATGACTCTGCTATCGAGTTCGCTAAGTTGGCGCTGGAGCACCTGCCGAACCTTGGTGGCACCAGCAAGCAAGCGTTGCTCAGCCATATCTCGGAGCTGGCCTATGGTCAGCGCCTGATTCCACTGCCGAAGGTCGAGGAAAACCTGTTGCTGGCTGGGCAGGTCGGCGAGCTGTTCAGTGTCACTGGAAACCGCATCGGCAAGCTGGCAAATCAGCATGGTATGAAAACTGAGCAGTACGGCGAGTACCGTCTAGACAAGTCGCGGTACAGCAGCAAACAGGTCGAGACATTCCACTACAACCAAGCCGCAGTGGAGCGCTTCCGCGAGCTGCTGGATGATCAAGGAGAATCCTGATGGAGAAGATTATTGAGCAGTGCTTGAGTGATGGTACGTGCGCCGGGCAGTCCGCGCTGACTGGGCGCGACGCCCCTCTTTGCGACGAAGTTACCACCTACTTTGACGACTGGCGGGCTGGTTTCAATCCAGAGCCAACGGATGACATGGTTGCTGCTTGGCTGATCGGGTTCTCCGGTGTGCTGGCCCGACACTTCCAGCTGCTGCAAAGCGACTAGGCCCCATGCCTTCCCGAGCCCCGCATCCGCGGGGTTTTGGCGCTTCCTGCTGATGGTGGTAGATTGCCCTCATCAACAAGGAGGGCGACACAATGCGGAAGTTCGTGGCAGCGGTGATCTTTGGCGGGGCATGTCAGGTGGGCGTGGCCGCTGGAAACTTGACGTATCTGTCTTGCCCGGGCATCGATGAAAGGGCGGACGACCTGCTTGTCATCATTGACCAGCCAAATGGAACTGCCTCTCTCCAAAGCCAAAAGGTTGGTTCTGGGCTGAACTTTACTGCGCCAGCTTCTTTCGGACCAACCGAAATTACCTGGCGGAGTGATTCACGCGACTTCCCTCAAAAGTTTTCCGTTGATCGCGCCAAGCTGGTGCTAAAGCGAGAGACTACAAGTCGCATGACTGGGGATGTTTACACGGATAAATCGGCGTGCTCACTGGTTAAAGCGCCAAGCAATAATCAGATTTGATTCTGTAATTTTTTCATACAAGCCACCTCCGAGTGGCTTTTTTATTGCCCGGAGAAAAGTATGGCAACCATTGCAGAGCTTGGTGTCCGCGTTAATTCTGAGGGCGCCATAGATGCAGCTAATGATCTTGATCGCCTAGTTGAGGCTGGAAGCCGAGCGGAAAAATCTGCAGCGGGTGTTGAGCAAAGCTCTAGGCGAACCGGGCAGGCACTGAAAGAGCATGCCAGGGAAACTGTCGAGGCTGCTGCAGCATTCCGTAAGCTCCAAGGCGGAGCCTCGGCGGCAGAAGCAGGCTTCTTCTCCCTTGGTAATGCCATTGAAAAAGGAAATTTCGTCCGCTCCTTGAATGCATCGAAGGAGGCAGACAAGTGGCTGGCGTCCCTGTCTGCAACTACAAAGGATGCTGGCGCTTCGTTCCTAGAGGCAGGATCTAAGCTGACACTCCTATCGACAGGTTTGAGCGGACTTGGCGCGTGGACCGGTCCGGGCGCTCCGGTGTTTGGACAGATCGGCAAGCAAAGTACGGCTGCTGCTTTGGGAATAGGTGAGTTCGGCAGAACCGCAGCGCAAACGGAAATGTCGGCTAAAGCAATGCAGGCGGCATTACGCGGCGTTCCAGCGCAGTTCACCGACATCATTGTCTCATTGCAAGGTGGTATGAACCCACTAACCGTTCTGCTTCAACAGGGCGGTCAGCTCAAGGACATGTTCGGCGGCGCGGGGCCGGCGGTTAGAGCTTTAGGTGGCTATGTTGCTGGACTGGTCAATCCGTTCTCCTTGGCGGCAGCTGCGGTTGGCACTCTGGGGCTTGCCTACTACCAGGGGAGCGAAGAGCAAGATGCCTTTCGTCAGAGTCTGGTTACAACGGGCGGCGCCGCAGGAGCCACCACCGCGGGGCTCGCGGCAATGGCCAAGCAAGTTAGCACTACCGTTGGCACAACCGGAGCTGCGGCAGCAGTTCTTGCTCAACTGGCGGGCACCGGAAAGATTGTCAGCTCGAGCTTCGATCAGATCGCAATTGCTGCCCTGTCATTCGAGAAAGCGACAGGCAAGGCCGCCTCGGAAACGGTCGCAGAGTTCGCAAAACTCGCGGATGATCCTGTTAGGGCAGTGGTGGGACTGAACGAGAAGTACAACTTCTTGACGGCGGCAGTTTTCAGTCAAATCCAGGCGTTACAGGAGCAAGGCGACACTCTAGGTGCACAGCAGGTTGCGGAAAGCGCTTACGCAGATGCCCTTGTGCGTCGGGCGAACGAAATCCAAGAAAATCTTGGATACGTAGAAAGCGCTTGGGCTTCTGTGAAGAGCGCGGCGAAAGAGGCCTGGGATGCAGTGCTAGATGTTGGTCGCGAGGACACCCTTGATGACAAGCTCAAGGACCTTCAAAAAAGGCTCAGCATCAGTGCTGGTGGGCTTGGTGGAGGCATGTTCTCTGGCTTTGAGGCCATGCAGGGAGATCCAAAGAAACTAGCAGATCAATGGACTGCTGTTTTGCAACAAGAAGTGGATGATCAAGAGAAGGCTCGGCGCGCCATGTTCGGCGCCCAGGACGAAAAACGAGGCGTGGAGCGCTATCAGGAGCTTCGTAAGGCCATTGCTGATGCTCAGCCTGATGCAGTAAAGCTTGGGGGGGCGCTGGAAAAGGTTCGCAAGGAAATCGCAGATGTTCGGTTGCGCGGCTACACCGTGACCGAAGCAGAACAGAAGCTTATTGAGGACAGCATCAGTGAGCGCTACAAGGCAAAGCCGTTGCCGCGGACTGCAGCATACCGCGAGGACGCTGGTACAAAAGCTCTAGATCAGGCTCGGCAGCAGTATGCGGTGCTGCAACAGCAGAGCGTCCTGTTTGGCACTCAAATAGGTCAGCAGCAGAAACTCGGCGAGGCCGGGCAGGCCCTGGTGAGGTGGGAGCAACAGTTGGCGGACATCAAGGACAAGAAGGTCCTGACCGCCGACCAGAAGTCATTGCTCGCCAACCAGCAGCAGATCACCGCCCAGCTCAAGAAGAACGCCGAGCTTGAAAAGGAGATGCAACTTCGCAAGGTTGCGGTAGACGATGCGCAGAAGCTCGCGGCGTTCCAGGCGAACCTGAACAGCCAGTTGCATAGGGCATCGGTAGGGCTGAGCAACAATCTGGCCGGTACCGGCTTAGGAGACCAAGCGCGGCAGCGTATTGAAGAGCGTTTCAGCATCGAGCAGCAGTATCAGCAGCAGATGGATAATCTCCTTGAGCAAAGGAACGGCGGGAAGATCAATGCTGATCTGTATGAGAAGCAGAATGCTGTACTGCAGAACGCGCTCGACCAGCGCCTGGCTATGCAGGAGCAGTATTACCTGCGTGTTGATGAGCAGCAATCCGACTGGTCTCTGGGCGCGCGCGCAGCGTTCAACACCTACCTCGAGCAGGCGCAGAACGTTGCCGGGCAGACGCGAAGCCTATTCACCAATGCCTTCAGCAACATGGAAGACGCGGTGGCCACCTTCGTGAAGACCGGGAAGCTCTCCTTCAAGGACTTTGCCGACGGCGTGATCGAGGACCTGATCCGCATCCAAGTTCGACAAGCCGCTGCTGGGTTCCTCAGCACTGCTTTCGGATTCCTGTCCGGCGGCAGCCAGTCGCTAGGGCAGGGCACCATGAGTGGCTTCAGCGAAGGAGCTTTTGTTCCGAACGCTACAGGTGGCGTGTACGACTCTCCGAGCCTTTCGAGGTACAGCAACCAGGTGCACGACAGTCCTCAATTTTTTGCATTCGCAAAGGGGGCAGGTGTATTCGCTGAAGCTGGGCCCGAGGCGATCATGCCGCTAACCAGGGCGCCAGATGGAAACCTAGGCGTGCGTGCGGTTGGTGGCGGAGCTGGCAACGCGGGATCACAGTCCGCCAGGGACTCAGCGGGCGGCCCCAATATTCAACAGATCTTCCATGTTAATGGCGATGTTAGCCAAGAGACCATCGCTATGATGCAAAACATGGTTAGGCAGGGCACCAAGCAGGCGCTTGAAATGGTCGCCAAGGATGCCAAGGCCAACGGGCCTATTACCCAAACCCTACGCAGGAGCCTTAGATGATCCTTACTGAAGATGACCGCATGGAATTGCTTGAGCAGATTTCTAGCCTTGTTTCGAGCAAAGTCTTCCAGGGGGTCACTCCTCAAATGACCGTTGACGGCTACCGCGAGCGTTGCGACGAATACGGCTTGTTGATGGGTCGCATCACTGCGGTGGTCTTGGCGGAAAGTATCGACACCGACCTTCTGTTTAGCATTCGAGAGCTGACGGCTCGCACCCAGCAAAGCGCTTGGGCTCAGCTGAGGAGCACCATCAAGCCTGGCGGCGAAATCAGCAGGATTCTTAGCGACAGCGCAAGAAAGCCGCTCGGCTAAACCTTTCCACACCCTAGGAGTCACCGCATGGCACTAGCATGGCCAGCATCGCTGCGCCCGTCTGAAATGACGTGGGGAATAGTCAACAACAGCCGCGCCTTCACCTCGACGCTCTCGAATGCCCAGCAGATTGTCGGGCAGCCGGGTGCGTATTGGCAGTGCACAATTACATTCGGACTGCTCACTCGCAAGCAGGAGCGGCAGTTGTCCTCGTTTCTGGGGGAGTTGGACGGGATGTTCGGTACGTTCAACATGCCGGCATTCACCCGCCGTCGTGCGAACAGTGTCGGCTCGCTGAAGGTCGTCAGCGGTCTAGCGCAGTCGCGCGTCATTCAGGTAGGAGGCGCTGCGCCGAACGCTCCGATGTTCTCGCTCGGCGATTACCTGACCATCGCAGGCGAGATGTTCGAAGTGGTGACGCCGGCAGTGGCTAATGCCCAAGGGCAGGCCGTGGTTCAGGTGAATAAGCGTATCCGTAAAACCCTGGTGGTCGGAGCGGTAATTGAGTACCTCAACCCGTACTCAGAGATGCGCTTGACCCAGGACACCTGGAGCATGACCGTTCGCCAAGTCGTTTCCAGTGGCAGCTACCAGTTCAGGGAGGCCTTCTGATGCCCTCGACATTTCCTTTCAGCCAGAGCGTGGTCGACATCATTTCCACTGGACGGTTCTTGAGTGTGTACGCATGCCAGCTCGACTTCGAGGATGGCCCGGTGTACGCGCACACCGGCACCGGTGACCTGGTGATCGACGGCATCACGTATCTAGGAGTAGGGCAGTTCGGCGAAGTTGGGCAGTCGCAGGAGAGCGACAACTCCAGCTCACCCATGTCCGTCGACCTGGCCCTGACCGGCCTGGACAGCTACATCATCACCGAGACCAACATCCGTGGCTGTCGAGGACGATCTGGCAAGCTCCTGTTCGTGGTGTACGACGAGCAGGGCAACTATGCGGCCGACATCCTGTTCTCTGGCCGTATGGATGCAGCCACTTTCTCCTACGCCGGTAATGGCGAGGACGGCAACAAGATCACCGTCCCGATCGTTGACCGGATGGCCGAGTGGAGCCGCACCGGTACGGAGCGCTTCACCGACGAAAACCACCGGGCCCGACACCAGGGCGACCGGTTCTTCTACGCCGTGGCCCAGATGTCCGAATGGCCAATCTACTGGGGCTCCAGCAAGGACGCACCGGTATTCACCTACGAGAAATAGCCATGCGTAACCGAGACTGGACCACACGTCTCAGCGAAGTGATCAAGGCCGCCTTAGAGCGGCCTTTTTCATGGGGTGAATTTGACTGCTGCTTGTTCGCCGCGGACTGCGCGGTGGCGGTATGCGGTACCGATCCGGCTGAGGCCTATCGCGGTACCTACAAGACCGAGGCCGGGGCAAAGCGCGCTCTGAAGAAGATTCACGGCAGCCTCGAATCGGCTTGGGACGCCTGCTTCACCCGGGTAGCCCCGGCGTTCATCCAGCGCGGTGACGTCGCTATGTATGAGGCGCCCGGTGGCAAGTCCATGGCGGTTTTCTGGGCCAACGAATTCTGGGCGACCACTGACGACGGGGTGGCCCGCGTGGTGTGCGACCCGCTTGCTGTCTGGAGAGTTGAATAATGTCAGGTGGCGTAAAGAAGCTTGCCCAGGTGGTGGTCGGCGCGGTAATCGGTTTTGTGCAGGGCGGCCCGTGGGGGGCTGTCGCTGGTGCCGCTCTGGCATTCTATGCCGCCGAGCAGCAGGAGAGGCTCAATACCAAGTCGCCCCTACGCGACAACGAGCCTTCGGCGCAGACTGTACGGTCGTCCAAGGCGCCGGCCCGGTTCATCCTCGGGCGTGTGAGTACAGGCGGCGTTCTGGTTTGGGCCCAGGAGCAGGCCGGTAATCAAACCGAAGGCGAATGGCTGCATCTGGTCTACGTGCTGTGCGAAGGCGCCGTCGACGGCCTAGAGAACATTTACCTGGGCGAGGAGGAGATCGCTACCTACGGCGGATATGCCTCCTACGAGCTGGTGGTCAACCCGACTACGGTGAATGCGTTCCTGAAGGCCAACTGTCCGGATTGGAAGGACGAGCAGATCGGTCGCGGCCTGTCGTTCGTGCGCCTGTCGCTCAAGTACAACGCTGAAAGGTTCCCTGCCGGCATTCCCGACGCGCGCTTTATCGTGCGCGGCCGCAACGACATCTACGACCCGCGTACTGGGATGTCCATCTACACGGAAAACACCGCTCTCCACATTTTGTGGTTTCTGCGCAACCGCTGCGGTGTGCCGGACGACGAGATTGTGTTTGAGACCTTCGCCAGCGGCGCTAACGTCTGTGACGAATCGGTTGGCAACCCAGATGGCACCACCAGCTCGCGCTACCGTAGCGGTTGTGTCATCGGGGCAGACGAGCAGCGTACCAACGTGCTGCAAAAACTTGAGGTAGCTTGCGGTGGCAAGGCCATTCGCGTGGGTGGACGCTGGACTTTCCAGGCCGGCGCCTATTACGGGCCGTACGACTTCGAAATCACTGAAGACATGGTGATCGGCACCATTACTGGTAGCACCGAGCCAACCAATGACGCGGCCATCAACACTGTGCGCGGCACTTTCATCGACCCATCGCAGTCGTGGACTGAGACCGATTACCCAGAGGTGAGCATCGCCGATTGGGTGGTAGCGGATGGCGGCGAGGCCGCCGAGACCCTTACTTTCTCCTACGTCAGCAATGCCTATCAGGCCCAGCGCCTGGCCAACATCGAACTGCGCAAGCGCCGCGCTGGTGGCACCATCAATGTGCCGATGAATTTCCTTGGCTACAGCTGCCGCCCAGGCCGCGTCGTGCGTGTAAACCTGCCGTCGTTGAATATCCTCGGCGAGTTCATCGTCACCAATTGGAGCATGGGTGCGAGCGATGGGTGCACAGCATCGTTGCAACAGTACGAGGCTGCCCAATTCGATGACGCTGTCGGTCAGCCCTACAACCCGATCGGCTTCATCAATCTCCCGGCCGGCGGACTGGGCAGCCCAACCGGGCTTGCATGGACAGTTGACGATTCAGCGGAAGTAACTCAGGGGATTCTGAGTTGGGTGCAGCCGGCAGGCATCGTGAGCGCATACGCTGTCACCGTGCGCCAGGGCGCCGGCGCCGTGCAGGCCCAGCAGGTGCCGGCTACCACCCTGCAGTTGCCGCTGTCCGGTCTACCCTCCGGCAACTACGTCATGAGTGTTGCAGCTCTGGGTCCTCTCACTCGATCTGGTGAGGCGAGCATCACCGTGAGCATCGGCGGCCCGCCGATCCCCGAGGCGTGTGTGGTGCAGGCCACCATCGACACCATTACGCTGATACCCAGCAATGTGCTGCACGGGCTCAACGGTGGCACCTACGAGTATTACTTCTCGACCAATCCGCAGGCCACGGAGGGCGAGTATGTTGGCCGGGGTCTGAGTCTGACCCATACCGGACTCGCGTTCGCCACCAACTACGCCTATTTCGTTCGATCAAGGAACGCCTATGGAGTGAGTGCATTTCTCAAGGTAATAGCATCGACTTCCAATGATGTGACAGCGCTCTTGGCCGCCCTAGCCGAGAAAATTGGCAAGGGACAACTTGCCCAGGAACTGCTGAAGGAGATTGAGTTGATCTCCGGTGAAGGTCCAGAGTCTGTCAACGGGCGGATCGAAGAGGCCAAGCAAGAGCTGTACGACCGAATCGACGAATTGACTGATGCGCTCGCCTACGACGACTCCAAGGCCTACGCCATGGGCGACGTGGTCAGGGTTGGTCAGCGCCTGTTCCAGGCTCGGGCAGCGGTTCCCGCTGGCGCCGCGCCGCCAGATCCGCAGTACTGGTCGGATGTTGGAACCATCACGGAAGCAGTCGACGCGCTCGCGTTTCAGGTTCAGCGGCACGAGGCGGCTATCACCGAGCTCGATGGCAAGGTCACGGCCTCGGCAAGCCAGCTGCAGGCGCTCCAGGCGTCGGCGCGTGACGACAACGGAGAGGGCGACCTTGCTGATGCGATCGAGTCCTGGAGGTCCACGGCGCGCTTCGCTGACGAGGTGCGCGTGCAAGCCAGTAAGAACGAGGCGGTGGCAACGCACCTGACGAGCCTCGACGCCGAGGTTGCAGGCAACAAGGCTGGAATCACAACGCTTGAGCAAGTCGTTGCGAACGACCAGCAGGCCACGGCATCGAGGCTTGATCTGCTGCAGTCGGAGTTCGACGACAGTGCCGCGGCGGTCGGTACTGAGCTGGCCGCACTGGCTGACGCGGATCACGCACTGACTCAGCGTATCGAGACGAGCGAGGTCGCGATCCACGACAACGCAGTGAAGATCCAGAGCGTCGAGCAGGCCCAGTCGGATGCCGCGGAATCGATCGGCTCACTACGCACCACAGTCCAAGCAGTGCACACCATCGGTCGCGACGATGACGGAGATGGTGATCTGCGCGGCGCGATCGAGTCGTGGCAGTCCACGGCTGCGTTCGCATCGGAGGTGCGCGTACAAGCCGGCACAAACGAAGCGCTGGCGCGGAAATCCGAAACGCTGGAGGCTTCGATCAATCAAGTCGGCCAGGATGCTGCCCAGTCTGCCAATCAGCTCAGTGCATCGGTGCAACAGGTCAGTCAGGCAGTGGTCGGCGTTGACGGCAAAGTCTCTGCAATGAACACCATCAAAGCCCAGACGATCTCTGGCGGAAGGACGGTGATGGCAGGCCTGGCGCTGGGTGCGAATGGGGAAACATCGGAGATTCTCGCGTTCGCGCAGCGGTTCGCGATTGTCGACGAGTCGACCGGAGCACTTACCCTGCCATTCGTTGTTCAGGGTGGCCAGGTCTTCATCAACACTGCAATCATCAGCACGGCCTTTATCCAGCAAATTGTTGCCGGTATGACGATTCGCTCTGCTGCGGTTAACTCGCAGGGGCTCCCGCTATTGGAAATCAACTTCGCTGCCGGCACGTTCATCCTGCGCGGCCAAGACGCAAACGGCTCGACGCTGCTGAACAACGGTGGGTTGTACGTCTACGACATCAACGGAATCGAGCGGACCGCCGTAGGGAGGATGACCTGATGGCGGCTCAATACGGACTCCGGACGCGCGATGCTTCCGGTGTCGTCACGCTCGACACGACAGTCACGCCGATCCGCTCTCTCAAGATGATGACTGTCACCGGCAATGGCGCGTTCGATCAGTACTTCTCGATTCCAGAGATCAAGGCTGGCTCGTTCGTTGTGGTCGACACGCTGATTGATCGCGGCGAGAACACGTACTCACCGGCGGCCTGGTATTCCGCCGGCAGTCTTCAACTCCGGCAGCCAGGGGTGGAAACGTGGCAGGTGATGATCTTGTCCCACGGCGCAGAGTCGGCCGGCGGGGCTGAGACATATGGCATCAGGACGAGGAACAACAACATCCTGACCCAGATCGATTCTGTCAATCGAGCGCTGACCGTGCGCTACAGCGGGCAATTTCAGTTCGGGCAGCAGGCCGGGACCATCATCCTGTGGGCAGACATCAACTTCCCCGCGCCGATCACGACTTACGAGCGGCCTCTGATCTTCTTGAATGCCGCGGACTACATGATGGTCGGGAACTTCGCAGTAAAAGGCAGCCCTGGGAACTGGACGGGGTTTCGCTTGAAAGCATGGCCTTTCTCTGCCCACGGCTCTGCATGGGCACAGTTCATGACGATCAAGTGGTTCTGCTCGAGCTATGACGCAGGAGCAGTTGCAACAGGTGCATACGGTGCAAGGGTTCGCGATGCAAACGGCGGGCTGCTGTTTTCAACAACGATGAACATCACAAACCTGCTCAGTCAGCCGGCATCGAACTCGTTTGTGCAGGCCGGGCCGAGTCTGACAGCAGGCAACTGGTACGCACCGAGTCAGCAGATGTCCTGGACTGGGAGCTACGACGACTACGTGCTTGCGAACGCACTGTTCTCATGCACGAACATCGTTCAAACGACTCAGCCGATACGCGCGAACTTCGGCGGTTTCTTGCCTGGTAACCGCGGCATTTTGCAGATGTACGTCGACAACGGCTCTGGCATCAACCCGCTCACGGCGAACGGCCGCACGCTCTTTGCTGCGCGCCCAATGCGCCCCCTGTAACCAATTCAAGAGGAAGCTCTATGCCCTGGTATCGGGTAGGAACAGTCACGGCTACTGCCGGGCAAACAACAATCACCGGTGTAGGCACGAACTTCTCGGCAAACAGTCGGGTAGGCGATGCCTTCCAAGGCCCTGACGGCCGCTGGTACGAAGTGACGAACATCGCGAGCGCGACTGTCATGTCGATCTTGCCGGCGTATCAGGGCGCGACAGTCGCCGGCGGCGCGTACGGCCTCGCTCCCATGCAAGGCTACGTGAAGGAATCTGCTGATCGCCTTCGCCAGATTGTTGAACAGTGGGGCGGAACGCTCGCCAGCCTCGGTGCGGTGGCAACTGAGAACATCGTCCCAATAGCAAAAGGTGGGACCGCGGCTACAACCGCTGCTGCAGCAAGAGCGAACCTCGGTCTGGGTGACGCCGCAACCAGGACTGTGGGGGTTGGCACCGGCAACGTCATGGCGGTCGGTGCTGGTGGACTGCTGGGCGCTGCTCCCGCCAGCACCGACCTCCACGTCGTCGGCAATACCGAGTTCCGAAGCTCAGGTCTCGCAACAAACTCGCCACCTGGTGGCGCAGGGTACTACACGCTGATCAACATCCGCGCGGGCATCGACAATCGGTGGACGACCATCTTTGCGCAGGAGATCAACAGCTACCGCCTGGCATTCAAGACGATCGCTGTTGACCAATCGTCGACGACAAACTGGTCGATGATCTATCACACCAACAACACAACCCGCGCCGCTGACGGCACGCTGAAGGCGATCTGATATGGCAACGAGAGCAGCAATCAACATTCTGGGTGATGGCTCGATCATCGATATCACATCGCTCGGCAAATCCGACATCACTATCGATCACCCCGGCCCTGGCCAATACCTGGTCCACGGCACGCTCGGCATGGCGCCGCCACCCGAGGGCTGGGGCTATGTCATCAACCAGCTCGACGCCGGCGCCTCTGTTGCCATGTCGTTCGTCGACGGCGTGCTCGCGGTCAGCGTCGAGAAAGAGGGGGAGCCCGCAGACCTTCTACACAGCATCACGCTGCACGTCAGTGTTGAGGACCTGCCGCCGCCGGAGATCCCTGAACCCGTTCCGCCGACGCCAGAGGATGAGCTCCTCGAGGTGCAGGCCGAGACCTCTCGCCGCCGTGCAGCGGCCGATGTCGCGATCGTGCCGCTGCAGGATGCCGTCGACCTCGACGAAGCGACCGAAGCCGAGCTCGCGCTGCTGAAAGAGTGGAAGCGCTACCGCGTCGCCCTCAACCGCTTGCCTGAACAACCTGGCTATCCCTCCGACATCGACTGGCCTGCACCACCGGCCTGATCACCTCGAATCAACCGACCGCCGCCTGGCGGTATTTTTTTGCCTGGAGAGAACCCGATGCGTACATCGCAACGCGGCTTGAACATGATCAAGTCGTTCGAAGGCCTGCGCCTGCATGCGTACCAAGATTCCGCCGGCGTCTGGACAATCGGCTACGGGGCGACCCGTGGCGTGAAGGCTGGCATGTCGATCACCAGGGAGCAGGCTGAGCGCATGCTGCTGAACGACGTGCAGCGCTTCGAGCAGGAAGTGCAGCGCCTGGTCACTGTGCCGCTGAGCAGCGGCCAGTGGGATGCCCTGATCTGCTTCACCTACAACCTGGGAGCGGCGAACCTTGAATCGTCGACGCTGCTGCGCCTGCTCAATTCCGGCGACTACCTCGGTGCCGCAGAGCAGTTCCCGCGCTGGAACAAGGCCGCCGGCAAGGTCCTGCCGGGCCTGGTACGGAGGCGCGCCGCCGAGCGCGACCTGTTCCTGGAGGCGGCATGATCACCGGTCGCACTATCGGCGCCGCGGTTACGCTGCTGCTGATAGCGGCCTCGTACTGGGCTGCATACGACCACGGCCGGATCGTTGAGCGGGCAGGGTGGGAGGCCCGCTGGGCGGAGCGTGACAGTCAAGACAGTGCTGCAACGGCCGCGGCCCAGGCCGCTGCGCGGCATGAAGAACAGCGCCGCCAAGCGGCGCAGGAGGAAGCGAGAAATGAGGCGCGCACCAAACAGAAAGCCGCTTACGACGATGCTGCTGGTGCTGACGCTGCTGGCCAGCGGCTGCGCGACGAAGCAGCAAAGCTCGCCGGTTCCGTCAGCTGCCCCGGCCCAAATACCGCCGCTGTCATGTTTTGGAATGGAAAATAGCTGGAGGGGCGCAGGTAACGGGGCTTCCCCTATCGGATTGCAAATCCGTCTACGCCGGTTCGATTCCGACCTCGGCCTCCACTATTCAAAGCCCCGCAGATTAACGTCTGCGGGGCTTTTTAGTTTGGGCGGAAAAGCCCGAGAGTTCCG
>NZ_JAVYJH010000020.1:0-151989 GCF_032621685.1 Pseudomonas sp. zfem002 | reverse complement strand
AAGCGGGCGATCAGTGTCCTGGGTGCCAAGCAAATGATGCAACTGATGGGCTGAAGAGCCTTTTCAGCACAAAAACAAACGCCCCGAACAAGTCGGGGCGTTTGGTATAGGGCCTGTCAGTGTGTTTTCACACAGTCTGTTACGGGCCTTTTTTCATTTTCTGCAGGCAAAAAAAAGGGGCGGTTTGACCCGCCCACATTTTTTCCGTAGTCCCTGTATTCCCTTTCATCGTCCTGATGAATCGCATCCTGCGATGTCCTTGGTCTTCATCCGTTGAAAACCTGTGTCAGTCCGTAGACACAGGACAAATATTAACTCGTACGACCTTGGTCGCAACGGGCAATGGCTCTCAAAAAAAGACAACAGGGTTACCGAAGCACAAGATAAAACTCTTTAATTTCAAATACTTAATAAAAAATCAGACAGGCAATCACGTACTATTTACCCGAATTTACTACATTGGCTTACGCACCATGTAAGCGATTGCCTACATCAAAAGACTCATCACCGACAGATTCGACTGATGCCCCACGGCCAAATAAAAACGCCCCGAACCAGTCGGGGCGTTTTCATGCAAGGCTGATCGTTCTTGTTATTGAAACAGCGACTCGCTGGACAGGCCATTCTTCTCCAGGATCTCGCGTAGGCGCTTGAGCCCTTCGACCTGAATCTGACGCACCCGCTCACGGGTAAGGCCGATTTCCAGCCCTACGTCTTCCAGCGTACTGCTTTCATGGCCACGCAGGCCAAAACGACGAATGACTACCTCACGTTGCTTGTCGGTCAGTTCGCTCAGCCATTGATCGATGCTCTGGGACAGATCGTCATCCTGCAGCAGCTCGCAGGGGTCGGTCGGACGGTCGTCAGTCAGGGTATCGAGCAGCGTCTTGTCCGAGTCTGGCCCCAGAGAAACGTCCACCGAAGAAACCCGCTCGTTGAGGCCAAGCATGCGCTTGACTTCCGAAACCGGTTTTTCCAGGAGGTTGGCGATCTCTTCAGGAGAAGGCTCGTGATCGAGCTTCTGGGTCAATTCCCGCGCCGCGCGCAAGTAGACGTTCAGCTCCTTGACCACATGAATCGGCAGGCGGATAGTGCGGGTCTGGTTCATGATCGCCCGCTCGATGGTCTGGCGAATCCACCATGTCGCGTAGGTGGAAAACCGGAAACCACGCTCGGGATCGAACTTCTCGACCGCCCGGATCAGCCCCAGGTTGCCCTCTTCGATCAGATCGAGCAGGGAAAGCCCACGGTTCACGTAGCGTCGGGCGATCTTCACCACCAGGCGCAGGTTGCTCTCGATCATGCGTTTGCGGCCTGCGGGATCACCACTTTGCGACAGGCGCGCAAAATGGACTTCCTCTTCAGGCGTCAGCAGCGGAGAGAAACCGATTTCATTGAGATAAAGCTGAGTCGCATCAAGTGCTCGGGTGTAGTCGATGTACTTGTGCTGTTTCAGCGAAGAGCCTTGTCTGGCCCTGGTCCGAACCGAAGGTACAGCAGGTTCGTCTGACACCACATCCGTTTCCAAAACGATGCCGGTCTCCATGAGGAGAACCTCATCGTCGATGTCAAACTCCGGCACTTCTTTACTGAGAGCCATTGTTATAGTCCTTTGCTGAGTTCGAACTCAGACTCGAGCGCACCTTTTCCATGGCGTCGCTTGAGCCTGTCCCCATTACGCTAAGGAACAGGCCGGAACCAACAATCAACGATTTGGCAGGAACTGCAAAGGATCTACCGGTTTACCCTGGCGGCGAATCTCAAAGTGAAGCTTCACCCGATCGGTGCCCGTGGACCCCATTTCGGCAATCGTCTGCCCAACCTTGACTTGCTGTCCCTCCCGAACCAAAAGCCTGCGATTATGACCGTAGGCACTCACGTAGGTTTCGTTGTGCTTGATGATTACGAGTTCACCGTAGCCCCGCAAGCCACTACCGGCGTACACCACCGAACCATCAGAGGCGGCAAAAACAGGCTGTCCCAAATCCCCGGCGATATCAATGCCTTTATTCAAACTACCGTTTGAAGCGAATTTCCCGATCAGCACGCCATTCGCGGGCCACGCCCAGCCGCCGCTGGAGCGCTCTGCGGCGGGAACCTGGGTAGGTGCGGTGGACGGTGTGACCATCGGTGTGGTGGTTGCCGTGCTGGTACTTTTCGGCGGTGGCGGAGTGCCTGCGGGACGTCGGGTCACGGTGGTCTTGCTCGAGGGCGAAGTCGAGGTCACCACGCGGGAAGTGCCGGAAGAAGGCTCGTCGAAACGGATCGCCTGCCCCGGGCGAATGGTGTAGGGCGGCTCGATGCCGTTGCGTGCGGCCAGGGACTTGTAGTCCCAGCCATAACGGAAAGCGATGGAGAACAGCGTGTCCCCGGGCCGGACCACGTATTGCCCGGAGGTCACCGCGGGCCGCTTGGGCGCGGCATTGTTGCGATCGACCACCCGCGCACTGCTGGAAGAGGAAGAAGTGCTGGAGCAACCCGTCACCAACGTGCCAAAGGCAAGTGCAACCACCAGAAGCCTGATGCTTGATAGACCCATACGCTGCCGAATGACTGTTTGACTCACCCGCCGCTCCCTTAATTGGTGATCGAGTTTGAAAATGCAATAACGTTGCAATTATAACCAGGCGCAAACGACTTGCGCGCGCTGAACAGACTTAAAACGTGACGGGTTGCCGACCGGCAAGCATGACACCCGCCTGATAGACCCGGCGCAGCGCGAAGAATTCGCTACGCATGAAAATAAACAGTGGTCAGGACAGGGTGCCGCTGAGCAGTGGGACGAAGCGTACCGCACCCAGTACTCGTCGAGAGAAGCCATGCTCCTCGCGCACGATCAGCAACAACTGCTGGGTTTCTCCGACGGCGCCCACCGGAATCACCATGCGCCCACCGGGTGCCAGTTGATCGAGCAGTGCCTGCGGGACTTCCGCCGCGACCGCGGTGACGATGATGCCGTTGTAGGGTGCCAGGGCCGGCCAGCCTTCGCTGCCGTCGCCCCAACGGAACACCACGTTGCGCAGATTCAGTTCGGTCAGGCGCTCCTTGGCCCGATCCTGCAGCACCTTGATCCGCTCGACCGAGAACACCCGCTCCACCAATTGCGCCAGCACGGCAGTCTGGTACCCAGAGCCGGTACCGATTTCCATGACCTTGTCCAGCGGGCCGGCCTCGAGCAACACCTCGCTCATGTGCGCGACCATGAATGGCTGGGAAATGGTCTGGTTGTGGCCGATCGGCAGAGCGGTGTCTTCGTAGGCGCGGTGCGCCAGCGCTTCATCGACGAACAAATGCCGCGGCGTGCGACGCAGTACATCCAGTACCCGCGGATTCGACACGCCTTCCTCGCACAGGCGCTGGATCAGCCGCTCACGTGTACGCTGGGAAGTCATGCCGATACCACGGCGCATCATATCGTCCTGATCACGCATCAGAGCACACCCTCCAGCCAGCCACCCAGGTGTTCGAAGGCATCGTTGAAGGTACGGTCCAGCTGCAACGGGGTTATCGACACATAGCCCTGCATGACCGCATGGAAGTCGGTGCCCGGTCCGCCATCCTCGACATCACCGGCAACCGCGATCCAGTAGCCTTCCTTGCCCCGCGGATTGACGTCCTTGATCGGCGCGGCGGCGCGCGCGCGGTGCCCCAGGCGGGTCAGCTGGAGACCACGAATATGATCCAGTGGCAGGTTGGGAACATTGACGTTGAGCACGGTTCGCGGCGGCAGTTCCAGGCGCGCCTGGGCCTCGATCAGCTTGCGCGCGACGTAGGCCGCGGTGGGCAGGTTGTCCGGCAAGCGCGACAACAGCGAGAAAGCGAACGAGGTGTTGCCGAGGAAACGCCCTTCGAGCGCCGCGGCGACAGTGCCCGAATACAGCACGTCATCCCCCAGGTTGGCGCCCAGGTTGATACCCGACACCACCATATCCGGGGTCTGCTCCAGCAGGCCGTTGAGACCGAGATGAACGCAGTCGGTCGGCGTGCCGTTGATGCTGATGAAACCGTTGGGCAAGGTTTGCGGATGCAGTGGACGGTCGAGGGTCAGCGAACTGCTGGCACCGCTCTTGTCCTGGTCCGGAGCGATCACCACACAGTCGGCATAATCCACCAGCGCACCGTGGAGCGCGGCGAGTCCGGGCGCGATGACGCCATCGTCATTGGAAATCAGAATACGCATGGGCTGTCCGTCTGCCCTGCCGGGACCAGATCGACGAGTTCGCGCACCACCACGGTGGCGAAACATCCGGCCGGAAGGACGAATTCCAGTTGCAGAATATCAGGCTCGGGATAATGCCACGTCAGCCGGGCAATGGGCAGTCGCAGAATGCGACGTTCCTGCTTGAGAGCGGCATTGCCGAGCCACTGGCAGAGCCGCGCCTGGTCGTCGCCGATACGCTGCTCCAGCGCGCCGGTCTCACCCTGACTGGCCGGCAGTCCTTCGCCCCACAACGGACCGGTGGGATGCAGGTCGAGAATGGCCAGGCGAGGATCGCTGCATTCCGACTCGCCAGCCGGAAAGAAGCTACGACTGTCCGTGAACGCCAGCAGATCACCCACCTGGGCGCGCTGCCAGCTGCCATCGCCGACCCGCTCGGCGAGGACACGGTTGAACAGATAGCTGCGCGCGCTGGACAGCAGACGCGAACGCAGGTTGCGCTGCTCCGGCAGGGCCTGGCGCTCCGCCCAGTGCCGTGCTTCCTCGACATTGCCGCCCCCGTGACCGAAACGCTGGGCGCCGAAATAGTTCGGCACGCCCTGGTCGCGCAGCTGTTCGAGGCGGGCGTCCAGCGCCGCGTGATCGGCCTGGAGCTGAGTGAGGCGCAGGGTGAAGCCGTTGGCCGAATGCGCGCCGCGCTGCAGCTTGCGCGAATGGCGGGTGCGCTGAAGGATGCGCAGGCTTTCGTTCTCCGCCGCGGCCAGGTCCGGATCGACCTTGCCCGGCAGGTGCAGACTGAACCATTGACGGGTCAGCGCCTGACGATCCTTCAGACCGGCATAGCTGATGCCCTTCAGCGGCACACCGGCGGCGCGCGCCAGGCGGCGTGCGGCCTCTTCGGTATTCAGGTCGCGCTTCTCGACCCACAGCCACAGGTGCTCGCCCTGCCCCGACAGCGGAATGTCGAGCACTTCATCGACCTGGAAGTCGTCCGCGACCGCCTTCAGTACCGCGCTACCCAGCGCCGGCCCGCTGGCACGCGGACCGAGAAGTTCGAGTTCGGTCATGCTGGCAGCAACAAGGCAACAGCGTGCACCGCGATGCCTTCCTCACGCCCGGTGAACCCGAGTTTCTCGGTGGTGGTGGCCTTGACGTTGACCTGGTCGAGTTCGACCCGCAGGTCCGCGGCGATCGCTTCGCGCATGCGCTCGATATGCGGGGCCATCTTCGGCGCCTGGGCGACGATGGTGGCGTCGATGTTGCCGACCTTCCAGCCCTTGGCCTGGACGAGCTCCACCACATGACGCAGCAGCACGCGGCTGTCGGCGCCCTTGAACTGCGGATCGGTATCGGGGAAATGGCGACCGATGTCACCCAGCGCGGCGGCGCCGAGCAAGGCATCGCTCAGGGCGTGCAGCAGCACGTCGCCATCGGAATGGGCCAGCAGCCCGAATGTGTGCGCGATGCGCACGCCGCCCAAGGTGATGAAATCGCCTTCCGCGAAGCGGTGCACATCGTAGCCGTGGCCAATACGCATAAAAAAACGCCCTGATTGAGTCAGGGCGTGATTCTACCCGCTTTACCGGGCCTTGGGCTTGAATTGTCGCCTCAGCCGCGGCCGATTCCCAGCGCTGCGGCATGATGCCGCAAATGGTCATCGATGAAGCTGGCGATGAAGTAGTAGCTGTGGTCATAACCCGGCTGCAGACGCAGTTGCAGCGGATAGCCCGCCGCTTGCGCGGCCTGCTGCAGCACCTGTGGCTTGAGCTGGTTCTCCAGGAAATCATCGCGATCACCCTGGTCCACCAGCAGCGGCAAACGCTCGTCGGCCTGGGCGATCAGCACGCTGGCATCCCATTCGCGCCAACGCGAGCGGTCCTCGCCCAGATAACGGCCGAACGCCTTCTGCCCCCACGGGCAATCCATCGGGTTGCTGATCGGGGCGAAGGCCGACACCGACTGGTAGAGACCCGGGTTGCGCAGTGCGCAGACCAGCGCCCCATGGCCGCCCATGGAGTGACCACTGATCGCGCGCTGCTGCGACGCCGGGAAATGCCCTTCGATCAGCGTCGGCAACTCGCTCACCACATAGTCGTACATGCGGTAGTTGCTGGCCCACGGCTGCTGGGTGGCATTGACGTAGAAGCCGGCACCGAGCCCGAAATCCCAGGCACCGTCAGGATCACCCGGCACCTGGGCGCCGCGCGGACTGGTGTCCGGCGCGACGATGATCAGCCCCAGCTCGGCGGCGAGCTTGTGCGCGCCGGCCTTCTGCATGAAGTTCTCGTCGGTGCAGGTCAGCCCGCTCAGCCAGTACAGCACCGGCAGCTTGCCCCCCTGCTCGGCCTGCGGCGGCAGGTAGACCGCGAAAACCATGTCGCAGCCAAGCACCTCGGAACGGTGACGGTAGCGCTTGTGCCAGCCACCGAAACTTTTCTGACAGGAAATGTTTTCCAGGCTCATGGGCGACCTCAGAAATGGATGACGCTGCGGATGCTCTTGCCTTCATGCATCAGGTCGAAGGCCTTGTTGATGTCTTCCAGACCCATGGTGTGGGTGATGAAGGTGTCCAGCGGAATCTCGCCCTTTTCCGCCATGTCGACATAGCTCGGCAGCTCGCTGCGACCGCGCACCCCACCGAAGGCCGAGCCACGCCAGACGCGACCGGTGACCAGCTGGAACGGACGGGTGGCGATTTCCTGGCCGGCACCAGCGACACCGATGATCACCGACTCGCCCCAGCCCTTGTGACAGCACTCCAGCGCCGCACGCATCAACTGGACATTGCCCACGCACTCGAAGGAGAAGTCCACGCCACCATCGGTCAGGTCGACAATCACTTCCTGGATCGGGCGGTCGTAATCCTTCGGATTGACGCAGTCGGTTGCGCCGAGCTGACGGGCGATCTCGAACTTGCCCGGGTTGATGTCCACGGCAATGATGCGCGAGGCCTTGGCCTTGACCGCACCGATGATCGCCGACAGACCGATACCGCCCAGGCCGAAGATGGCCACGGTGTCACCAACCTTGACCTTGGCGGTGTTCAGCACCGCACCGATACCGGTGGTCACGCCGCAGCCGAGCAGGCAGACCTTCTCCAGCGGCGCTTCCTTCTGGATCTTGGCCACGGAGATTTCCGGCAGCACGGTGTACTCGGAGAAGGTCGAGGTCCCCATGTAGTGGAACAGCTGCTGCCCCTTGTAGGAGAAACGAGTAGTACCGTCCGGCATCAGGCCCTTGCCCTGGGTGGCGCGAATCGCCTGGCACAGGTTGGTCTTGCCCGAACGGCAGAATTTGCACTGGCCGCATTCCGGGGTGTACAGCGGGATCACATGATCGCCCACCGCTACCGACGTCACGCCCTCCCCCACGGCCTCGACGATGGCACCGCCCTCATGGCCGAGGATCGACGGGAAGATGCCCTCCGGGTCGGCACCGGACAGGGTGTAGGCGTCGGTGTGACATACGCCGCTGGCGACCACGCGCAACAGCACTTCACCCGCCTTGGGCATCGCCACATCGACCTCGACGATTTCCAGGGGTTTCTTGGCCTCGAAGGCAACGGCGGCACGGGACTTGATCATCAATCTTCTCCAACGAAGGGACAGTTCAAGCCCGCAGTGTAATTCAAGCTCATTTGATGAATAATCCAGGCGAAGACAAAACATTATTGCCATACAGGGATAATTGATGAGCAGCCGTTGGGAAGGGATCGACGAGTTCGTCGCCGTGGCCGAAACCGGCCAGTTCACCGCGGCCGCCGACCGCCTGGGCGTGTCGTCCTCGCATGTCAGCCGCCAGGTGGCGCGCCTGGAAGAACGCCTGCAGACCCGCCTGCTGTACCGCAGTACTCGCCGCGTCACGTTGAGCGAGGCCGGACAGACGTTTCTTCAGCATTGCCAGCGCCTGCAGGATGGCCGCGAGGAAGCCTTGCGCGCCATGGGCGACCTGACCAGCGAACCCAAGGGGCTGCTGCGCATGACGTGCGCGGTGGCTTACGGCGAGCGCTTCGTCGTTCCGCTGGTGACCAGCTTCATGAGTCAGTACCCGCAGCTACGGGTGGATATCGAGCTGACCAACCTCACCCTCGACCTGCTGCACGAAGGCATGGACCTGGCGATTCGTCTCGGTCGCCTGCAGGAATCGCGACTGGTGGCAGCGCGAATCGCCCCACGACGCATGTACCTGTGCGCATCCCCGGACTACCTCAGTCGGTATGGCCGGCCACACAGCCTGTCCGAACTGGCGCGGCACAACTGCCTGATCGGCAGTTCGGACATCTGGGCGATGCAGCAGGACGGCCGTGAAATCGCCCAGCGGGTACAGGGCAACTGGCGCTGCAACAGCGGCCAGGCGGTGCTCGACGCGGCCTTGCAGGGGATGGGCTTGTGCCAACTGCCGGACTACTACGTGCTGGAGCATCTGGGCACGGGTGCCCTGGTATCGCTGCTCGAAGCCCACCAGCCGCCCAACACCGCGGTGTGGGCGCTGTATCCGCAGCAGCGGCATCTGTCGCCGAAGGTGCGCAAGCTGGTGGATCACTTGCGCGAAGGACTGGCCCTGAGACCGGAGTATCTGGCGGGCTGAAGGATCAGCGCTGGGACCAGCGCTGACGCAGCCATTCCAGGTCTTCCGGGCGGGTGACCTTGATGTTGTCGCTGCGCCCTTCGATCAACCGGGGCGCCTGGCCGGCCCATTCGATGGCCGAGGCTTCGTCGGTGATCGCCACATCCGCCACCAGGCTGTCAGCCAGGGCCCGGTGCAGGGCGCCAAGGCGGAACATCTGCGGGGTGTAGGCTTGCCAGATGGTGCTGCGATCGACCGTGGCAACGACCCGGCCGTCGGCATCGGCGCGCTTGAGGGTATCGCGGGCCGGTACGGCAAGCAGACCGCCCACCGGATCCTCGGCCAGTTCGGCGAGCAGGTGGTCGAGGTCGGAACGGGCCAGGTTGGGCCGCGCGGCATCGTGGACCAGCACCCAGTCGCTGTCCGCCGCGCCCTGGGCGTGCAGCAGCAACAAGGCATTGAGCACCGAGTCGGCGCGCTCGCGACCGCCGGCGGCGCGCTGGATACGCAGGTCGCTGGCACAGGCCAGGCCCGGCCAGTAGGGATCGTCAGCGGCAAGGCTGACCACCATCCCCTTCAGTGAGGGATGGTCGAGAAAACAGTTGAGGCTGTGTTCGAGAATCGTGCGTCCGCCCAGTTGCAGGTACTGCTTGGGCCGGTCGGCGGCCATGCGCGCACCCACGCCGGCGGCGGGGATCACTGCCCAGAAGGCAGGCAGCGGAGTATTCATCGGGCCATCTGGTAGAGGGTTTCACCCTCCTTGACCATTCCCAGTTCATGGCGAGCCCGTTCTTCGACGGTTTCCATACCTTTCTTCAACTCCAGTACTTCGGCATCGAGCACACGGTTGCGCTCCAGCAGACGCTCGTTCTCGGCGTGCTGGTCGGCAATCTGCTGCTTGAGTTCGGCCACCTGGGCCAGGCTGCCGTTACCCACCCACAGCCGGTACTGCAAGGCACCGAGCAACGCGAGAAGGACGAGAAACAACCAATAGGGACTACGCATCAGGGCATCCAGTGGCAAAAGACCGCATCTGCGAAGGGCTGATGGCACGAAGCCTGACCGAAGCCAGGCTTTGTGATTTCAGCACTTGCAGTGCCCGCGTCGGACAGATCGGAAAAACCTTGTCACAACGCGATGCTGTCTTTTTACCATCTATCGCTTAGCCGCGAAACTCGGCACGACCGCGGTAAACCGCCTTGGCACCCAGTTGCTCTTCGATACGCAGCAGTTGGTTGTACTTGGAAACGCGGTCGGAGCGGCACAGCGAACCGGTCTTGATCTGACCCGCTGCGGTCCCCACGGCCAGGTCGGCGATGGTGGAGTCTTCGGTTTCGCCCGAACGGTGCGAGATCACCGCGGTGTAACCGGCAGCCTTGGCCATCTGGATGGCTTCCAGGGTTTCGGTCAGCGAGCCGATCTGGTTGAACTTGATCAGGATGGAGTTACCGATCTTCTTGTCGATGCCTTCCTTCAGGATCTTGGTGTTGGTCACGAACAGGTCGTCGCCAACCAGCTGTACCTTCTCGCCGATCTTGTCGGTGAGGATCTTCCAGCCAGCCCAGTCGGACTCGTCCAGACCGTCTTCGATGGAGATGATCGGGAAGCGCTCGGTCAGGCCTTTCAGGTACTCGGCGAAACCTTCGGCATCGAACGACTTGCCTTCACCGGACAGGTTGTAGTTGCCGTCTTCGAAGAATTCGCTGGCAGCGCAGTCCAGGGCCAGGGTCACGTCGGTGCCCAGCTTGTAGCCGGCATTGGCCACGGCTTCGGCGATGGCACCCAGGGCGTCTTCGTTGGAGGACAGGTTGGGCGCGAAACCGCCTTCGTCACCCACGGCAGTGTTCAGGCCACGGGCCTTCAGCACAGCTTTGAGGTGATGGAAGATTTCGGTGCCCATGCGCAGCGCGTCGGAGAAGGTCTTGGCGCCAACCGGCTGAACCATGAACTCCTGGATATCGACGTTGTTATCGGCGTGCTCGCCACCGTTGATGATGTTCATCATCGGAACCGGCATGGAGTACTGACCTGGGGTACCGTTCAGGTTGGCGATGTGCGCGTACAGCGGCAGGTCCTGGTCCTGGGCGGCGGCCTTGGCGGCGGCCAGGGACACGGCGAGGATGGCGTTGGCGCCCAGCTTGGCCTTGTTCTCGGTACCGTCCAGTTCGATCATGGCGCGGTCCAGGGCTTTCTGGTCCAGCGGATCCTTGCCCAGCAGCAGGTCGCGGATCGGGCCGTTGATGTTGGCGACGGCTTTCAGCACGCCCTTGCCCAGGTAACGGCTCTTGTCGCCATCACGCAGTTCCAGTGCCTCGCGGGAACCGGTGGAAGCACCGGACGGCGCGCAAGCGCTGCCAATGATGCCGTTGTCGAGCAGTACGTCCGCTTCCACGGTAGGGTTGCCCCGGGAATCGAGAACTTCACGACCTTTGATGTCGACGATTTTTGCCATTGTTGTAAGCACTCCAGAATTGACGAAAACAACGCAGCTTGAAAAATTCCGCTCTGTTCCAGGCTGGGGGCACGGGCAGGCCTGGCGCGGAGAAAAACCCCTGACCTTGAGGTCAGGGGTTGAACGGGGGGTACTTTACCGGAGAAACACGTCTTATGCGGTTTCTACCGTCGGAAAACTCTTCACCAGATCGTCCAGTTGCTTGAGCTGGGTCAGGAACGGCTCCAGCTTGTCCAGGCGCAGGGCGCATGGACCGTCGCACTTGGCATTGTCCGGATCCGGGTGGGCTTCCAGGAACAGGCCGGCCAGGCCCTGGCTCAAGCCGGCACGGGCCAGCTCGGTGACCTGGGCACGACGCCCGCCCGCCGAGTCGGCGCGACCGCCAGGCATCTGCAGGGCGTGGGTCACGTCGAAGAACACCGGGTACTGGAACTGCTTCATGATGCCGAAGCCGAGCATGTCCACCACCAGGTTGTTGTAGCCGAAGCTGGAACCGCGCTCGCAGAGGATCAACTGATCGTTCCCGGCCTCTTCGCACTTGGTCAGGATGTGTTTCATTTCCTGGGGCGCGAGGAACTGGGCTTTCTTGATGTTGATCACCGCGCCGGTCCTGGCCATCGCCACGACCAGGTCGGTCTGCCGCGACAGGAAGGCCGGCAGCTGGATGATGTCGCAGACCTTGGCGACGGTCTCGGCCTGGAATGGCTCGTGGACGTCGGTGATGACCGGAACACCGAAGGTCTTCTTCACTTCCTCGAAGATCCGCATGCCCTCTTCCAGGCCCGGACCGCGGTACGACGTGATCGACGAGCGGTTGGCCTTGTCGAAGCTGGCCTTGAACACGTAGGGGATACCGAGTTTCTCGGTAACCCGTACGTACTCCTCGCAGACTTTCAGGGCCAGGTCACGGGACTCCAGGACGTTCATGCCGCCGAACAGGACGAACGGCTTGTCGTTGGCGATCTCGATGTTACCGACGCGAATGATCTTCTGGGTCATGGATCAGGCCTTGTTCTTCTGCGCCAGGGCTGCCTTGACGAAGCCGCTGAACAGCGGGTGGCCGTCACGCGGGGTCGAGGTGAATTCCGGGTGGAACTGGCAGGCGACGAACCATGGGTGGTCCTTGGACTCGACCACTTCCACCAGCGCGCCGTCGCCGGAACGACCGGAAACCTTCAGGCCGGCTTCGATCAGTTGCGGCAGCAGGTTGTTGTTCACTTCATAGCGGTGACGGTGACGCTCGACGATCACGTCCTTGGCGTAGCAATCGTGCACCTTGGAACCGCTCTCCAGCTGGCATTCCTGGGCGCCCAGACGCATGGTGCCGCCCAGGTCCGAGGCTTCGTCGCGGGTTTCCACGGCACCGGTGGCATCGGCCCACTCGGTGATCAGGCCGACCACCGGATGACCGCTGTTGCGATCGAACTCGGTGGAGTTGGCGTCTTTCCAGCCCATGACGTTACGGGCGAACTCGATGACCGCCACCTGCATGCCGAGGCAGATGCCCAGGTATGGCACCTTGTTCTCGCGAGCGTACTGGACGGCGGTGATCTTGCCTTCCACGCCACGCAGGCCGAAGCCGCCCGGAACCAGGATCGCGTCGACGCCTTCCAGCAGACCGGTGCCCTGGTTCTCGATGTCTTCGGAATCGATGTAGCGCAGGTTGACCTTGGTGCGGTTCTGGATGCCGGCGTGGCTCATCGCTTCGATCAGCGACTTGTAGGCGTCCAGCAGTTCCATGTACTTGCCGACCATGGCGATGGTCACTTCGTGCTCGGGGTTGAGCTTGGCATCGACGACCTTTTCCCACTCGGACAGGTCGGCGCCATTGCATTGCAGGCCGAAGCGCTCGACGACGAAGTCGTCCAGGCCCTGGGCGTGCAGCACGGCAGGAATCTTGTAGATGGTGTCGACGTCTTCCAGCGAGATGACCGCGCGCTCTTCGACGTTGGTGAACAGGGCGATCTTGCGCCGCGACGAGACGTCGACAGGGTGGTCGGAACGGCAGATCAGCACGTCAGGCTGCAGGCCGATGGAGCGCAGCTCCTTGACCGAGTGCTGGGTCGGCTTGGTCTTGGTCTCGCCAGCGGTGGCGATGTACGGGACCAGGGTCAGGTGCATCAGCATCGCGCGCTTGGAGCCGACTTCGACCCGCAGTTGGCGGATGGCTTCGAGGAACGGTTGCGACTCGATGTCACCCACGGTACCGCCGATCTCGACCAGGGCCACGTCGGCATCGCCGGCGCCCTTGATGATGCGGCGCTTGATCTCGTCGGTGATGTGCGGAATGACCTGGATGGTCGCGCCCAGGTAATCACCCCGACGCTCCTTGCGCAGCACGTGCTCGTAGATGCGGCCGGTGGTGAAGTTGTTGTTCTGGGTCATGGTCGTGCGGATGAACCGCTCGTAGTGGCCCAGGTCCAGGTCGGTCTCGGCGCCGTCGTGGGTGACGAACACTTCACCGTGCTGGAACGGGCTCATGGTGCCCGGGTCGACGTTGATGTACGGGTCCAGCTTGAGCATGGTGACCTTGAGCCCCCGCGCCTCCAGGATGGCCGCCAATGAAGCCGAGGCAATGCCTTTCCCCAATGAAGAAACAACACCGCCCGTGACGAATATGTAGCGCGTCATGAAAAACCCTAGAAGTCTGCGTTAAAGCGGTCTGCGCCGCCGGGGAAAGCGAAGGAAGGCCGAAGCCCCCGATCACCTGCGTCAATCACAGTGCATCCGAAAATACTGCCGCGTCTGTACAGACCGGGGGTTGAAAACCCGGTACGGAGCTCGCTACACATTTTGAGAATCGCCCAGCAAAAAACTGCTTGGTAATCGGCAACTGCCGTGGCTCGAAAGGAGCTCACAGAAGCTGTATCAAGAAGGGAGCGTAGTCTACCCGAAGATGCCCATCACCTCAAACCTTGCTCACTCGTCGGTACGCGCCACACGAGTTGCAAATCGCCATCAGTGAGGTCTGGCAGGTTGGCCACGGCGACCAGTCGCTCGCCCGCGAACAGCAATGGCAGGCGGCTGCGGACGAAGCACGGAACCTGGCGTTCGTTGAGCAGACGCTTGAGATCGCGGCGACCACGGCCGGGGAGCGTCATGCTTTCGCCGCCCTGGCGGTAGGCGATTCGCAGCCCTTCCTGGGGTAAATTTCCGGTCAGGAAAACGCGGCCATTCCCAGCCAGTTCCAGCGCCTGTCGCGGATCATTCCAGTACGCGGCCTCGCCGGGAGCACCGAGCCAGTTGCCACTCAACCAATAGATCCGCTCGCCGGCCCGATGCAATTCGCCATCAGTGAGTTTCCAGATTGGCGAAGCATCGGCGCGAGCGTCTCGCAGATCATTCCAGCCAGCCCAGTGATCGGTATCGGGCAACCGGGTGAAGCGTGCCAACCAGGACTGCATGGCATTGCGCTGCCGCGCCGGAGACAGGTGAGCCAGCCCCGGCAAATGCAGGGATGGCAAGCCGAGCCAGGGAAAATCCCCCGGGACCTGGGCCTGGACCAGATCCTCGCGAGCCAGTTCGTCCAGCAACTCCCCCGCCTGCGCAAGATGGCCGGCCGCGCGGGCCAGGCTGCGACTGGCTTGTGGCCAGCGCGAGGCCAGGGCAGGAAACACCTGATGGCGCAGGTAATTGCGATTGAAGCGGGTATCAGCGTTCGAGGAATCCTCGATCCAGCTCAAACCATGCGCTTGCGCATGGCGGAGAAGTTCGTCACGAGAGATGTCGAGCAAGGGCCGTACCAGCGAACCGGCGCCAAGCGATCTCTGCCCCGGCATCGCCATCAACCCGCGCAATCCTGCACCACGAAGCAGACGCAGCAACAGGGTTTCCGCCTGGTCCTCGCGGTGCTGGCCGGTCAGAAGAATCTCGCCCGTCTGCAGGACCTCGCTGAAGGCTCCGTAGCGGGCATTGCGCGCCGCCTGTTCGATACTGGCGTCCTCCTCTACCCTCACGTGGCGTACCAGCAACTCGACACCCAGTGCATCACAGAGGCGCCGACAGTGTTCCGGCCAGGTATCTGCAACCTGTTGCAGGCCATGATGGACATGCACGGCGCGCAATGCTGGCCGATCGCTCAAGCCCGCCAGCAGGTGCAGCAACACCGTGGAGTCCAACCCGCCCGACAGCGCCACGCACCAGCCCGGTGCATCGCGCCAGGGGGCCAGCTTGTCCTGCACACGAGAGGCGAGATAAACCATGGTCAAGGTCTCGGAGATAAAAACGATTGGGGCCGCTATGCGGCCCTTCGCGAGCGAGCTCGCCCCTACAGGGTGCAGGATCCTGTGGGAGCGAGCTCGCTCGCGAAGGGCTGCAAAGCAGCCCCAAATAGCTGACTTTACAGCGTCAGGTCAGAGACCGTAGCTCATCAGGCGATCGTAACGGCGCTTGAGCAGCGCGTCGTTGTCGAACTTCTTCAGCATGTCCAGTTGCTGGATCAGTTCCTCGCGAACCGATGCCGACATGGCGGCCGGATCGCGGTGGGCGCCGCCCAGTGGCTCCGAGATAACCTTGTCGACGATACCCAGCCCCTTCAGGCGCTCGGCGGTGATGCCCATGGCCTCGGCGGCATCGGCGGCCTTCTCGGCGGTCTTCCACAGGATCGAGGCGCAACCTTCCGGCGAGATCACCGAGTAGGTGGAGTACTGCAGCATGTTCAACTGGTCGCAGACACCGATCGCCAGGGCGCCGCCGGAACCGCCCTCGCCGATGACGGTGGCGATGATCGGCGTCTTCAGGCGCGCCATGACGCGCAGGTTCCAGGCGATCGCTTCGCTCTGGTTGCGCTCTTCGGCGTCGATGCCCGGGTAGGCGCCCGGGGTGTCGATGAAGGTCAGGATCGGCATCTTGAAGCGTTCGGCCATTTCCATCAGGCGGCAGGCCTTGCGGTAGCCTTCCGGACGCGGCATGCCGAAGTTGCGGCGAACCTTCTCGCGCACTTCACGGCCTTTCTGGTGACCGATGACCATCACCGGACGGTCCGCCAGGCGGGCGATACCACCGACGATCGCGGCGTCGTCGGCGAAGTGACGGTCGCCGTGCAGTTCGTCGAACTCGGTGAAGATGTGCTCGATGTAGTCCAGGGTGTAAGGCCGGCGCGGGTGGCGCGCCAGGCGAGCGATCTGCCAGCTGGTCAAATTGCCGAAGATGCTCTTGGTCAGCTCGCTGCTCTTGTCTTGCAGCCGGCCGATCTCATCGCCGATGTTCAGCGAGTTGTCATTGCCCACCAGGCGCAGCTCTTCGATCTTGGCTTGCAGGTCAGCAATCGGCTGTTCGAAATCCAGAAAGTTCGGGTTCATAGGCATCCGTCTTGGGTCGACGGCCAGGCGGCCGGCCGGTTGATCCGTTTGGCGCCCTACCTTAAGGGATCAGGCGCATTCAGGTCGAGATTAAAAATTCATCGATAGTGCAAAAAGACGTTCT
The DNA here is from genome assembly GCF_032621685.1 of Pseudomonas sp. zfem002. Lineage (NCBI taxonomy): Bacteria > Pseudomonadati > Pseudomonadota > Gammaproteobacteria > Pseudomonadales > Pseudomonadaceae > Pseudomonas > Pseudomonas sp. zfem002. Next base: position 135,388 of record NZ_JAVYJH010000020.1, on the reverse strand, counting down.
CTCGGCCGAACTGGTCACGCAGGGCCTGAATCAGGCCATCGGCCGGGTCGATCCGCCAGTCTTCGCCGAACTGCAGCTGGGCGCGGGCATCGCTGCCGGTGTATTCCATGCTCACCGGACAGGCACCGCGATGGCGCCTGAGCAGGTCACCGAGCCAGGCCAGGCGGTCGCCCTTGAGGGCATCGGCATGGATCTTCAGGCGCAGGCTGTCGGCCAGGTTGGTGCGCGCGTCCTCCATGCTCATCACCCGCTTGACCCGCAGGCGCAGGCCGCCGGAAAAGTCGTCGTTGCTCACTTCGCCCTCGATCACCACCATGGCGTCGGTCTGCAGCAGGGACTGCGCGGCCATGAAGGCATCAGCGAACAGCGAGGCCTCGATACGCCCGGAGCGGTCGTCGAGGGTGACGAAGCCCATCTTGTCGCCCTTCTTGTTCTTCATCACACGCAGGGCAATGATCATGCCGGCCACGGTCTGGGTGTCGCGCGCCGGCTTCAGGTCGACGATGCGCTGGCGGGCGAAGCGGCGAATCTCGCCTTCGTATTCGTCGATCGGGTGACCGGTGAGGTACAGGCCAAGGGTGTCCTTCTCGCCACGCAGGCGTTCCTTGAGCGTCAGTTCCCGCGCGTTGCGGTGGTTGGCATAGACGTCGGCATCGGCGTCGTCGAACAGCCCGCCGAACAGGTCCGAGTGACCGCTGTCGTGGGTCCGCGCGGTCTGCTCCGCAGACTTGATCGCCTCTTCCATGGCCGACAGCAATACCGCGCGGTTCTGGTCGACATTGGCCTGATAGGCCTTGATCTCGTCATGGAAGAACGGCCCGAGACGATCCAGCGCACCACTGCGCACCAGGGCGTCTAGCGTCCGCTTGTTGATGCGCTTGAGGTCGACACGCGCACAGAAATCGAACAGATCCTTGAACGGACCGCCTTCGGCCCGCGCCTCCATGATCGCCTCCACCGGGCCTTCGCCGACGCCCTTGATCGCGCCGAGCCCATAGACGATACGGCCGTCATCGTTGACGGTGAACTTGAAGTCGGAGAAGTTCACGTCCGGCGCATCGAGGCGCAGCTTCATGCTGCGCACTTCCTCGATCAGGATCACCACCTTGTCGGTGTTGTGCATATCCGCCGACAGCACCGCGGCCATGAACGCCGCCGGGTGGTGGGTCTTCAGCCAGGCGGTCTGGTAGGAGACCAGGCCGTAGGCCGCGGAGTGGGATTTGTTGAAGCCGTAGCCGGCGAACTTTTCCACCAGGTCGAAGATGTTGCCCGCAAGGTCGCCATCGATGCCGTTGTTGGCACAACCCTCGATGAAACCGCCACGCTGCTTGGCCATTTCCTCGGGCTTCTTCTTGCCCATCGCCCGGCGCAGCATGTCCGCGCCGCCGAGGGTATAGCCGGCCATGACCTGGGCGATCTGCATCACCTGTTCCTGGTACAGGATGATGCCGTAGGTTGGTGCCAGAACCGGCTGAAGGCCTTCGTACTGGTAGTCCGGGTGCGGGTAGGCCAGTTCGGCGCGACCGTGCTTGCGGTTGATGAAGTCGTCCACCATGCCCGATTGCAGCGGGCCGGGACGGAACAGCGCCACCAGTGCGATGAGGTCTTCCAGGCAGTCCGGCTTGAGCTTCTTGATCAGCTCCTTCATGCCGCGGGATTCGAGCTGGAACACCGCGGTGGTCTCGGCCCGCTGCAACAGCTCGTAGGTACGCCTGTCGTCGAGCGGGATGAAGTCGATGTTGACGTCCGGCAGGTTCTGCTTGGCCTGCTCGCGGTTGATGATCTCCATCGCCCATTTGATGATGGTCAGGGTACGCAGGCCGAGGAAGTCGAACTTCACCAGACCCGCGGCCTCGACGTCATCCTTGTCGAACTGGGTCACCAGGCCGCCGCCCTCTTCGTCGCAGGCAATCGGCGAGAAGTCGGTAAGCTTGGTCGGCGCGATCACCACACCACCGGCGTGCTTGCCGGTACCGCGGGTGACCCCTTCCAGCTTGAGGGCCATGTCCCAGATTTCCTTGGCGTCCTCGTCGGTCTTGAGGAAATCCCGGAGCATTTCTTCCTGTTCGTAGGCTTTTTCCAGGGTCATGCCGACTTCGAACGGAATCATCTTCGACAGACGATCCGCCAGGCCGTAGGACTTGCCCTGCACCCGCGCCACGTCGCGCACCACCGCCTTCGCCGCCATGGTGCCGAAGGTGATGATCTGGCTCACCGCGTTGCGCCCGTAGGCCTCGGCCACGTAGTCGATCACCCGGTCGCGGCCGTCCATGCAGAAGTCGACGTCGAAGTCGGGCATGGAAATCCGTTCCGGGTTGAGGAAACGTTCGAACAGCAGGTCATAGGCCAGCGGGTCGAGGTCGGTGATCTTCAGCACGTAGGCCACCAGCGAGCCAGCACCCGAACCCCGGCCCGGGCCGACCGGCACGTCGTTGTTCTTGGCCCACTTGATGAAGTCCATAACGATGAGGAAGTAACCGGGGAAACCCATCTGGATGATGATGTCCAGCTCGAACTTCAGCCGGTCCAGATAGGTCTGCCGCTTCTCTTCGTAATCGGGCGTGGTCTCCTTCGGCCAGAGCACCGCCAGACGCTCTTCCAGGCCCTCATGGGAAACGTGGCGCAGGTAATCGTCGATGCCCATGCCGTTGGGCGTAGGGAAGTCCGGCAGGAAGTATTTGCCCAACTGCACGGTGATGTTGCAGCGCTTGGCGATCTCGACAGTGTTTTCCAGCGCCTCGGGCAGGTCGCTGAACAGCTCGGCCATTTCTTCCGGGCTTTTCAGATACTGCTGGTCGCTGTAGTTGCGCGAGCGCCGCGGGTCGTCCAGGGCCCGGCCTTCGCCGATGCACACGCGGGTTTCGTGGGCGTCGAAGTCCGACTGCTTGATGAAACGCACATCGTTGGTGGCCACCAGCGGCGCCCCCAGGCGGTCGGCCAGGGCCACGGCGGCATGCAGGTATTCCTCGTCGCCCGCGCGGTTGGTGCGCTGCACTTCGACATAGAAGCGATCCGGGAACATGCCCATCCAGTCGCGCAGCAGGGCCTCGGCTTCGGTTTCATTGCCCGACAGCAGGGCCATGCCGATGTCGCCTTCCTTGGCCGCGGACAGGGCGATCAGGCCCTCGGCGGCTTCGGCGATCCATTCGCGCTGGATGATCACCAGGCCATTGCGCTGGCCCTCGACCCAGCCACGGGAAATCAGTTCGGTGAGGTTGCGGTAGCCCTTGGCGTCCATCGCCAGGAAGCAGATGCGCGCCAGGGCGGCATCCGGATCATCGCTCGCCAGCCACAGGTCGGCGCCGCAGATCGGCTTGATCCCGGCGCCCATGGCGGTCTTGTAGAACTTGACCAGCGAGCACATGTTGCTCTGGTCGGTCACCGCCACCGCCGGCATGTTCATCCCGGTCAGGGCCTTGGCGAGCGGCTTGATCCGCACCAGTCCGTCGACCAGCGAGAATTCGGTATGCAGGCGAAGATGAACGAAGGAAGCCGACATGATGATCCTATAGCAACGCAAAACGACAAGGCCCGGATTGTACCGGGCCCCGATCAAAACAACAGCCGGCGCATGGCGATCCGGACTGAAGGTGGAAACCTGGGGTCAGACCAGGATCGGTTGACCGCCCGCCAGCGCCTCGTAGGCTGCGCGAACCGGGGCGAACGAGCGCCGGTGAATCGGCGTCGGCCCCAGGCGGGCCAGCGCTTCCAGATGCACGGCGGTCGGATAGCCCTTGTGCCCGCCGATGCCATAACCCGGGTAGATCAGCTCGAAGGCCGACATCTCCCGGTCCCGGGTGACCTTGGCCAGGATCGAAGCCGCGGCGATCGCCGGAACCTGGCTATCCCCCTTGACCACCGGCGATGCCGGCATCTTGAGTTTCGGACAGCGATTGCCGTCGATCAGCGCCAGCTTCGGGGTGATGTGCAAGCCCTCGACGGCGCGCTGCATCGCCAGCATGGTGGCGTGCAGGATGTTCAACTCGTCGATTTCCTCGACTTCCGCGCGGGCGATATGAAAGCTCAGGGCCTTTTCGCAGATCTCGTCGAAGAGCTTTTCGCGGCGCGCTTCGGTCAGTTTCTTCGAATCGTTCAGACCAAGAATCGGTCGGGCCGGATCGAGAATGACCGCGGCGGTGACCACCGCCCCGCAAAGCGGGCCACGGCCGACTTCATCGACGCCGGCGACCAGTTCTTCGACCAGGTTGAAGTCCAGTCCCATTTGCATTTATCGATCTTCCAGCAAGGCCAGCACGGCGTCGGCGGCCTGATTCGAGGCATCGCGGCGCAAAGTGCGGTGAATCCGGTCGAAGCCTTCGGTCTGCTGCGCGCCATCCCGCACCAGCGGCGCCAGGGTCTGCGCCAGGGCCTCGCGGGTAGCGGCCTCCTGCAGCAGCTCCGGCACCAGCAGGCGTTGGGCCAGCAGGTTGGGCAGTGAAACGTAGGGGCTCTTGACCAGACGTTTGAGAATCCAGTAGCTCAGCGGGGCCAGACGGTAGGCCACGACCATGGGCCGCTTGAACAGCAAGGCTTCCAGGGTCGCGGTACCCGAAGCGATCAAGACCGCGTCGCAGGCCGCCAGGGCCTGGTGGGACTGGCCGTCGAGCAAGGTCAGCGGCAGATCCCGGCCGACCAGCATCTGCTCCAGCTGCGCACGGCGCGCGGCGTTCGCGCAGGGCGAGACGAAGCGCACACCGGGAATGAGTTCGCGCAGGCGCTGCGCGGTGTCGAGGAACAGCTCACCGAGGCGACCGACTTCCCCGCCACGGCTGCCCGGCATCAGCGCCACCAGCGGGCCCTCGGGCAGCCCAAGGGTGTGCCGCGCGGCGTCGCGATCGGCTTCGAGGGGAATCGTGTCGGCCAACGGGTGACCGACGAAACGCACCGGTACACCCTGCTCTTCGTAGAACTTCGCTTCGAAGGGGAACAGGGTGAGCATCAGGTCGCAGCCTTCGCGAATCTTCAGCACACGCTTCTGCCGCCAGGCCCAGACCGACGGGCTGACGTAGTGCACGGTCTTGATCCCGGCCTGACGCAGCTTCAGTTCGATATTGAGGGTGAAATCCGGCGCATCGATGCCGATGAAGACATCCGGCTTTTCTTCGATGAGGGTCTGGATCAGCAGCTTGCGTCGCTTGAGCAGCTCGGGCAAACGCCCCAGCACCTCGACCAGGCCCATGACCGCCAGGCGCTCCATGGGGAAGTAGCTGCTCAGCCCTTCGGCTTCCATCAGCGGACCACCGACACCGATGAAACGGATGTCCGGATGCCGGACCTTGAGCGCCCGCATCAGGCCCGAACCGAGGATGTCGCCGCTGGCCTCACCGGCCACCAGCGCTACGCAGAGTGCCGCCATGTCAGCGCGTGATGCCGCGGGCGGAGTTCTGGATCGAGCGACGGAACAGCTCGACTTCAGGGAACTGCTTGGCCGACTCTTCCAGCTCGACGATCGCCTGCTCGACGGTCAGTCCCTGGCGATAGACGATCTTGTAGGCGCGTCGCAGGGCATGGATGGCATCCTCGCTGAAACCGCGACGGCGCATGCCCTCGAAGTTCATGCTGCGCGCTTCGGCGGGGTTGCCGAAGACGGTGACGAACGCCGGGACGTCCTTGCCGATGGCGGTGCCCATGCCGGAAAAACTGTGGGCACCGATGTGGCAGAACTGGTGAACCAGGGTGAAGCCGGAGAGGATCGCCCAGTCATCCACGTGCACATGCCCCGCCAACGCGGTGTTGTTGACCAGGATGCAGTGATTGCCGATGACGCTGTCGTGACCGATATGGGCGTAGGCCATGATCAGGTTGTGATCGCCGATGGTGGTTTCCGAGCGGTCCTGGATGGTCCCGCGGTGGATCGTCACACCTTCGCGAATGACGTTGTTGTCACCGATCACCAGGCGGGTGGGCTCGCCCTTGTACTTGAGGTCCGGCGTGTCTTCGCCGACCGAGGAAAACTGATAGATGCGGTTGTTCCGGCCGATGCGGGTCGGCCCCTTGAGCACCACATGCGGACCGATGACGGTCCCCTCCCCGATCTCGACGTTCGGGCCGACGATCGACCAAGGACCGACCTCGACCCCCTTGGCCAGCTTGGCCGAGGGATCGATGATTGCCCGAGGGTCAATCAAACTCATAGTTTACGTTCCGCGCAGATGATCTCGGCGGAGCAGACAGGCTTGCCATCGACCGTTGCCTGGCAGTCGAACTTCCAGATCTGGCGTTTGCAACTGATGAACTTGGCTTCCAGGATCAGTTGGTCGCCCGGCAGCACCGGCTGGCGGAAACGCAGCTTGTCGGAGCCGACGAAGTAGTACAGCGTGCCATCCGTCGGTTTGGCATCGAGCATCTTGAAACCGAGGATGCCGGCTGCCTGGGCCATGGCCTCGATGATCAGCACGCCGGGCATGATCGGATGCGCCGGGAAGTGACCATTGAAGAACGGCTCGTTGATGCTGACATTCTTGTAGGCACGAATGCGCTGAGCCTCGACGTCCAGTTCCACCACGCGGTCCACGAGCAGGAACGGGTAACGGTGAGGCAGGTATTCGCGAATCTCGTTGATGTCCATCATTTCTGGGGGAAGCCTGTAGTAAAGATAGGGAGCATGCGCCTGGCGCCATGCACCTTTTGCAAATCAAGAACGCCAACCGGCAATCGCGCCGCGCCCTGATCAGGAAAGGGTATCAGCCATCAGATGATGGCTGGCCGCCTGAGGTCACGGTTTCGACACGCTTTTCCAGTTGTTGAAGACGCTTGGCGATTTCATCCAGTTGGCGAATCCGCGCCGCGCTCTTGCGCCAGTCACCCAGGGTCTGCATTGCCGTGCCGGAGGAATAACCGCCAGGCTCGGTGATGGAGCGGGTGACCATGGTCATGCCGGAAACGAAAACGTTATCGCAGACATCGATGTGACCGACCATGCCGACACCGCCGGCAATGGTGCAGTGCTTGCCGATTCGGGTACTTCCCGAGATGCCGACACAGGCTGCCATCGCCGTGTGGTCACCTACCTGCACGTTGTGGGCGATCTGGATCTGGTTGTCGAGCTTGACGCCATCACCGATGCGGGTGTCAGCCAGTGCGCCACGGTCGATGGCGGTATTCACACCGATCTCGACATCGTCACCGATGCTGACGCCACCGATCTGGGCAATCTTCTGCCAGACACCCTTTTCATTGGCGAAACCGAAACCTTCGCCACCCAGCACGGCGCCGGACTGTATCACCACACGCTTGCCGATGCGCACGTCGTGATACAGGGTTACCCGGGGAGCCAGCCAGCCGCCCTCGCCGATCACGCTGCGAGCACCGATGAAGCAATGCGCGCCGACCGTGACATTGGCGCCGATCACCGCACCGCTCTCGATGACCGCGAACGCACCGACACTGGCGCTGGCATCGACCTGGGCGTCCACCGCCACCACGGCGCTGGGATGAATTCCCGCCACAGCCTTTGGTTTGGGGTCGAACAGGTGGGAGATGCGCGCATACGCCAGGTAAGGATCGGGCACGATCAACGCATTGCCGGCAAAGCCCTCGGCATCGCTGGTGCGCAGCAGCACCGCGCTGGCGTGGGTATCAGCCAGGTACTTGCGGTACTGGGTATTGGCCAGGAAGCTCAACTGGCCGGAGCCAGCTTCCTGCAGGGTCGCGAGACCAGTGATTTCGAGCTCTTCGGGGCCTTGCAGCGTGGCCCCGAGGAACTCGGCCAACTGGCCGAGTTTCATGGTCGCCGTCATATCAACGGGACTGGTTCATGCGCTCGATGACCTGGCGGGTGATGTCGTACTGAGGTTTGACATCGATGACCGCGCCACGCTCGAGAACCAGGTCGAAACCGCCTTTCTTGATGACTTCCTCGACGGCGCCATCCAGCTTCGGCTTCAGTTGCTTGAGCATGTCACGGTCCGCCACGGCCTTGGCTTCGTTCAGCTCCTTGGACTGGAACTGGAAGTCACGGGCTTTCTGCTTGAATTCAAGTTCCAGGCGCTCGCGCTCGCCTTGCGGCATCTTGTCACCGCCCTTGACCAGGCGATCCTGGATGCCCTTGGCGCTGCTTTCCAGGTTTTTCAGCTTGGTCAGTTGCGGACCGAATTTCTTCTCTGCATCGACCGCGTAAGCCTTGGCCGCGTCGGATTCCAGCAGCGCCATCTGATAGTTCAGAACGGCAATTTTCATTTCGGCAAACGCCGGGGTCGCGACCAGGGCCGCGGCCAGTACCGCCAGTTGAGTCAACTTACGCACGATGCACTCCTACAGAATCCGTTGTCGTTTACGTGGACCAGACCCTTAGAAGGTCTGACCCAGAGAGAATTGGAACACCTGGGTGTCGGCGTCGTCCGGTTTCTTCACCGGCATCGCCAGACTGAAGCTCAACGGACCCAGCGCGGTAATCCAGGTCACGCCCAGGCCGACGGAACTGGCCAGGCCGGAAAGACCGAATTTCTCGCAATCGGGCTTGGAGCCGCAATTGGTGTCGTAGACATTACCCACATCCCAGAATACCGAGGTGCGCAGGGAACGCTGGTCTTTGACGAACGGCAGCGGGAACAGCAGCTCCACGCCGCCCTGCACGAGGACGTTGCCACCGAACGGCAGCGGATCCTGATCCGGGTCGGTCGCGGTGCCGCGCTGGGCGTTGGCCTTGCTTGGCGTACTGCGCGGGCCAAGGCTGCTGTCCTTGAAGCCGCGAACCGAGTTGAAACCACCAGCATAGTAGTTTTCATAGAACGGCAGGCCCGAGGTGGAACCGTAACCGTCACCAAAGCCCAGCTCGGTGTGCAGGCGCAAGGTGTAGTCGTTGGTGATCGGCTTGAACATCTGGCCACGGTAGTCGAGCTTGAAGAACGACAGGTCGCTGCCCGGGGTAGTCGCTTCCAGGGTCAGGCTTTGCGAATGACCACGGGTGGCCAGCACGCCCTTGTTCAGGGTCGACTCGGACCAGCCGGCCGACGCCTTGAAGTTCAGGAAGCTGTCGTCGCCTTCCTTCTCGAGGAAGTCAAAGATCTCGTCGACTGTGTAGCGACCGGTCTTGATCTTGTCCTGCTGCACGCTCAGGCCGAAGGTCAGACGGGAAGTCTCGCTGATCGGGTAGCCGACGTTGACCCCGGCACCCAGGCTGTCCACCGCGTAGCTGGCGACATCGACGTCGAGGTCGTCGTAGTCGGTGGTGCGGTAGAAGGCGTTGTAACCCAGGCTGACGCCATCGGCGGTCCAGTAGGGGTCAACGAAGCCGAAGTTGTATCGGCTCTGGTATTCGGAACGGGTCAGGCCGATGGAGACCTTGTTACCGGTACCGAGGAAGTTGTTCTGGCTGATCGAACCACCGAGGATCAGACCGGCGCTCTGGGCGAAGCCGACGCTGGCGGTGATCGAGCCGGAAGCCTGCTCTTCCACGGTGTAGTTGACGTCGACCTGGTCGTCGGTGCCCGGAACGGCCGGGGTCTCGACGTTGGCTTCCTTGAAGAAGCCCAGACGCTCCAGACGGGTCTTGGACTGGTCGATCAGGTAGGTCGAGGCCCAGCCACCTTCCATCTGACGCATCTCGCGACGCAGCACTTCGTCCTCGGACTTGGTGTTGCCACGGAAGTTGATGCGGTTGACGTAGGCGCGCTTGCCCGGATCGACGACGAAGGTGATGTCGACGGTATGGTCTTCGTCGTGCGGCTGGGGCACGCCGTTGACGTTGGCGAAGGTATAGCCTTCGTTACCCAGGCGGCGGGTGATCAGCTCGGAGGTCGTGGTCATCACCTTGCGCGAGAAGACCTGGCCTGGCTGGGCCAGCAGCAGGGCCTTGACCTGCTCTTCCGGGACCTTCAGGTCACCGGACAGCTTCACGTCGCGAACGGTGTACTTCTCGCCTTCGTTGATGTTGACGGTGATGTAGACGTGCTTCTTGTCCGGGGTGATCGACACCTGGGTGGAGGCGATGTCCATGTTGATGTAGCCGCGATCCAGGTAGTAGGAGCGCAGGCGCTCAAGGTCACCGGAGAGTTTTTCGCGGGCGTACTTGTCGTCGTTCTTGAAGAAGGACAGCCAGTTGGTGGTCTTCAGTTCGAACAGGCTGGACAGGTCTTCGTCGGAGAACACGGTGTTGCCCACGACGTTGATGTGCTGGATCGCGGCGACCGTGCCTTCGTTGATCTTGATCTTCAGGCCGACGCGGTTGCGCGGCTGCGGTACCACTTCGGCGTCTACCTCGGCCGAATAGCGGCCCTGGGCGACGTACTGGCGTTGCAGTTCGTTACGCACGCCTTCAAGGGTAGCGCGCTGGAAGATTTCGCCTTCGGCCAGGCCGGATTGCTTCAGGCCCTTCATCAGGTCTTCGGTGCTGATCGCCTTGTTGCCTTCGATCTCGATGCTGGAGACCGACGGACGCTCGACGACGTTGATGATCAGGACATTGCCGTCGCGGCTCAGCTGGATGTCCTGGAAGAACCCGGTCTTGAACAGGGAACGGGTCGACTCCACCAGACGACTGTCGTCGGCCTGGTCGCCGACGTTCAATGGCAAGGCGCCGAAAACGCTGCCCGCGGAAACCCGCTGCAGACCGTTGACTCGAATATCGGAGATGGTGAAGGACTCGGCGTGAACTTCAGCGATCATCAGTGCGGCGAGAGCCGCAGTTAGCAGCAGACGTTTCATGAAGTCCTTTCTTATTCCAACTGGCAATAAACGACCTGCCGCAAGGACGCGGCAGGTTCGCAATTGAACGAAGCGTTACAGTCGACCCAAATCGTTGATCAGGGCGAGCAACATCACCCCGACTACCAAACTGATACCGATCTGGATCCCCCAACCTTGCACCTGATCGGATAGCGGACGGCCACGCACCCACTCGATCAGATAAAACAGCAAATGCCCCCCATCCAGAACGGGGATGGGCAGCAAGTTAAGAACCCCAAGGCTAATGCTCAGATAGGCAAGGAAATTCAGGAAATCCCCGAGGCCGGACTGGGCTGAAGCGCCCGCCACTTTAGCAATGGTTATCGGTCCGCTCAAGTTTTTTACCGAGAGCTCGCCGAAGAGCATTTTCTTCAGCGAATCGAGGGTCAGGACGCTCATGTTCCAGGTACGGGAAAGGCCCTCGCCCACCGCTTCGAGCGGTCCGTAACTGACTTCGCGGAGCATCTGCGGCGGCCATTCCGGCTGCGCCACGCCGGCACCGAGGTAACCGGCGGCGGCCTTGCCTTCGCCACGAGTGGCGAGGGTGACCGGCAGGTCGATGCGCGCACCGTCGCGTTCGACGACCAACACCACGCGGCTGCCGGCACGACTGCGCACGTTGTCCACGACCTGCTGCCAGTCGGTCAGCACCTGGCCATCGAGGCTCAGCAGGCGATCGCCGGTCTTCAGGCCGGCGGCCTGCGCCGGTCCTTTCGGATCCAGCTCGGCCAGCACCGGTGCCAGCGCTGGGCGCCACGGGCGAATCCCCAGGGAACTGATCGGGTCCGGCTCGTCGGCGCCCTTGAGCCAGCTGTCGAGGGCCACGGTGCGAATGCTCTCGGCAGCGGCGCCTTCTTCGCGCACCCCGACCTGCAACGCACCGCTCTCACCCAGGCGGCGCACCAGTTGCAGGTTGACCGCGGCCCAGCCGTTGGTCGCCTGGCCATCGATGGAAACGATTTCCTGCCCCGCGCTCAGCCCGGCGACGGCAGCCAGGCTGCCCGGCTCGACATTGCCGATGACCGGCCGTACCTGCTGGCTGCCCAGCATGGCGAGAATCCAGAAGAACAGGATGGCGAGGAGAAAGTTGGCGATCGGCCCGGCCGCGGTGATGGCAATGCGCTGGCGAACCGTCTTGCGATTGAACGATTGCTCGGCCAACGCCGGCGGGACATCGGCCTCGCGCTCGTCGAGCATCTTGACGTAACCACCCAGGGGAATGGCGGCGATGACAAATTCCGTGCCCTGGCGGTCATGCCAGCGAAACAGCGGCATGCCGAAGCCCACGGAAAAACGCAACACCTTGACGCCGCAACGCCGGGCTACCCAGAAGTGCCCGAATTCGTGAAAGGTAACCAGAACACCCAGGGCGACCAGGGTGCCGATAATCATGTAGAGCGCGCTCATGTCTTTCTCCGAATAACGTTCAGCAGGACCCCTAACGCCCGTGACGGGTCAGCCACTCTCCCGCCAGTTCCCGGGCCCGCTGGTCGGCGGCGAATACCGCATCGAGCGAGTCCACCGCAACCACCGGCTCCCGCTCCAGTACCTGTCCGATCATACTCGCGATCTCCGGGAAGCGGATGCGCCGCTGAAGAAAGGCTTCCACCGCAACTTCGTTGGCGGCGTTGAGCACCGCCGGGGCACTGTTGCCCGCCTCGGCGGCCTCGCGCGCCAGGCGCAGGCAAGGGAAACGCTGTTCGTCCGGGGCCTGGAAATCCAGGCGGGCGATGGCGAACAGGTCCAATGGTGCCACTCCGGAATCGATGCGCTCGGGCCAGGCCAGGGCGTTGGCGATTGGCGTGCGCATGTCCGGGTTGCCCAACTGGGCCAATACCGAGCCGTCCACATAGTCGACCAGCGAGTGAATCACACTTTGCGGATGGACCACCACCTCGATCCGGGACGGCGGCGCGTCGAACAGCCAGCAGGCCTCGATCAGTTCGAGGCCCTTGTTCATCATGCTCGCCGAGTCGACGGAAATCTTCCGCCCCATGGACCAGTTGGGGTGGGCACAGGCTTGCTCGGGCGTCACCTGCGCCAGTTCGGCGGCCGGCGTCTGACGGAACGGGCCACCGGAGGCCGTGAGCAGAATCCGACGCACCCCGACCTGAGTCAGGCCACGCGCGTAATCGCCGGGCAGGCACTGGAAGATTGCGTTGTGTTCGCTGTCGATGGGCAACAGCACTGCGTTGTTGCGCCGTACTGCCTCCATGAACAGGGCACCGGACATCACCAGCGCTTCCTTGTTGGCCAGCAGGACCTTCTTGCCCGCCTCCACCGCCGCCAGGGTCGGACGCAGGCCCGCCGCACCGACGATGGCCGCCATCACCGCATCGACCTGGGGATCGGCAGCGACCGCGCACAACCCCCGCTCACCGACCAGCACTTCGGTGCGCGAGCCGGCGGCATCGAGCCCGGCGCGCAGGGTGGCGGCGCTGGCCTCGTTCGGCACGACGGCGAACACCGGTGCATGCTTCAGGCACAGCGCCAGCAGCTCGTCGAGCCTCGAGTAGCCGGTCAGGGCAAAGGTTTCGTAACGATCGGGATGGCGGGCGATGACGTCCAGCGTGCTCAGGCCGATCGAGCCGGTGGCCCCGAGCACGGTAATACGCTGAACACGACTCACAGGACGCCCCAGTCGGCCGCCCAGAGCAGCACGGCGAACAGCGGAATGGCCGCGGTCAGGCTGTCGATCCGGTCAAGGACACCGCCATGGCCTGGCAGCAGGTTGCTGCTGTCCTTGATACCGGAGCGGCGCTTGAACATGCTTTCGGTCAGGTCGCCGACCACCGAGCCCATCACCACCAGGGCCGCGCCGAACAGGCCGAGGATCAGTTCACCGATGCTCCAGTGCCGGGTCAGGCCGACCGCGAGGGTAATCACCAGGCTCAGCGCCAGACCACCGTAGACCCCTTCCCAGCTTTTGCCAGGACTGACCTGCGGCGCCAGCTTGCGCTTGCCGAAGGCACGCCCGGAGAAGTAGGCGCCGATATCGGCCCCCCACACCAGCACCATGACCGCGAGAATCAGCCAGTTGCCCATGGCCCAGTGCTTGAGCAGCACCAACCCTTGCCAGGCCGGCAACAGTATCAGGGCGCCGATCAGCAGGCGGCAGGCGGCACTGGCCCACAGCTCGCTGCTGCGTGGGTAGGTCATCACCAGCCAGGTCGCGACGCCCCACCACAGGACCGCGGCGCCGAGCACCCAGGGTGCCAGCTCCGGGAGCAGGTAGAGCAACATCAACAACCCGGCGATGACGGCGGCGTAGGCCACGCGCAGCGCCTGGGCCACCAGACCGGCAAGGCGCGCCCATTCCCAGGCGCCAAGGGTGACCACCAGGCCGATGAACAGGGCGAACTGCGCCCCGTCGAGCAGGAAGAATCCGCCCAGAGCGATCGGCAGCAGAATCAGCGCGGTAATGATGCGTTGCTTGAGCATTAAGCACGGGCTCCAGCTTCGACCTGCTCGCTGGTTTTACCGAAGCGGCGCTGGCGCGAAGCGAAATCGGCCAACGCATTGCGCATGGCCTCGTGTTTGAAGTCCGGCCAGTAGAGGTCGGAGAAGTACAGCTCGGCGTAGGCCAACTGCCACAACAGGAAATTGCTGATGCGGTGCTCGCCCCCGGTACGGATGCACAGGTCCGGCAGCGGCAGGTCGCCAGTGGCCAGACAGGTCTGCAACAGATCGGGCGTGATGTCTTCCGGCCGCAGATGGCCAGCCTGTACCTCGCGCGCCAGGCGCTGGGCGGCCTGGGCGATATCCCACTGACCGCCGTAGTTGGCGGCGATCTGCAGGATGAAACGGTTGTTGCCGGCGGTCAGCGCTTCGGCTTCGCGCATGGCGGCCTGCAGTTCCGGGTGAAAGCGCGAGCGATCGCCGATGATCCGCAGACTGATGTTGTTCTCGTTGAGGCGCCTGGCCTCCCGGCGCAGGGCCGAGAAGAACAGCTCCATCAACGCCCCGACCTCATCGGCCGGGCGTTGCCAGTTCTCGCTGGAGAAGGCGAACAGGGTCAGCACCTCGACCTTGGCCTCGGCGCAGACCTCGATGACAGCCCGCACCGCGTCCACACCGGCCTTGTGCCCGGCGACGCCGGGCAACAGGCGCTTCTTCGCCCAGCGATTATTTCCGTCCATGATGATCGCGACATGACGCGGCACCGAGGACGGCACACCCTGCTTGCTCTTTTCCATTGAAAAAACCCCGACCTTAAACGGCCATCAGGTCCTTTTCCTTCGCTTCCAGAGCCTTGTCGACTTCGCCGACGAACTTGTCGGTGAGCTTCTGCAGCTCGTCAGCGGCGCGACGTTCTTCGTCCTCGCTGATTTCCTTGTCCTTGGACAGCTTCTTCAGATCGGCCAGGGCATCGCGACGCACGTTGCGCACGGCGACCTTGGCATCCTCGGCAACGCCGCGCGCCTGCTTGGTGTAGCCCTTGCGGGTTTCCTCGGTCAGGGCCGGCATCGGCACGCGGATGGTGGTACCGGCGCTGCTCGGGTTCAGACCCAGGTCCGAGGTCAGGATGGCCTTCTCGATGGCGGCGCTCAGGTTCTTGTCGTGAGCGACGATCTTCAGGGTGCGGGCGTCCTCGACGCTGATCGCGGCGACCTGGTTCAGCGGCATCTCGCTACCCCAGGCAGTCACCTTGACGCTGTCGAGGATGCTTGGGTGGGCACGACCGGTGCGGATCGCGGCCAGGTTGCGACCCAGCGCCTCGATGGATTTGCTCATGCGGTCCTGAGCGTCTTTCTTGATATCGTTGATCATTCTTCGCCTTCCTCGATCAGAGTTCCTTCAGCGCCGCCCACTACGATGTTCAGCAAGGCGCCAGGCTTGTTCATGTTGAATACCCGCAATGGCATCTTGTGGTCACGGCACAGGCAGATTGCGGTCAGGTCCATCACACCCAGTTTGCGGTCGAGTACTTCGTCGTACGTCAGACGATCGAATTTCTCGGCATGCGGATCCTTGAACGGATCGGCAGTGTACACGCCGTCGACCTTGGTTGCCTTCAGCACGACGTCAGCATCGATTTCAATCGCACGCAGACAGGCGGCCGAGTCGGTGGTGAAGAACGGGTTTCCGGTACCGGCAGCGAAGATCACCACGTCGCCGGAGTTGAGGTGGCGGATACCCTTGCGGCGATCATAGTGATCGGTGACGCCGACCATGGAAATGGCCGACATGACGATGGCCGGGATGTTCGAGCGCTCCAGCGCGTCGCGCATGGCCAGAGCGTTCATCACGGTCGCCAGCATCCCCATGTGGTCACCGGTGACGCGATCCATGCCGGCCGCGCTCAGGGCCGCACCACGGAACAGGTTGCCACCACCGATCACCAGGCCAACCTGGACGCCGATACCGACCAGTTGCCCTACTTCCAGGGCCATGCGGTCCAGCACCTTCGGGTCGATCCCGAAGTCTTCCGAGCCCATCAGGGCCTCGCCGCTAAGTTTGAGCAAAATGCGTTTATAGCGAGGCTGACGACCACTCACCTGCTGAGCCATTGCGAATCTCTCCTGCGGCGTTTGTATAAATTCCGGGCGGACTGTTTTCAGTCTGCGCCAACTGTAGCTTGGCACCCACGGGGCGCCAGAGCACAAGCGAATCTCGGCTTTTGGCACAAAAAGCGCCTGCGCTTTGACAAAGAGGCTGCGCGCGTGAGCGGGCAGCCTCTTTGGGGCGACAGATGTGAATCCGTCTTATTGCTTCTGGGCAGCAGCCACTTGAGCAGCAACTTCGGCAGCGAAGTCGTCTTCTTTCTTCTCGATGCCTTCGCCTACTTCGTAACGAACGAAGGAAACGACTTCGGCGCCGGCTTTCTTGGCCAGTTCACCGACCTTGACTTCCGGATCCATGATGAACGCTTGCTCGACCAGGCTGGCTTCGGACAGGAACTTGGCGATACGGCCCTTGACCATGTTCTCGACGATGTTCTCTGGCTTGCCGGCGATCTTTTCGGCGTTCAGTTGCAGGAAGATTTCTTTTTCCTTGGCAACCAGTTCCTCGGAAACGTCTTCCGGACGAACGACAGCAGGGTTGCTGGCCGCTACGTGCATGGCGATCTGCTTGGCCAGCTCAGGGTTGCCGCCTTTCAGGACAACCAGGACACCGATGCGGTGGCCGTGCAGGTAGGAACCGATCACGTCGCCTTCGACAGCCGACAGACGACGGATGTTGACGTTCTCGCCGCACTTGGCGACCAGGGCTTCACGAGCGGATTCGCGGGAAGCGATCAGCGGCGCGGCGTCGGTCAGGTTCTGCTCGAACGCTTCGTTCAGGCTGTCCTTGACGAAGCCTTTGAAGTCGTCCTGCAGAGCCAGGAAGTCGGTCTGCGAGTTGACTTCGATGATCAGGCCGCGATTGCCTTCGGCGCGAACGGCGATCGAACCTTCGGCGGCGATGTTGCCAGCCTTCTTGGCAGCCTTGATGGCGCCCGAGGCACGCATGTCGTCAATGGCTTTTTCGATATCGCCACCAGCGGCTACCAGTGCCTTCTTGCACTCCATCATGCCCTGGCCGGTACGCTCACGCAGTTCTTTTACCAGCGCTGCAGTAATTTCTGCCATTTCAAAATCCTCTTGGATAGGTTTTCAACCATTCCACCCGCTGTTCACGGGGGTTCAATTCTGGAAATCAACTGCCTGTCTGTGTGCGGCGCGTCGATGATGCGGGCACTTGGCGACAGGAGGATTTCAAGGTGGCAAAAAGGGGGCCTAGCCCCCTTTTTGCGTGCCAATCGACGCTAGCGTCGCTTACTCGGCAGCTGGCGCTTCTTCAGCGTAAACTTCGGTGCCGCCGGCTACGTTGTTGCGACCACGGATGACGGCGTCAGCCATCGAACCCATGTACAGCTGGATGGCGCGGATGGCGTCATCGTTACCTGGGATGACGTAGTCAACGCCTTCCGGGCTGCTGTTGGTATCGACAACACCGATGACCGGGATGCCCAGCTTGTTGGCTTCGGTGATAGCGATGCGCTCGTGCTCGACGTCGATCACGAACAGGGCATCAGGCAGGCCGCCCATGTCCTTGATACCACCCAGGCTGCGATCCAGTTTTTCCAGATCACGGGAGCGCATCAGGGCTTCTTTCTTGGTCAGCTTGGCGAAGGTACCGTCTTCAGCCTGGGTTTCCAGCTCGCGCAGACGCTTGATCGAAGCACGGATGGTCTTGTAGTTGGTCAGCATGCCGCCCAACCAGCGGTGGTCGACGTATGGCGAACCGCAACGTGCTGCTTCTTCAGCGACGATCTTGCCAGCGGAACGCTTGGTGCCGACGAACAGGATCTTGTTCTTGCCCTGGGCCAGACGCTCTACGAAGGTCAGAGCCTCGTTGAACATTGGCAGGGTTTTTTCCAGGTTGATGATGTGAATCTTGTTGCGCGCGCCGAAAATGAACTTGCCCATTTTCGGGTTCCAGTAACGGGTCTGGTGGCCGAAGTGCACACCGGCCTTCAGCATATCGCGCATGTTGACTTGGGACATGATAGTTCCTTGATAAGTCGGGTTGGGCCTCCACGTATCCCAATGACCAACCCGCGATCCGTGGATCGGGGCACCCAGGTCACCGTGTCGATACGTGTGTGGGTTAGAGCTTTCGGGGCCATCCCCGGAAAGCGGCGCATTTTATACCACACTCGGATGACGAACGAAACCCGAAATACCAATGCCCTTGAGGGCTTTTGCACCCCGGGCACAATCGCGCCAGAATGCCAGCATCCATGAAGGCAGCAGTCGCCGTGCGAGGCCCTGAAGCGGCGCTCGCTCTGCTAGAATCGCGCCTTTCCCGTTCGCCCGCGCCCCTGGGCGCCGTAGAGAGCCTGCAATGACCGTCACCATCAAAACCGCCGAAGACATCGAAAAGATGCGCATCGCCGGCCGCCTTGCCGCCGAAGTCCTGGAAATGATCGAAGAGCACGTCAAGCCAGGCGTGACCACCGAGGAGCTGGATCGCATTTGCCACGACTACATCGTCAATGTTCAGCAGGCCATCCCCGCGCCGCTCAACTACAAGGGCTTCCCCAAGTCGATCTGCACCTCGATCAACCATGTGGTGTGCCACGGCATCCCCAATGAAAAGCCGCTCAAGGCCGGTGACACGCTGAACATCGACGTCACCGTGATCAAGGACGGCTACCACGGCGACACCAGCCGCATGTTCCACGTCGGTGGCGTGCCGGTCTGGGCCGAGCGGCTGTCCCAGGTCACCCAGGAATGCCTGTACAAGGCCATCGAACTGGTCAAGCCGGGCTGCCGCCTGGGCGACATCGGCGAAGTGATCCAGAAACACGCGGAAAAGAATGGTTTCTCGGTGGTTCGCGAATTCTGCGGCCACGGCATCGGCAAGGTGTTCCACGAAGAGCCGCAGATCCTCCACTACGGCCGCGCCGGCACCGGCATGGAACTGAAGGAAGGCATGACCTTCACCATCGAACCGATGATCAACCAGGGCAAGGCCGATACCAAGGTGCTGGGCGATGGCTGGACCGCCATCACCAAGGACCGCAAGCTCTCGGCCCAGTGGGAACACACCCTGGTGGTCACCGCGACCGGTTACGAGATCTTCACCCTGCGCAAAGACGACACCATCCCCCGTACTTCAGCCTGACCAGACAGGACGATTCGATGCCCCAGGTGGATCCCGAGCTGTTCGATCGCGGCCAGTTCCAGGCGGAACTGGCCCTCAAGTCAAGCCCCATCGCGGCGTTCAAGAAGGCCATCCGCCGTGCTGGCGAGGTGCTTGACCAGCGTTTTCGCGAGGGCCGCGACATCCGCCGGCTGATCGAGGACCGCGCCTGGTTCGTCGACAACGTCCTGCAGCAGGCCTGGAAGCAGTTCGACTGGAGCGACGAAGCCGACATCGCCCTGGTCGCGGTGGGCGGCTACGGCCGCGGCGAACTGCATCCATACTCCGACATCGATCTGCTGATCCTGCTGGACAGCGCCGATCACGAGGTTTTCCGCGATTCGATCGAGCGTTTTCTCACCCTGCTGTGGGACATTGGCCTGGAAGTAGGCCAGAGCGTGCGCTCGGTGGACGAATGCGCCGAACAGGCCCGCGCCGACCTGACGGTGATCACCAACCTGATGGAAAGCCGCACCGTCGCCGGCCCCGAGCACCTGCGCCAGCGCATGCTGGACGTGACCAGCACCGCGCACATGTGGCCGAGCAAGGAGTTCTTCCTGGCCAAGCGCGCCGAGCAGAAGGCCCGCCACCACAAGTACAACGACACCGAGTACAACCTCGAGCCGAACGTCAAGGGCTCTCCCGGTGGCCTGCGCGACATCCAGACGGTGCTCTGGGTGGCTCGTCGCCAGTACGGCACCCTGAACCTGCATGCCCTGGCCGGCGAAGGCTTCCTCATCGAAAGCGAGAACAAGCTGCTGGCCTCGTCCCAGGAGTTCCTCTGGAAGGTGCGCTACGCCCTGCACATGCTCGCCGGACGCGCCGAGGACCGCCTGCTGTTCGACCACCAGCGCAGCATCGCCGCGCTGCTCGGCTTCACCGATGACAACCCCAAGCGCGCCATCGAGCAGTTCATGCAGCAGTACTATCGGGTGGTGATGAGCATCGCCGAGCTCAGCGACCTGATCATCCAGCACTTCGAGGAAGTCATCCTCAGCGAGGACAACAGCAGCAACACCCAGCCGCTGAACCCGCGCTTCCAGCTCCACGACGGCTATATCGAGGCGGTGCGGCCGAACGTGTTCAAGCGCACGCCGTTCGCCATGCTGGAAATCTTCGTGCTGATGGCCCAGCACCCGGAAATCAAGGGTGTGCGCGCCGACACCATTCGCCTGCTGCGCGAAAACCGCCACCTGATCGACGACGATTTCCGCAACGACATCCGCAACACCAGCCTGTTCATCGAGCTGTTCAAGTGCGAAATCGGCATCCACCGCAACCTGCGGCGGATGAACCGCTACGGCATCCTCGGCCGCTACCTGCCGGAATTCGGCCTGATCGTCGGGCAGATGCAGCACGACCTGTTCCACATCTATACGGTGGACGCGCACACCCTGAACCTGATCAAGCACCTGCGCAAACTGCAGTACACGCCGGTGTCCGAGAAGTTTCCACTGGCCAGCAAGCTCATGGGTCGCCTGCCCAAGCCCGAGCTCATCTACCTCGCCGGCCTCTACCACGACATCGGCAAGGGCCGCCACGGCGACCATTCCGAGATCGGCGCGGTGGACGCCGAGGCGTTCTGCGCTCGCCATCAACTGCCGGCCTGGGACAGCCGCCTGATCGTCTGGCTGGTGCAGAACCACCTGGTGATGTCCACCACCGCGCAGCGCAAGGACCTCTCCGACCCGCAGGTGATCCACGACTTCGCCCAGATGGTCGGCGACCAGGTGCACCTGGACTACCTCTACGTGCTGACCGTGGCCGATATCAACGCCACCAACCCCAGCCTGTGGAACTCCTGGCGCGCCAGCCTGCTGCGCCAGCTCTACACCGAGACCAAGCGCGCGCTGCGCCGCGGCCTGGAAAACCCGCTGGACCGCGAGGAGCAGATCCGCCAGACCCAGAGCGCCGCCCTGGACATCCTCGTGCGCGAGGGCAACGACCAGGACGACGTCGAGCAACTGTGGTCGCAGTTGGGCGACGACTACTTCCTCCGGCATACCGCCGCGGACGTGGCCTGGCACTCCGACGCGATCCTCCAGCAGCCCGCCGGCAGCGGCCCGCTGGTGCTGATCAAGGAAACCACCCAGCGCGAATTCGAGGGCGGCACGCAGATCTTCATCTACGCCCCGGA
The DNA here is from genome assembly GCF_032621685.1 of Pseudomonas sp. zfem002. Taxonomy (NCBI): domain Bacteria; kingdom Pseudomonadati; phylum Pseudomonadota; class Gammaproteobacteria; order Pseudomonadales; family Pseudomonadaceae; genus Pseudomonas; species Pseudomonas sp. zfem002. The sequence continues at coordinate 113,955 of NZ_JAVYJH010000020.1, read as the reverse complement.
CCAGCACGACTTCTTCGCCGTGACCGTGGCGGCCATGGACCAGCTCAACCTGAACATCCATGACGCGCGGATCATCACCTCGAGCAGCCAGTTCACCCTCGACACCTACATCGTGCTCGACAACGACGGCGGCTCGATCGGCGACAACCCGCAACGGGTCAAGCAGATCCGCGACGGCCTGACCGACGCCCTGCGCAATCCGGACGACTACCCGAGCATCATCCATCGGCGGGTGCCGCGACAGCTGAAGCACTTCAACTTCGCGCCGCAGGTCACCATCCTCAACGACGCCCAGCGCCCGGTGACCATCCTCGAACTGATCGCCCCCGACCGCCCTGGCCTGCTGGCGCGGATCGGCAAGATCTTCCTGGACTTCGACCTGTCGTTGCAGAACGCCAAGATCGCCACCCTCGGCGAGCGCGTGGAAGACGTGTTCTTCATCACCGACGCCGACAACCAGCCGCTTTCCGACCCCCAACTGTGCAGCCGCCTGCAGGATGCCATCGTCGAACAGTTGCGGATCGACCAGGCCAGCGGAATCGAATCCTTTCGCCTGACCATTTAATGCCTTGACGAGACTTCGCGCCGATGAACAACGCTTTGAACCAGCTTCAGCCCTACCCGTTCGAGAAACTCCGCGCCCTGCTGGGCGGCGTCACGCCGGCGGCGGACAAGCGCGCCATCGCGCTGTCGATCGGTGAGCCGAAGCACACCTCGCCGGCTTTCGTGGCCAAGGCCCTGGCCGACAACCTCGACCAGATGGCGGTCTATCCGACCACCCTCGGCCTGCCGGCCCTGCGCCAGTCCATTGCCCACTGGTGCGAGCGACGTTTCGGCGTGCCCGCCGGCTGGCTCGATGCCGCCCGTCACGTGCTGCCGGTCAATGGCACCCGCGAGGCGCTGTTCTCCTTCACCCAGGCAGTGGTCACGCGCAGCGACGAGGGCCTGATCGTCAGCCCGAACCCGTTCTACCAGATCTACGAAGGCGCGGCCCTGCTGGCCGGGGCCAAGCCGCACTACCTCGCGTGCCTGGACAGCAACGGCTTCAACCCGGACTTCGACGCAGTGCCGGCGGACGTCTGGCAGCGCTGCCAGATCCTCTTCCTGTGCTCCCCGGGCAACCCCACCGGTGCGCTGGTGCCGCTGGAAACCCTGAAGAAGCTGATCGCCCTGGCCGACCAGTACGACTTCGTCATCGCCGCCGACGAGTGCTACAGCGAGCTGTACTTCGACGAGCAGAGCCCGCCGCCGGGCCTGCTGAGCGCCTGCGCCGAGCTGGGCCGCAGCGACTTCAAGCGCTGCGTGGTGTTCCACAGCCTGTCCAAGCGCTCCAACCTGCCGGGCCTGCGTTCCGGCTTCGTCGCCGGCGACGCAGAGATCCTCAAGGGTTTCCTGCTCTACCGCACCTACCACGGCTGCGCCATGCCGGTGCAGACCCAGCTGGCCAGCATCGCCGCGTGGAACGACGAAGCCCATGTGCGCGACAACCGCGACCTGTACCGCGAGAAGTTCGACGCCGTGCTGGAAATCCTCGCCCCGGTGCTGGACGTGCGCAAACCGGACGGCGGCTTCTACCTGTGGGCCAAGGTGCCGGGCAATGACGATGCCGCGTTCTGCCGCGACCTGTTCGAACAACAGCATGTGACCGTGGTGCCGGGTTCGTACCTGTCCCGCGAGGTCGACGGCATCAATCCGGGCGCCGGCCGGGTGCGCATGGCGCTGGTCGCGCCGCTGGCCGAATGCGTCGAAGCAGCGAAGCGGATCCGGGCATTCATCGAGGGCTGATCCGCCCATCGCGTTGTCGTGCCCGACCTCGGCGCGACAACGCCGGCCCTCCTGCCCTGCCGTAGCCCTGATCCCGCCGTCGCGCAACTGATATTTCTGTCAGTTGCGCCCGTTCGCCCCTCGCCGAACACTACCTTCGCGACAGCCTTGCCGAGGCTGGCAAACCCTTCGAAGGTGGCGATATGGAAGCTACACTCCAGGCGGTCATGGCGATCATGGGCACGGACGCCAAGAATCCCCTCCTCAGCGGTGTCGACAGGATCAGCACCTACCTGCTCAGCGAAACGCTGATTTCACAGGGCTACAGCAAGGACTCGGTGTACAACCTGCTTCATCTGATGGACAAGAGCAGGAACAGCTTCATCGAACGCGCCGAGCTGCCCGACCTGCTCGTCATCCGGAAGAAACTGGACAACTGGGATAGCGACAGGAACGGCAAGGTCACCTGCGCCGAGTTCATCGCCGCGCTGAGCAAGGACATGCAACTGACGGCCTCGCAACGCAAGATGTACGAACTGGCCTTCAAGGAGCTCGATGCCGACAACGATGGCCAGTTGTCTCAGCTCGAAGCCTTCGATGGCCTGGAAGTGGGCAGGGCCGGCTCGAAGACCCTGAGCGACGAGCAACTGCAGCGGATTCTCGGCGAACTGGGGCAAAAGGACCTGAACAACGACGGCAAGGTCAGCGTCAAAGAGTTCAGCGAGGTCATCGGCCCGTACCTGACCAAGGAAGATCTGCAGGCGTTGCTCAAGAAGATCAACCTCAATGGCGATAGCGAAATCACCTTCGTCGAGTACCTCAAGGACTATTACCTGGACTGGATCTCCGGCAACTGAAGCGGTCGTCGACCATGGCCGCCTTACTTCACCTGCCCCAGATTGGCCTCGCTCAGGTCCAGCTCGCCCAGCACCTTGCGCACCACGTCGTCACCGACTTCGTGACGCCGATGCAGCCGGTACAGTTCCAGGCGCTGCGCCCGCAACGCGCGCAGGCGCAAGCGGCGCTCCAGCTGGTCCATCTGCTCGGCCAGGGCGCGGGCCTCGGCGCTGTCGTTGTAGGCGTCGAGCTGCTGACGGTATTCGGCCATCAGTCGCGCCTTGAGTTCGGCGGCCAGCGCCGCCTGGGACGCATCCTGCGCGGCACCCGGCTCGGCGGTTTCCTCCGCTTCGAGGGCATGGATCGCCGCCTCGGCGGTGCGTCGCCAGGCGTCGTCGGCCTCCTGCTGCAAGGCATCGTCGGGACTCTTCTGTACCCCGCGCAGCAACAGCGGCAAGGCGATGCACGCCGCCACCAGCGACAACAGGATCACCCCGGCGGCAATGAAGATCAGCAGGTCACGCTCGGGAAACGCCTTGCCCGCGCCCATCAGCAAGGGCACCGACATCACACCGGCCAGGGTCACCGCACCACGCACGCCGCCCAGGGTCAGCAGCCAGCAGGAGCGCGCATTGGGCAGCAGCACCAGGTCGCGCTTGCCACGCCAGCGCCGGAGCGCGCCGATCAGGCGCCAGATGCTCTGCACCCAGACATAACGCAGCAATACCAGCACGACGAAGATCGCCACCACGTCCAGGCAGCGCCAGGCCAGGGTCGGCCAGAGCGAGGCCTCGTGACTGGTCACGGCCTTGATGATGTCAGGCAGTTGCAGGCCCAGCAGGAGGAAGATCAGGCCGTTGAAGGCGAACTCCAGCAACGACCACACGCTGCGGTTGAGCAGGCGGGTGCTGGTCTGCCGCGGCAGCAGGTCGAGCCAGCTCTGCATCATCCCCGCCGCCACCGCCGAGAGGATGCCGGAAGCCCCCAGTCGCTCGGCCAGCACGTAGGCGGCGAACGGCAGCAGCAGCATGAACACCACATGGGTCGCCGGGTCGTCCCAGCCACGGGCGATCATCCAGGCCCGCAGGCGCCCCACCAACCAGCTCAGGGCGACGCCGATGGCCAGGCCGCCGACCGCCACCAGGACGAAGGTCAGGCTGGCCTCGGTCAGCGAGAACACCCCGGTGATGGCCGCAGCCAGGGCGAACTTGAAGGTCACCAGGCCGGACGCATCGTTCATCAGGGCCTCGCCCTGGAGCATGTGCATCAGCGGGGTCGGCAGGCGGTCCTGGGTGATGGCGGAAACCGCCACGGCGTCGGTGGGCGACAGCACCGCGGCGAGGGCGAAGGCCACCGGCAGCGGAATGCTCGGGATGATCCAGTGAATGAAGTAACCGGCACCGACCACGGTGAACAGCACCAGGCCCACGGCAAGGGTCAGGATCGGCCCGCGCAGGCGCCAGAATTCGCGCTTGGGCATACGCCAGCCATCGGAAAACAGCAGCGGCGGGAGAAACAGGAAGAGGAACAGTTCCGGATCGAGCGCCACATGCAGGCCGAGGGTCGGCCAGGCCAGCAGCGCGCCGGCGGCGATCTGCACCAGCGGCAAGGGCAACGGCACCATACGCCCGACCAGTTTGGAGACACTGACCAGCATCAGCAGAATGAGGACGGTATAGGCTGACTGCATGCGGCGTGTTTCCTGTTCGATCCGATAACGTTGCGGACGCGCTGGACACCGGCGCGCCGTTTGACACATATAGTAACGAGCTGTCCCCCGAACGGGCCGCTGCACGAAGGTCGCAGGTTGCCGGGGAATGTGTAACACCATGCTACGCATCAGAGTGACAGAGTAGATTCGATGTCAGATTGGGGCCGCTGCGCGCCCGTTCGCGACGCGGCCGCAAAATACCGCTGAACACCAGGAAGGCCCCACCATGAGCACAGCACCGAACAACGATAGCCCCGATCGCGCCCTGCTCGTGATCGACATCCAGAACGACTTCACCCCCGGCGGCGCCCTGGAAGTGCCTCGCGGCGACGAAATCGTGCCGCTGGTCAACCAGATCGCCCAAGGCTTTCGCAATGTCGTCCAGGCTCAGGACTGGCACCCCGCCGGGCATATCTCCTTCGCCTCCAGCCACCCTGGCAAGGAACCCTACGACGTCATCGAATTGCCCTACGGTCCGCAGGTGCTGTGGCCGGATCACTGCATCCAGGGCAGCCACGGCGCGCAGTTCCACCCCGAACTGGACATCCCGCATACCCAGTTGATCGTGCGCAAGGGCGGCAACCCGGCGGTGGACAGCTATTCGGCCTTCTACGAAGCCGACCAGCAGACCACCACCGGACTGGCAGGCTATCTGCGGGAAAAGGCCATCAGCACGGTCTACGTGGTGGGCCTGGCCCTGGACTTCTGCGTGGCCTGGACCGCCCTCCATGCCTGCCAGGAAGGCTTCGTCACCTATGTGGTGCTGGATGCCTGCCGGGCCATCGACAACGACGGCTCGCTGGAACGGGCCATGGCCGACATGAGCGCTGCCGGCGTGATTTTCATCGAATCGCGGCAATTGCTCGCCCGCGCCTGAAAACTCGTCGGTCAGAAGCCGGCGCCGCAGCCGTGGCGCCGTGCCGATTGATGCCGCATAATCCCGCCCACCCCAATTTCCAGGAGTTGCGGGGGTCGCCCCGGGAGTGCCCGGCGCCCCTTGAAGTTCAATGGCTTACATTCTCTACGGCATCAAAGCCTGTGACACGATGAAAAAGGCGCGTACCTGGCTCGAGGAACAGGCCATCGGCTACGACTTCCACGACTACAAGACCCAGGGCATCGACCGTGACAGCCTGAACCGCTGGTGCGCCGAGCACGGCTGGGAAAAGATCCTGAACCGTGCCGGCACCACCTTCCGCAAGCTCGATGACGCGCAGAAAGCCGATCTCGACCAGGCCCGGGCCGTGGAGCTGATGCTCGCCCAACCGTCGATGATCAAGCGCCCGGTCCTCGACCTCGGCGGCAAGACCCTGGTGGGTTTCAAACCGGACCTGTACGCGGCCGCCCTGCAGTGAGCCGCCCGCTTTCAATCCATTTCAGTACGAGGTAACCGCATGTCCAATTCCCTGTTCAGCCTGGCCTTCGGTGTCGGCACCCAGAACCGCCAGGGCGCCTGGCTGGAAGTCTTCTACGCCCAGCCACTGCTCAACCCGAGCGCCGAGCTGGTCGCGGCCATCACTCCGCTGCTGGGTTATGCCGGTGGCAACCAGGCCATCGCCTTCAGCAACGCCCAGGCTGCACAACTGGCCGAAGCGGTGAAAGCCGTCGATGCGCAACAAGCCGCCCTGCTGACCCGCCTGGCGGAAAGCAGCAAGCCGCTGGTCGCCACCCTGCTGGCCGAAGACGCCGCCCTGAGCTCGACGCCGGAAGCCTACCTGAAGCTGCACCTGCTCTCGCACCGCCTGGTCAAGCCGCACGGCCTGAGCCTGGCCGGGATCTTCCCGCTGCTGCCGAACGTCGCCTGGACCAGCCAGGGCGCCGTCGACCTCGCCGAACTGGCCGAAGCGCAGCTGGAAGCGCGCCTGAAGGGCGAGCTGCTGGAAGTGTTCTCGGTGGACAAGTTCCCGAAGATGACCGACTACGTCGTGCCGAGCGGCGTGCGTGTCGCCGACAGCGCACGGGTACGCCTGGGCGCCTACATCGGCGAAGGCACCACCATCATGCACGAGGGCTTCGTCAACTTTAACGCCGGTACCGAAGGCCCGGGCATGATCGAAGGCCGCGTCTCCGCGGGCGTCTTCGTCGGCAAGGGTTCGGACCTGGGCGGCGGCTGCTCGACCATGGGCACCCTGTCCGGCGGCGGCAACATCGTGATCAAGGTCGGCGAAGGCTGCCTGATCGGCGCCAACGCCGGTATCGGCATCCCGCTGGGCGACCGCAACACCGTGGAAGCCGGCCTGTACATCACCGCCGGCACCAAGGTGCAACTGCTCGACGAGCAGAACCAACTGGTGAAAGTGGTCAAGGCCCGCGACCTGGCCGGCCAGACCGACCTGCTGTTCCGCCGCAACTCGGTGACCGGCGCGGTGGAGTGCAAGACCCACAAGTCGGCCATCGAGCTGAACGAAGCGCTGCATGCCCACAACTAAGTGGTACGATCGGGTCTGGCCTTTCGCCAGACCCGATATCCAGGCCCGAAGATCATGTTCCAACCCTCTCCCTGGCGCGCGGACTTTCCCGCCATCGCCGCCCTGCAACGCCAGCACCAGACCTATCTGGACAGCGCGGCAACCACCCAGAAACCCCAGGCCTTGCTGGACGCCCTGAGCCATTACTACGGCCATGGCGCGGCCAACGTGCACCGTGCCCAGCACCTGCCGGGCGCCCTGGCGACCCAGGCCTTCGAAGCCAGTCGCGACAAGGTCGCCGCCTGGCTGAATGCCGGCGGCAGCGGGCAGATCGTGTTCACCCACGGCGCCACTTCGGCGCTGAATCTGCTGGCCTATGGCCTTGAACAGCGTTTCGAGGCGGGCGAGGAAATCGCCGTCAGCGCCCTCGAACACCATGCCAACCTGCTGCCCTGGCAACAGCTGGCGCAGCGCCGCGGCCTGAGACTGGTGATCCTGCCACTGGCAGAGAACGGCCAGATCGACCTCGACGCCGCGCTGCAGCTGATCGGCCCGCGCACCCGGGTCCTGGCAGTCAGCCAGTTGTCCAACGTGCTCGGCACCTGGCAACCACTGCAGGCGCTGATCGATCACGCCCGCGCCCAGGGCGCGTTGACCGTGGTCGATGGCGCCCAGGGCATCGTCCACGGCCGCCACGACGTCAGCCAGCTGGGCTGCGACTTCTATGTGTTCTCCAGCCATAAGCTCTACGGTCCCGACGGCCTCGGCGTGCTCTACGGTCGCAACGAGGCCCTGGCCCTGCTGCGCCACTGGCAGTTCGGCGGCGAGATGGTGCAACTGGCCGGCTACCAGCAATCCAGCTTCCGCCCCGCGCCGCTGGGTTTCGAGGCCGGTACGCCAGCCATCGCCAGCGTGATCGGCCTCGGCGCGACCCTGGACTACCTGGCCAGCCTCGACGCCAATGCCGTGATCGCCCACGAAACTGCGCTGCACCAGTATCTGCTGCGTGGTCTCGGCGACCGCGAGGGCCTGCGCATCCTCGCCGCACCCCAGGCGGCCCTGGCCAGCTTCGTGGTCGACGGCGTGCACAATGCCGACCTCTCGCACCTGCTCACCGAACAGGGCATCGCGGTACGTGCCGGTCATCACTGCGCCATGCCGCTGGTCAACAGCCTCGGTCTGGACGGTGCGATCCGCGTGTCGCTGGCGCTGTACAACGATTCGGACGACCTGCAGCGTTTCTTCGATGCACTGGACCAGGCCCTGGAGCTGCTGCGATGAGCCTGCCCAACGACGCCCGGGAAGCCCTCGATACCTTCACCGCCGCCTCCGGCTGGGAACAGCGCGCGCGCCTGCTGATGCAATGGGGCGAGCGCCTGGCGCCGCTGACGGACGCGGAAAAGTCGGACGACAACCGTGTCCACGGTTGCGAGAGCAAGGTCTGGCTGGTGGCGCAGCAGGAGGCAGGCTGCTGGCGTTTCGCTGCGGCCAGCGATGCCCGGCTGATCCGCGGCCTGCTGGCGCTGCTGCTGGTACGGGTCGACGGCCTGTCCAGCGCCGAATTGCGGCAACTGGACCTGCCCGGCTGGTTCGATCAGCTGGGCTTGAGCCGGCAGCTCTCGCCGTCGCGCAGCAACGGCCTGAACGCCGTGCTGCAACGCATGGCTCAGCTCGCCGCGGGCGGCTGAGCGGCCTTGCGTTCGGCCGGGCGACGCGCGCCGGCCACCAGCTTGTCCACCGCCCGGCTCGCGGCCACCATGCCGAAGGTGGCCGTGACCATCATCACCGCGCCGAAGCCACCGGCGCAGTCCAGCTTGACCCCCTCGCCGACGAAGCTCTTGCTCAGGCACACCCCGCCATCCTCGCCCGGATAACGCAGTTGCTCGGTGGAAAACACCACCGGCACGCCATAACTGCGGCTGGTGTTGCGCGAGAAGTTGTAGTCGCGGCGCAGGGTCGAGCGCACCCGCGAGGCCAGCGGGTCGTTGTAGGTGCGGTTGAGGTCGGCGACCTGGATCTGCGTCGGGTCGATCTGCCCGCCGGCGCCGCCGGTGCTGATGATGGTGATCTTGCGCCGCTTGCACCAGGCGATCAGCGCGGCCTTGGCCATCACGCTGTCGATGCAGTCGATCACGCAGTCGAGGTGTTCGCCGATGTACTCGGCCATGGTCTCGCGGGTGACGAAGTCCGCCACCGCGTGCACGGTGCAGGCCGGATTGATCGCGCGCAGGCGCTCGGCCATCACCTCGACCTTGGCCCGCCCGACATTGCCTTCCAGCGCGTGGGCCTGGCGGTTGGTGTTGCTCACGCAGACATCGTCCAGGTCGAACAGCGAGATCTCGCCGACGCCACTGCGCGCCAACGCTTCCGCCGCCCACGAGCCGACGCCGCCGATGCCGACCACCGCCACATGGGCCGCGCCCAGGCGCTGCAGGCCGTCGACGCCGTACAGCCGGGCAATGCCGGCGAACCGTGGATCTTCAGTACTCATGCCGCACACCCCGCAAAAAACCGGCGCGCATTATAGGCCCCCGCGCGGGCAATGACAGCCCGCCAGGGATGTCTTCGGACGGCCCGCGCATTGGTCAGGATGATGGCAAAGCTGCTTTAATGTCCGGCGAAGTGTCCTACGCTGCAAAAAGTCTTGGACGACATATAACGGTCTTCAGAACTTCGTCACCTGAAGAAAATCCAATGGCTGTCTGGTCAACCTTCCTACAAGAACTGCACCGACATCCCCTGGATCCGCGCTCTCGGTGCGGGCCCGTTCCACTCTCCGGAACTCGAACAACCTATGTCATCGCGTAAATTTGGTCTCAACCTGGTGATCGTCATGGCGATCGCCGCGCTTTTCACCGGGTTCTGGGCGTTGATCAACCGCCCCGTCTCCGCTCCCGACTGGCCGGAACAGATCTCCGGTTTCTCCTATTCCCCGTTCCGCCTCGGCGAAAGCCCACAGAAAGGCCAGTACCCCAGCGAGGCGGAGATACGTGAAGACCTGGAACAGCTGAGCAAGCTGACCGACAGCATCCGTATCTACACCGTCGAAGGCACCCAGGCGGAAATCCCCCGGCTGGCCGAGGAATTCGGCCTGCGGGTGACCCTGGGCGTGTGGATCAGCCCGGACCAGGAGCGCAACGAACGGGAAATCCAGAAGGCCATCGAACTGGCCAACACCTCGCGCAGCGTGGTGCGGGTGATGGTCGGCAACGAGGCGCTGTTCCGCAAGGAAATCACCCCCGAGGACCTGATCAAATACCTCGACCGGGTGCGCGCCGCGGTCAAGGTGCCGGTGACCACCTCGGAGCAGTGGCACATCTGGAAGGAGCACCCGGAACTGGCCAAGCACGTCGACCTGGTCGCCGCGCACATCCTGCCCTACTGGGAATTCATCCCGATGAAGGATGCCGGGCAGTTCGTCCTCGACCGCGCCCGCGACCTCAAGCACCTGTTCCCGCGCAAGCCGCTGCTGCTCTCCGAGGTCGGCTGGCCGAGCAACGGGCGCATGCGCGGCGGTGCCGACGCGACCCAGGCCGACCAGGCGATCTACCTGCGCACCCTGGTCAACAAGCTCAACCGCCAGGGTTACAACTACTTCGTCATCGAAGCCTACGACCAGCCGTGGAAAGTCAGTGACGAAGGCTCGGTGGGCGCCTACTGGGGCGTGTTCAACGCTGCCCGCCAGCAGAAATTCAACTTCGAAGGGCCGGTGGTGGCGATCCCGCAGTGGCGCGTGCTGGCGGTGGGCTCGGTGGTCCTCGCCCTGCTCTCGCTGACCCTGCTGCTGATCGACGGCTCGGCCCTGCGCCAGCGCGGCCGGACCTTCCTGACCTTCATCACCTTCCTCTGCGGTTCGGTGCTGGTGTGGATCGGCTACGACTACAGCCAGCAATACAGCACCTGGTTCAGCCTGACCGTGGGCTTCCTCCTCGCACTCGGTGCGCTGGGGGTGTTCATCGTGCTGCTGACCGAGGCCCACGAACTGGCTGAAACGGTGTGGACCCACAAGCGCCGGCGCGAATTCCTGCCGGTGCAGGCGGACAACGCCTACCGACCGAAGGTCTCGGTGCATGTGCCGTGCTACAACGAGCCGCCGGAGATGGTCAAGCAGACCCTCAATGCCCTGGCGGCCCTGGATTATCCGGACTACGAAGTCCTGATCATCGACAACAACACCAAGGACCCGGCGGTGTGGGAGCCGATCAAGGCCCACTGCGAGCTGCTCGGCGAGCGCTTCAAGTTCTTCCACGTCTCGCCCCTGGCCGGTTTCAAGGGCGGTGCGCTGAACTACCTGATCCCGCATACCGCCGCGGACGCCGAAGTGATCGCGGTGATCGACTCGGACTACTGCGTCGACCGCAACTGGCTCAAGCACATGGTGCCGCACTTCGCCGACCCGAAGATCGCCGTGGTGCAGTCGCCGCAGGACTACCGCGACCAGCACGAAAGCGCCTTCAAGAAACTCTGCTACTCGGAATACAAGGGCTTCTTCCATATCGGCATGGTCACCCGCAACGACCGCGACGCGATCATCCAGCACGGCACCATGACCATGACCCGCCGTTCGGTCCTGGAAGAGCTGGGCTGGGCCGACTGGTGCATCTGCGAGGACGCCGAGCTGGGCCTGCGGGTGTTCGAGAAAGGCCTGTCTGCCGCCTATGCCCACAACAGCTACGGCAAGGGGCTGATGCCGGACACCTTCATCGACTTCAAGAAACAGCGCTTCCGCTGGGCCTACGGCGCGATCCAGATCATCAAGCGCCATGCCGCCAGCCTGCTGCGCGGCAAGGATACCGAGCTGACCCGCGGCCAGCGCTATCACTTCCTCGCCGGCTGGCTGCCGTGGATCGCCGACGGCATGAACATCTTCTTCACCATCGGCGCGCTGCTGTGGTCGGCGGCAATGATCATCGTGCCGCAGCGGGTCGATCCGCCGCTGCTGATCTTCGCCATTCCGCCGCTGGCGCTGTTCGTGTTCAAGGTCGGCAAGATCGTCTTCCTCTATCGCCGCGCGGTGGGGGTCAACCTCAAGGACGCCTTCGCCGCGGCGCTGGCCGGCCTGGCGCTGTCGCACACCATCGCCAAGGCGGTGCTGTATGGCTTCTTCACCAGCAGTATCCCGTTCTTCCGCACGCCGAAGAATGCCGACAGCCATGGTCTGCTGGTGGCGCTGTCGGAAGCCCGTGAGGAGCTGTTCATCATGCTCCTGCTGTGGGGCGCGGCGGCCGGGATCTACCTGGTCCAGGGCCTGCCGAGCAACGACATGCGCTTCTGGGTGGCGATGCTGCTGGTGCAGTCGCTGCCGTATGTGGCGGCGCTGGTGATGGCGATGCTGTCGTCGCTGCCCAAGCCTGCCGAAGCGGTGGAGCCAGCCTCCGCCTGACGGCACGCCTCCCCCGTAGGAGCGTGGCTTGCCCGCGAAGGACCGCAACGCGGTCCCAGGTTCGTGCAGTCGACCAGATTCCGGGGCCGCGTTGCGGCCCTTCGCGGGCAAGCCGCGCTCCTACGGCAATCGAGACATCCCCCATTCGCGGGCGCGCCAGACGGGCGAGCCCTGTCATCTCTTTTGCTATAAGATAACGCCCCAAAACCGTACCCCCCGCCTTGCCCCCGGAGTCCTTCATGACGGCCCCCGCCGAACTCTCGCCTACCCTCGAACTGGCCTGCGACCTGATCCGCCGGCCTTCGGTGACCCCGCTCGACTTCGATTGCCAGAAACAGATGATGCAGCGCCTGGGCGATGCCGGTTTCACCCTCGAGCCGATGCGCATCGAGGAAGTCGACAATTTCTGGGCCACCCACGGCACCCAGGACGGCCCGGTGCTGTGCTTCGCCGGTCATACCGACGTGGTCCCCACCGGCCCGGTGCAGGCCTGGCAGAACGATCCGTTCGAGGCGCTGATCGATGCCGACGGCATGCTCTGCGGCCGCGGCGCCGCCGACATGAAAGGCAGCCTGGCGGCGATGATCGTTGCCACCGAGCGCTTCGTCGCCGACTACCCGAACCACCGCGGCAAGGTCGCCTACCTGATCACCAGCGATGAAGAAGGCCCGGCCCACCACGGCACCAAGGCCGTGGTCGAGCGCCTGCGCGAACGCGGCGAGCGCCTGGACTGGTGCATCGTCGGCGAACCGTCGAGCACCACCCTGGTCGGCGACGTGGTCAAGAACGGCCGCCGCGGCTCCCTCGGCGCCCGGCTCACCGTGCGCGGCGTGCAGGGCCACGTGGCCTACCCGCACCTGGCGAAGAACCCGATCCACCTGGCCGCCCCGGCCCTGGCGGAACTCGCCGCCGAGCACTGGGACGAAGGCAATGCGTTCTTCCCGCCGACCAGCTTCCAGATCTCCAACCTGAACTCCGGCACCGGCGCCACCAACGTGGTCCCGGGCGAACTGGTCGCGCTGTTCAACTTCCGCTTCTCCACCGAGTCCACCGTCGAAGGCCTGCAGCAACGTGTCGCGGCGATCCTCGACAAGCACCAGCTGGACTGGGAGATCGACTGGGCGCTGTCCGGCCTGCCGTTCCTCACCGAACCGGGCGAACTGCTGGATGCGGTATCGGCCAGCATCAAGGCGGTCACCGGTCGCGAGACCAAGGCCTCGACCAGCGGCGGCACCTCCGACGGTCGCTTCATCGCCACCCTGGGGACCCAGGTGGTCGAGCTGGGCCCGGTCAACGCCACCATCCACCAGGTCAACGAGCGCATCCTGGCCAGCGACCTCGACGTGCTGACCGAGATCTACTACCAGACCCTGACCCGGTTGCTCGCCTGATGCTCACCTGCCCCATCTGCGCTGCACCGCTGGACCACCTCGACAACGGTGTCGGCTGCCCCGCCGGGCACCGGTTCGACCGCGCCCGCCAGGGCTACCTGAACCTGTTGCCGGTGCAGCACAAGAACAGCCGCGACCCGGGCGACAACCAGGCCATGGTCGAAGCCCGCCGTGACTTCCTCAACGCCGGCCACTACGCCCCGGTCGCCGCACGCCTGGCCGCGCTGGCGGCCGAGCGGGCACCCGCGCGCTGGCTGGATATCGGCTGCGGCGAGGGTTACTACACCGCGCAGATCGCCGATGCCCTGCCCAACGCCGACGGCTATGCCCTGGACATCTCCCGCGAGGCGGTCAAGCGCGCCTGCCGACGCAGCCCGCAGCTGACCTGGCTGGTGGCGAGCATGGCCCGCGTGCCGCTGGCCGACGCCAGTTGCCAGTTCATCGCCAGCGTCTTCAGCCCGCTGGACTGGCAGGAAGCCCGTCGCCTGCTCAGCCCCGGCGGCGGCCTGATGCGCGTCGGCCCGACCAGCGGCCACCTGATGGAACTGCGCGAGAAGCTCTACGACGAGGTCCGCGACTACGCCGACGACAAGCACCTGGCGCTGGTCCCGGCGGACATGACCCATGCCCACAGCGAAGTCCTCGAATTCCGCCTGAGCCTGGCCGCCCCCGCCGACCGCGCCAACCTCCTGGCGATGACGCCCCATGGCTGGCGCGCCAGCGCCGAACGGCGCGCCGCGGTGATCGACCAGGCAGCGCCGTTGCAGGTAACGGTGTCGATGCGTTACGACTATTTTGTCCTGCAGGACTGAGCCTTCCCGGAGAATCCCCATGCGCCAACCCGATATCGAGATCTACCTGAAGGACGCCGACGTCGACCACAAACAGATCGCCGCCTGGCTGGAGGCCGCCCTCGGTCCGTGCAGCGAGTGGAAGCAGAAAGGCCAGACCTTCAAGTGCACGGCCGGTGACATTCCTGTTACCTGGCTGCCCAAGGCCGTAGGAAAATGGAACAGTCTTTACCTGGAAAGTGACAAGACCCCGTGGGAAGACGACATCGCCTGTGCCCGCGCCGCCCATGCCGCGCTGAACGTCGAAGTGCGCTGCGCCCCGGGTAGCTGGGTCGAGGAAGAAGGGGAAGAAGACGCCGACCGCTGGATCCGCATCAGTGCCGACGGCGAAGAAGAAATCACCTGGAGAACCTGATCTCCAGCTACAGGCTGCGGACGCCCACGGTCGGCCCGCAGCCTGTAGCCATCCCCTCAGAGACCGACTACATCCTCGGCCTGCAGGCCCTTCTGGCCCTGGGTCAGGCTGTATTCAACCTGTTGCCCTTCGAGCAGGGTACGGTGACCCTCGCCACGAATCGCACGGTAGTGAACGAAAACGTCCGCCCCGCCCTCACGCTGAATGAAGCCATAGCCCTTGGCATCATTGAACCATTTCACACTTCCAGTCTCACGAGACGACATCTGTAACACTCCGGATTTTTATTTTGGACTCGCCTTGTCTGCAGGGGATTTTCGCCTCTGCGTACGCCGCTTGCGGAAAATCCCTGCAAGGGGCGGACCGAGTATAAGACAGACATAAATTAATTTTCATGACCAGGCCGGTTTTTGCTCAACTTGCGCGGATACGGCACACTTGCCCGCTGTCTGTACTTGCGTCCCATTTTCCAGAGCACACTCCGTATGACCCGTTCTCCCTTGCGCCGCCTGATCTTCGGCGCCCTGCGCCGACTGTTGTACCTGTGGGTTCGCTCCGAGACCATCAACCAGTCCTCCTTCACCCTCAACCTGGACCGCAGCCGCCCGGTGTTCTACGCGATCCAGGCGCCCTCGCTGACCGATCTGGCCGTGCTCGACCGCGAATGCACCAAAGCGGGGCTGCCGCGCCCGGTGCTGCCCGTGGCCGTCGGCAACCTGATGGAGCCGGCCGCGTTCTTCTACCTGACCCCGGAGCCGGACTGGCTCGGTCGCCAGTACAAGCGCGGCGCGCCGCCGACGCTGGGGCGCCTGGTCAGTGCGGTCAGCCAACAACCGGAGCAGGACGCGCAGATCATTCCGGTCAGTGTGTTCTGGGGACAATCGCCGGCCAGCGAGTCGAGTCCGTGGAAACTGCTGTTCGCCGACAGCTGGGCAGTGACCGGACGCCTGCGCCGCCTGCTGACCATCCTCATCCTCGGGCGCAAGACCCGCGTGCAGTTCTCCGCGCCGATCCACCTGCGCGAACTGGTCGGGCACAACAAGGGTCACGAACGCACCGTGCGCATGGCCCAGCGCCTGCTGCGCGTGCATTTCCGCAACCTCAAGACCGCGGTCATCGGCCCGGACATCTCGCACCGACGCAATCTGGTCAAGGGCCTGGTGCACGACCCGCTGGTGCGCCAGGCAATCCTCGACGAGGCCGAACGCGAGAAGATCCCGCTGGCCAAGGCCGAGGCCACGGCGCTGAAGTACGGCAACGAGATCGCCTCGGACTACACCTACACGGCGATCCGCTTCCTCGAAGTGGTGCTGAGCTGGTTCTGGAACAAGATCTACGACGGCATCAAGGTCAACCATATCGAGCAGGTGCAGGGCATCGCCCCCGGTCACGAAGTGATCTACGTGCCCTGCCACCGCAGCCATATCGACTACCTGCTGCTCTCCTACCTGCTGTTCCGCAACGGCCTGACCCCGCCGCACATCGCCGCCGGGATCAACCTCAACATGCCGGTGATCGGCGGCCTGCTGCGCCGTGGCGGGGCCTTCTTCATGCGCCGCACCTTCAAGGGCAATCCACTGTACACCGCGGTGTTCAACGAATACCTGCACACCCTGTTCACCAAGGGCTTCCCGGTGGAGTACTTCGTCGAAGGCGGGCGCTCGCGCACCGGGCGCATGCTGCAGCCGAAGACCGGCATGCTGGCGATCACCCTGCGCAGCTTCCTGCGCTCGTCGCGCACGCCGATCGTCTTCGTCCCGGTGTACATCGGCTACGAGCGGGTCCTGGAAGGCCGTACCTACCTCGGCGAACTGCGCGGCGCGAGCAAGAAGAAGGAGTCGATCTTCGACATCTTCAAGGTCCTCGGCGCACTCAAGCAGCGCTTCGGCCAGGTCTCGGTGAACTTCGGCGAGCCGATCCGCCTCAACCAGTTCCTCGACCAGCAGCAACCCGGCTGGCGCGAACAGCAACTGGCCCCGCAGTTCCGTCCGAGCTGGCTGAACGAAACTACCTCGCGCCTGGGTGAGAAAGTCGCCCGTCACCTGAACGAAGCGGCGGCGATCAACCCGGTCAACCTGGTGGCCCTGGCCCTGCTCTCCACCAGCCGCCTGGCCCTCGACGAGCGCGCCCTGACCCGGGTACTGGATCTGTACCTGGCCCTGCTGCGCCAGGTGCCGTACTCGCCCCACACCACCCTGCCGGAAGGCGACGGCCTGGCCCTGATCGGCCATGTCCGCGGCATGGACCTGCTGGCCGAGCAGCGTGATGCCCTCGGGCGCATCCTGTACCTGGACGAGCAGAACGCGGTGCTGATGACCTACTACCGCAACAACGTCCTGCACATCTTCGCCCTGCCGGCGCTGCTGGCGAGCTTCTTCCAGAGCAGCTCGCGGATGAGTCGCGAGCTGATCCTGCGTTACACCCGCGCCCTCTACCCGTACCTGCAATCGGAGCTGTTCATCCGCTGGGAGCTGGACGAACTGGATGCGGTGATCGACCAGTGGCTGGCGGCCTTCGTCGAACAGGGCCTGCTGCGCGAGGAAAACGGCGTGTACCTGCGCCCGGCACCGAGTTCGCGGCAGTTCGTCCTGCTGACCCTGCTGGCCCGGGCCATCACCCAGACCCTGCAGCGCTTCTACATGGCCACCGCGCTGCTGCTCAACAGCGGCCAGCACAGCCTCAGCGCCGAGGAGCTGGAAGACCTCTGCGTGATCATGGCCCAGCGCCTGTCGATCCTGCATGGCCTGAACGCCCCGGAATTCTTCGACAAGAGCCTGTTCCGCCACTTCATCCAGACCCTGGTGGAGCAGAACGTCCTGCGCCCCGACGAAGCGGGCCGGCTGGGCTTCCACGAGAAACTCGGCGAACTGGCCGAGGGCGCGGCCAAACGGGTGCTGTCGGCGGAGGTGCGCCTGTCGATTCGCCAGGTGGCCTTGCACCGCGACGAGCACAGCAGTAGCGACCAACCCACGGAGGCATGACCCTCTGCCAGACGTTTCCTACAGAATGTGAGGACGTCGGCTACCATAAAATCCGCTAAAGTCCTGAATGCCGGCCACCAGCCGGCATTCAGATCCGGAGACCTCATGAAAAAACTCTTCCTGCTGTGCTGCGCCTCGCTGCTCGCCGCCTGTTCCA
Source organism: Pseudomonas sp. zfem002 (assembly GCF_032621685.1). NCBI lineage: Bacteria > Pseudomonadati > Pseudomonadota > Gammaproteobacteria > Pseudomonadales > Pseudomonadaceae > Pseudomonas > Pseudomonas sp. zfem002. The sequence continues at coordinate 96,117 of NZ_JAVYJH010000020.1, read as the reverse complement.
GCCACAGCCCCGCCAACAAAGCCAGCCTCGATGGCGAAGTGTTCTACCTGCAACGTATCGCCCTGCCACCGAGCGCGACCCTGAATGTCGCCCTGCAGGACATCTCCCTGGCCGACGCCCCGGCAGTGACCCTCGCCAGCCAGAACGGTCCGGTCAAGGGCCAGGTGCCGCTGCCCTTCCATCTGTCCTACGACCCTGCCCAGCTCAAGCCTGGCCACCGTTATGCGGTGAGCGCGCGGATCGAGCTGGAGGGCAAGCTGTTGTTCATCAACACCGAGCAGCACAGCGTTAAACTCGACGGCAGCGATCCGCAACCGCTGCGCATCAGGGTTGACGCGGTTCGCTGATTCTTTCGTTCACCCGTTTCGATCAAGGATGCCACCATGTTCCGCCGTACCCTCACCTTCACCGGCCTGTGCGCCGGCCTGCTGCTGTCCGCCAGTGCCATGGCCCTGTCCCTTGGCGACCTGAGCCAGAAAGATGCCGCGGGCGGCCTCAAGGATGCCCTCAGCCAGGGCGCGCAGATCGCCGTCAAGCAACTGGGCAAGCCCGGCGGCTTCAGCAATGACCCCGAGGTGCGCATCGAACTGCCGGGCAACCTCGGCAAGGCGGCGAAGAAGATGAAGCAGTTCGGCATGGGCGCCCAGGTCGAGGAGCTGGAAACCAGCATGAACAAGGCTGCCGAGGCCGCCGTGCCGCAAGCCCAGGCAATCCTGCTGGACGCCGTGAAGAAGATGACCGTGGACGATGCCAAGGGCATTCTCAGCGGCGGCAACGACTCCGCGACCCAGTACCTGAGCAAGACCAGCCGCGAGCAGATCCGCGAGAAGTTCCTGCCCATCGTCAAGGCGGCCACCGACAAGGTGGGCGTGGCGCAGAAATACAACCAGTTCGCCGGCCAGGCCGCGGCCTTCGGCGTGGTCGATCAGAAGAGCGCCAATATCGAGGGCTACGTGACCGAGCAGGCGCTCAATGGCCTGTTCGAGATGATCGGCAAGCAGGAAGCCAGTATCCGCGAGAACCCGGCGGCGGCGGCCACCAGCCTGGCGAAGAAGGTCTTCGGCGCGCTCTGATCTGATCCGCTAATAGAAAGAACGACGCGGACCCGCTCCTGCAGGGTCCGCGTCATATTCACTCTTCCTTCCTGACCCTGAACCACGCCGCATACAACGCCGGCAGGAACAGCAAGGTCAACGCCGTCGCCACGATCAACCCACCCATGATCGCCACCGCCATCGGGCCGAAGAACACGCTGCGCGACAGCGGAATCATCGCCAGTACCGCCGCCAGCGCGGTCAGCACGATCGGCCGGAAACGCCGCACCGTGGCCTCGATGATCGCCTGCCAGCGACCCAGTCCAGCCGCGATGTCCTGCTCGATCTGATCCACCAGGATCACCGAGTTGCGCATGATCATCCCCGACAGGGCAATGGTCCCGAGCATGGCGACGAAGCCGAACGGCTGGCGGAACACCATCAGGAACAGCACCACGCCGATCAGGCCCAGCGGCGCGGTGAGGAAGACCATGGCCGTGCGCGAGAAACTGCGCAGCTGCAGCATCAGCAGGGTCAGCACCACCACGACGAACAGCGGCACGCCGGCGTTCACCGAGTTCTGTCCGCGCGCCGAGTCTTCCACCGTACCACCGACCTCCAGCAGATAGCCGTCCGGCAACTGCGCGCGGACCGGCTCCAGGGTCGGCAGGATCTGCTTGACCAGGGTCGCCGGCTGGTCCTTGCCGTAGATGTCGGCGCGCACGGTGACGTTGGGCAGGCGGTTGCGGTGCCAGATGATGCCTTCCTCGAAACCGTACTCCAGGGTCGCCACCTGCGACAGGGCGATACTGCGGCCGTTGTCGGTGGGCACCGAGAGACTGGCCAGGTGGTCGAGTTCGGTACGCTCCTGCTCGGTGCCGCGCAGCAGGATCTCGATCAGCTCGTTGTCCTCGCGGTACTGGCTGACGCTGCTGCCGGTCAGCGAACTCTGCAGGAAACGCGACAGGGCGGCGGTGCTCACGCCAAGGGCGCGGGCGCGGTCCTGATCGACGTTCAGGTAGACCACCTTGCTCGGCTCTTCCCAGTCCAGGTGGACGTTGGCCACATGCGGGTTCTCGCGGACCTTGGCCGCCACCTTGCGCGCCAGGGCGCGGACTTCCTCGATATGTTCGCCGGTGATGCGGAACTGCACCGGGTAGCCCACCGGCGGACCGTTCTCCAGACGGGTGACCCGCGAGCGCAGATCGGGGAACTGCTCGTTCAGCGTATCGATCAGCCAGGTACGCAGGACCTCGCGGTCCTCGATGGTTTTTGCCAGGACGACGAACTGCGCGAAGCTGGCCGCCGGCAGTTGCTGGTCCAACGGCAGGTAGAAACGCGGCGAGCCGGTGCCGACATAGGCCACGTAGTTGTCGATGCCTTCGCGCTGCCTGAGCATTTCTTCCAGACGCTTGACCTGCACCGCGGTGTTGCTCAGCGAGGCGCCCTCGGCCAGCTTCAGGTCGACCATCAGTTCGAGACGCCCGGACGCCGGGAAGAACTGCTGCTCGACGAAACGGAAACTCATGACGCTGCCGACGAACAGCGCCACGGTCGCCACGATCACCGTCTTGCGCCGGCGCACGCACCAGCCGACAAGACCCCGGATGCGCTGGTAGAACGGCGTGCCATACGGGTCGGTCTCGCCATCATCGGTGGTGCCGTGTTTCTTCGCATGCAGCTTGGCCAGGTCCGGCAGCAGGCGCTCGCCCAGATAAGGCACGAACACCACCGCGGCGATCCACGAGGCCAGCAGGGCGATGGTCACCACCTGAAAGATCGAGCGGGTGTATTCGCCGGTGCCGGACTGCGCGGTGGCGATGGGCAGGAAGCCCGCCGCGGTGATCAGGGTGCCGGTGAGCATGGGGAAGGCCGTGCTGGTCCAGGCGTAGCTGGCCGCCTTGAGCCGGTCGAACCCCTGCTCCATCTTGATCGCCATCATCTCCACGGCAATGATCGCGTCGTCCACCAGCAAGCCCAGGGCCAGCACCAGCGCCCCGAGGGAAATCTTGTGCAGGCCGATGCCCAGGTAATACATGGTGGCGAAAGTCATCGCCAGCACCAGCGGAATCGCCAGGGCCACCACCAGGCCGGTGCGCATGCCGAGGGAGAAGAAGCTCACCAGCAAGACGATGGCCAGCGCTTCCACCAGGACCCGGACAAACTCGCCCACCCCGGTCTTCACCGCCGCCGGCTGGTCGGAGACCTTGCGCAGCTCCATGCCCGCCGGCAGGTTGTTGGCGACGCGGGCGAACTCGGTTTCCAGGGCCTTGCCCAGCACCAGGATGTCGCCGCCGGCCTTCATCGACACCGCCAGGCCGATGGCGTCCTCGCCCATGAAGCGCATGCGCGGCGCGGGTGGATCGTTGAAGCCGCGATGCACCTGGGCCACATCGCCGATGCGGAAGGTGCGCTCGCCGACGCGGATGGGGAACTGCTCGATCTGCTCGACACTGTCGAAACGTCCGGTGACCCGCAGTTGCAAACGCTCGCTCGCGGTCTCGAAGAAGCCCGCGGTGCTCACCGCGTTCTGTTCCTCCAGGGCCTTCTGCACCACTTCCAGCGGCAGGCCGAGGGTGGACAGCTTGGTGTTGGACAGCTCGATCCAGATCTTCTCGTCCTGCAGGCCGAGCAGCTCCACCTTGCTCACGTCCTTGACCCGTTGCAGCTGGATCTGCACCCGGTCGGCGTAGTCCTTGAGCACGGCGTAGTCGAAGCCCTTGCCGGTCAGCGCGTAGATATTGCCGAAGGTGGTCCCGAATTCGTCGTTGAAGAACGGCCCCTGGATACCCGGCGGCAGGGAGTGGCGGATGTCCGCCGTCTTCTTGCGGATCTGGTACCAGAGCTCGGGGATATCCGCCGAGTGCATGGAGTCGCGGGCCATGAAGGTGACCTGTGACTCACCGGGGCGCGAGAACGAGACGATCTTTTCGTACTCACCGGTCTCCATCAGCTTCTTTTCGATGCGTTCGGTGACCTGGCGCGAGACTTCCTCGGCGCTGGCACCCGGCCACAGGGTACGGATGACCATGGCCTTGAAGGTGAACGGCGGGTCTTCGCTCTGGCCGAGCTTGGTGTAGGACAGCGCCCCGACGATCGCCAGCAGGAGCATCAGGAACAGCACGATCTGCCGATTGCGCAGGGCCCAGGCGGAAAGGTTGAAACCCATCGGGACTTACTCCTTGGCCGCCAGATTCACCGTACGATTGGACCGGTCCACCGGCCGTACCTGTTGTCCCTCGTGCAGCACGTGGCCGCCGGCGGCGACCACCCAGTCGGAGGCGCTAAGGCCTTCGAGCACCGGCACGCTGTCCTGGCCGTAGGCACCGACCCGCACCGCGGTGCGCTGCAGGGTGTTGTTGGCGTCGACGCGCCAGACGTAGGTCTGGCCGTTCTCCGCGGTGAGCGCCGAGAGCGGCACCGCCAGGGGAATCTGCTCGGCATGCTGGATGAACACCCGGGCACTCTGGCCCAGCTCGGCCGGGACCTTGCCGGTGTTGAAGGCGATGCGCGCGGCGAAGGTGCGCGAGCGCGGATCGGCGGCGGGCGACAGCTCACGGATGCGCCCGTCGAAGCGCTGCCCCGGTTGCGACCAGAGCTCCACGGTCACCGCCTGGCCCACGGCGAAGCGGCCGAAATTCTGCTCCGGCAGGCTGATCAGCACCTCGCGCTCGCCATCGGCGGCGAGGGTGAACACGGTCTGCCCGGCGGCGACCACCTGACCGACCTCCACCTGGCGCTTGGACACCACGCCATCCTGGGACGCGCGCAGCACCGAATAGCCTGCCTGGTTGCCGGCCACGTCGAACTCCGCGCGCACCTGCTTGAGCCGTGCCTGGCCGGCGCGGTAGAGGTTTTCCGCGTTGTCGTACTGGGAATGGCTGACCATCTGCCGGTCGAGCAGCTTCCTGTAGCGATCGCGCTCGGCCTGCACCAGGTTCAGATTGGCCTCGGCGGCGGCGACCTGGGCGCGGGTCGCTTCCAGTTGCAGGCGCACGTCCTGCGGATCCAGTTCGGCCAGCGGCTGATCGGCCTTGACCCGCTGCCCCTCCTCCACCAGGCGCTTGCTCACCTTGCCGCCGATACGGAACGCCAGCTCCGGCTCGAAGCGCGCGCGCACCTCGCCGGGGTAGCTGTCGACCGCCGCCGATGCCGGTTGCGGCTGCACCACCATGGCGGGACGGATGACGGTGGGTGGAGCGCTTTCCTGCCCGCAGGCGGACAGCAGCGCGACCAGAACGGCGGGCAAAGCGACGGGCAAGGCATGGCGCAACATGGGAAATGACCTTTCGCGAAGGGTGCTTCGAATATTTATACTGGCGGGTATATTAAATCAGGGTGTTGCGCTGCGAAAGGTGGGAGTCAGTACTTTGGCCCCTTGAGGTTCACTCAAAATGAGAACGTGGTCATTCAAAATGAGAACGAATGCACCAAAATAGTGCGATCCATGAAATGCTTTTTAGAGGCTAGAAGCTGAGTTCGGTGGATGCCCTCAAGGAGCTCAATACCTCACCCGTCTGCCGGCACGCCCGCCGATGAGTTCCTCTCGTCACAAGCGGTAGGACTGTGAAAATGGCGTATCGCCATACATTTGCTAGCGTTCATGCACCTACTTCATGGCTGGGAGACGGCAATGGATGTGCATGCGATGGTTCGCGATTGGCTCTGGGAACAACAGGACTGGCTGCAGAACGCTGCTGAACGTCTGATTAACCAGGGGCAACTCGCGGGCACCGACCTGGATGAACTGGTGACGGCAATCAAGTCACCTGCCGGCCGCCTGATAAAAAAGGAGAGGAAATTTGCAGGCTTAACAGAGGCTCAGTTGCAAGGCAGCACCCTACGGCTAGCCAGCATCAATGATGTGGTCGGGATCGAAAGCCTGCTTCTTCGCTCCCCTCTAACGTTTGGCTCAGGAAACCTCACCGTTATCTACGGCCACAACGGTTCGGGCAAGTCCAGCTACACCAGGATTCTCAAGCACATATCCGGCAAACCCCGGGCGGTCGAACTCAAGGCGAACGTCTTCCTCCCAGCACCCGTCGAGCAAAAGTGCCTTATCGACTTTTACTACAACGAGACCTTGGTCAACTCAGAATGGCAGGTTGGATCTGCACCAATCGAAGCACTTCAACATATCGACATTTTTGACAGCGATGAGGCGGGGCACTACCTACGTACCGAGAGCTCAGCGACCTACATCCCGCGCGTGGTATCGCTCTTCGAACAGTTGGCTAGCGCCGTTGAACAGATCAAGAATCGCCTTGTTTCTGAGCAAGCCGCCTTGGTGAGCAAGCTCCCCAACCTCCCCTTGGCCTACGCGCAAACTCCGGCGGGGCTGAACTATAAAACGCTTGAAAAACTCAACAACACTGCGCTGGAAGCACTGCTCGGTTGGACGGAAGAGCACCAGAAGCAAATTGATAATTTGACGGAAAGGCTCAAAGTAGAAGATCCGTCTACAGCTGCTAAGCAAAAGCGGAGCACCAAACAGCAGGTGCAACTGATCGTACAGTCGCTCACGCAAGCATCGGTTGCTTACTCACCGGACAACATCAATTTTCTGCGTCAACTTCGTCAGGATGCCGACAAAAAGCGAGCAGCGGCCAAGGAATTTGCTAAGACCAAAGACGACGGTCTGGAAGGTGTAGGATCGGAAACGTGGCGGGCTATGTGGAACGCAGCCCGAGCCTACTCACAGATTCCCTATCCGGACGCTCTGTTTCCTGTAACAGATGACGCTCAGTGCCTCCTGTGCCAGCAGCCTCTTGCACCTGCTGCCCAGAAACGGCTCCAAAATCTGGAAGATTTTGTGAAGGGGGAACTCGAAACAGCAGCCCAAACAGCCGAAGCAGCTTACAAAGGTGCACTGGCACGCCTTCCTACGCAGCAAAACGAGCAACAAATTCAAACGCAGTTCGAGGCAGGCAAGCTCCAGCACGAGAGCTGGAAAAGCTATCTTCAAAAATTCTGGAATCGCGTCGGCGAATGCCGCGACCGACTCCTCACAGAAGAGTTGATTGATACCGCTCAGCCTGCCGAGAACAGCGCCCAGGCCGTTGAAACGTTGCGGTCCTACATGAATGATCTAGAAGCTCAAGCTGCTCAATTCGATCTCGATGCCCGGGAGTTTGACCGAACCAAAGCACAGCAAGAGAAACTGGCTCTCGAAGCGAAGCAATGGGTATCTCAACAGAGTCAGGCAGTGCGCGACGAGGTCGCTCGGTTGCAGAGAATCAAGGAATATGAAGGATGGAAAACCCTGGCGAGTTCACGCCGTGTCTCTCTAAAAGCAACGGAAGTTGCGGAGGTCGCGGTCACCGAGGCCTATACGGCCCGGTTCAATGATGAGCTTGAGCGGCTGGGCGCCAAGAGGATTCGTGTCGAACTGGTCAAAAGTAAAACCCGTGGCGGAAAGGTTCTTCATCAACTGCGCTTGCGCGGTGTGGTCCATGGTCAGAACACTCCTGAATCGGTGCTCAGCGAGGGAGAGCGGCGGATTATATCCCTCGCTGCGTTCTTGGCGGATGTAGCAGACAAACCCGGATCTGCACCCTTCATATTTGATGATCCTATCTCCTCGCTCGATCATGATTTCGAATGGCTCGTCGCATGTCGTTTGGGCGAACTGGCCAGGACCAGGCAGGTGATCGTATTCACTCACCGGTTGTCGCTTTATGGCGCGATGGAAGACGTCGCCAAAAAGGCTGGTGATACCTGGAGAAAACAGCACTACCGCTCTCTTTGCATCGAGTCGTTCGCGAACGCCGCAGGACAACTCGCCGATCCGGAAACTTGGAACAGCAATACCTCCGCTGCCAGCAATATCTTGAAGAACCGCCTTCAAGCGGCTAACAAAGCGGCGGAAACCGGGGGGGCGGCAACCTACAAAGCCCTGGCACAGGGCATTTGTAGCGACTTCCGAAAACTACTTGAGCGATCAGTGGAGGAAGACCTACTGAATGGTGTCGTTATTCGACACCGCAGAAGCGTCACAACGATGAACAAACTCAGCCCTCTGCAGAATATGCTCGTGGATGAGTTGAGGACCATCGACACCTTGATGACAAAGTACAGCTTCTTCGAGCACAGCCAATCATCCGAAACACCTGCAGCGATCCCTGAAAGCGAGGAACTGCTGTCAGACATTGAAAGCCTGATCACGTGGCGTAGTAGCATGAAAACCCGAAGAAAAGCTTATGAGGGTTGGTGATCCCAACGCGCCTCGCTCGCTTTACTTTAATGAAGTAGCGACACGTACAGCTTGGCTGGAAGATGCCCAACCTTACCCGCCCCAACCGGGGCGGGCACTTCACCATTATTTGCCCTCGACCGCACGGTGAGACCAAAGGTATTTGTGTGCATAGCAAAACCAACAGAAACTGGTTTTGTAGTCATCCAGTGCGGTTTTCTATCTATACTATTAGAAATCATCGCTATACACAATCAGCACCATCAAATCATAGCAACTTATTTAATGATCGCGACAACTGACTCTTTAGCCAGTATCAGTTCCTGGCAGGCGCCACCATGAGGACCGCATGGTCTCGATATAGTGCTCTCGGAAGAAACACCCTTTGCGACTCTTAGCTTAAACACATCTCCTACCCCCCAAACCACCCAAGGCTTGGAAATAGCACACCCATCGACAAGAGGGATACTGTTACTGAGCGTTTCGCAGGTTTCTTTCTTGAGAAGAACCTTTTGGGATTGATAGTGCCCCACCCCCAAAATTGCCATCATTCGAGCGGGAAACACGACTGTGCCTCGCATTGCTACTAGAGCAATGACCGCCAAACACAGGCTCGCTGCTAGCCCAGCACGCAGTGATAGCCTTGATGCTGCGGCATTGGCCAGAACGATTAAGCTACCCAAAGACCATCCCACTACCGCAGCCTCTGGCGAAACTCGACCGTTCCAATCCTCGAACGAACTAAGGAAAGTGAAACCAATTATGAAACACGCGACATTGGTACACAACAAGCTCAGCCAAGTAAAAACTATGTAGTTTATAATTTGAGACCACGTACCGCCGGACACTTTCTTAAGCCATCCGCCAAAGACCACCGGTAACGCAAGAGGTATGACTATGAAAATCGCCGTCACACTCCAACTCTCATCATGAGACTTCCACGACAACACCGAAAGAACGGTATTAAGCAACAGCGGCAGGGCAAACCAGATGAGCATAAATCGGGAGGCTGTCATCCCGTCCATGCCTGTAGCCCCAAAAAAATAAGTGCCAATACTATTTTCTTTTTTTATACACGTGTCGGCCCAGCTCCAACCCGGGAAAAACAACCCTAACGAAACCACAACAATTAAAGCCGCCCCCATCAGAAAAGCGGAGACGAGAAGAGAAGTTAGAGCAAAAAGGTCGACACTTGGAAAAAATGAGATCTGGCAGAAATAAATGAAATAAATCAGAAAACCTATAAACAGTGGTACCCCTTTGAGCAGGGCCCCAAAATTTTCTGCCACAACGCGTTTACAAGTTGAACTAATCGATTGCTCAAGACTGTCACGACCTAGTTCATCCGCCATATATCCTCCGTTCATTCCTTAGGCTAATAAGCACCAGTTCAATAGGATGCATGAACTTGCAGGGCATCTTTAGGCAGTGCCGCACTCCATCAGACCAACTGCCGATTTTCAACATCCGCGCAGCGACGGTCCATCCAACTGTACAACGGCAAGGTTACCGCTTGGATCAACAGCATCCTAATGATCTGCATAGCCATGACAAGTGCCACGGCGAGATCCAAAGCCTCCGCTGTCAGGCTCATTTCGTGAGCGCTTCCAGGCATCATGCCAAGCGCTAGGAATCCTCCGATCAAGTTTCAGCACAGCGCCCGCCCGCCGTGCTGAAATAGCCCATCACTCCCGCCACGAGCAACAGCCAGTCCCATGAGTCAGATGAACTTCTCCGATTTCGAGTATGCCGGCAAACGTAAGCAGCCCCGTCGAGAGAGCTTCCTAGCCGAGATGGAGCAAGTCGTTCCGTGGAGCGGACTGGTGGCACTGGTCGAGCTTCATTACCCAAAGGCTGGCGGTGGTCGCAAGCCCTATCCGCTGGATTGGACTGCATAGGTAGCACTGCTACCTGTGCACCCGGCGCGCCTGGCCAAGCCAAGACAGAAGTAACCAGTCCAAGTTCTTCCCTTCAGCAGATGAACATCACTGTACTACCGCGAGCGGAGGGCCACGCCAATCGATCCGGGTCCTGCCCAAAGCAAACGGGTCGAAAGGGAAAGCCACTTCACCGAGGACAGCGTTAGACGTCGACGCTCTATAGATACTGGGGGAGGAATTCAATGCGCCCTAGCGAGTTTTATTGCAAATCTCACCCCATCTCTAACGTTTTTGACGTGAACATCGCCGCCCATTTTTTTTATATATTGCTTGGCAACGAACAGACCCAATCCCTGATGCTCATCGCTGGAGTCACGACTGCTCACGCCGTACTCAAAGATTTCATCAATCGGATAAAAAGGGATGTGTGGCCCCTGGTTACCCACCTCAATCAGCGCCCAGCTTGCGTCAGCGAATACCTTCAGGGTAATTTCTGTTCCCTCATTTCGAAACTCTTTCGCGTTATTCAAGATTGCCGTCAGTGACGCTTCCAACATGTCGCCGTCGGCACTGACGTACAATGATTCGAAAGAGCGAAAAAATTTAATAGCTCCCCCGCTTGATTCAGCAGCATTTTCCAAGTACTCGACCACATTCTCCTTAGTGAGGTGACCACGAGATGCGCTGATCGCCTCCTTGGGACCAAGCGACTTTCCCGAACTTTGCCCCGCAGAGTTACCGGAGAGCATTTTCAAAGCATACGAAATTCTCTTAAGGCTCTTCGCACTTGGGTCGTCAGGCTTACTGTGACGTATCAATAACTCTTGCAAGGGTGATCTGATTTCATGGCCTATGGCGCGAAGAGTATCGCTTTCTTTCTTGGCGTTCTCCAACGCTTCTCGCCCATACGTGGTAATCGACTTGTGCAAGTCTTCAATACTGGCCCATAGCACGCCCACTTCGTCATACCGATTAGAGATCACGTACGGTAACTTGAAATCGTCCGCATCCGAGAAACGTCCTCGCATGTAGATGGTGTTACGCCTAACCTTGTTCAGAGGCGCCAGAACATAGCGATAGAAGACAAAGCCACTGATTATCAGGAGAGTGCCGAGAACCGCTGCAAACACCAGAATCGCTTTTGCCGCCGCGCTCCACCCGCCCAGTACCAGAGCAGGGTTTCCGCTCAGCTCTATCCTGCCGCCATTGGAGAGCACGGTAGATCTATTAGTGGCAATTGCGGGCGTCACGAGCTCAACGACGGCGTTGGTCAGCTGTGCCAGCAACGAACGGTTTTCATTGCGACCATTATGGCTACCTGCGAACACCTCAATAGGCTTACTTTCGGGAGAGGTAATGAAGCGAAGACTTTCTCCTGGTGACAAATACTGCGACATAGACTCAAACGAGAAAACAGGTCGCTCGCTGACTTCCAAGCCATTCATGAGCACTTCGCCTTGACCGCCACCGACAGGTCCAAGCAATTTCAATGCGACCCTCGCTTGAGAAATGTCTTCAGGAGGCCAGGTGCTCTGCGCTTCAGACGCTTCCATATAGGCGTAAAGCGGCAATTGAAGAATGAACTCGTAGCTACTGATAGATCCTGAAGGGGTCAGGTGCGCCAGAATGCGTCCCTTGATATCGCGCTCACGAGTAAAATCGTTGGCCCCTTGCTTGGTGGTTTTGAAACCAGCAATGCTCCACGCTGGTGAGAACAGCTTCGCAGTCGAAGCTTCCGCGCGGCGCACCGGATCGAAGCTAGCGACAAAATGGCTCGTGCGCCCTCGTGCGGTCACTGCCACGCTGAAGTGGTGGGCCGTAAAGGGAGATTTCGCATACGTCGGTGAAGTCAGCTCGCTGTCGACGTGGAAAGTGCCACGAAGATACACCAACGCACCATAATAGCGATTTTCTAGTACCCCGGCGCACAGCTGATTGCGAGGATCCCGCAAGGTCTTGAAGCTGCAACCTAAAAGCGGCTTAAGGTCGTCAACATGGCCAGGCTTGACATTAATAAACTCAAGGGGCAATTTTGCCACCGGTACACCGCGCCCGTCTGAAGATTGCTCTCCGAAGTTAGAAAAGGCAATATCCCCCTCCAAACCTTCGAATTCAGCCGTGACACGCTGCAACGTTCTTTGAATGGCTGCCTGATATTGCTGCGCTACTGATATGTAGCTGAACCGCAGTACTGCAATCGTACCAAAGAACACCAGCAACACCATACCGGTCATGACGCCCACGATGAGCACCCGAGCCTTGGCCCGGTAAAGATTTCCTCCTAATTTACTTAAGGATTGACGCAGTCTTGCCATTGCACACCTTTCATCCTGATTACAACCACATGATCCGGTGACTCACTCACGTCTTCCAATGCGTCACGTATATTCTTAACGTGTTGGCGAATAGCTTCTGGATTTCGGCCGGACTTCACTAACTCGAAAAAATCGGCGTATGGAACGTAAGAGCCTCGACGCTCATAAAGTCGCCAGAGAATATTCTTGGCCGTCTGTGGAATATTCAGTGCTTTATTCTTGAAACGCATTCTTCCCGTGGACTGGTCGTAAGTGATCAGCGCTTCCTTATCTTCTCCACTCGGTGCAGTCTGCGCCCTAAGCACTTGCAATACCAGTTCGACAAACTCTTGCCCATCCGGAGGAATAGGCTTTTCCATGTAGTCCCAGACATCTAGCTGACGCATGACACCACGGTATAAAGAGGCATCCAGCCCGGAGACCACCATAACCGGCGACTTGTGATGACTTATGTTAGTTCGAAGTATTCCAACGCCAGCGTTTTTCTCCGGCGGCAGCTCGATATCTAGAACAATCAAACTAAATGCAGTTTCTACAATTGCCTTCTCGGCGGTTTCTCTATCAAAGAATTGGTGAACCTCAATGTCCTTGCCAATGCTTTTGCAGAACCCAGCAAGGGCATTGTTCGTGTCAGGAGAGTCTTCAATGATGGCGATTTTTTTCATGCTTGTTACCTCGTGCGCATATGGGGCTAGGGTAGCAGTTTTACAACCCCCGCCGCTGCGCACCAACGTGAGTGTTTACTCACGTTTGAGCCTGAAAACTTGCCTTGGCTCGTAAAAACTCGCGATGCGGTGGAGGAGCAAACGCCTGGTAATGGATCCAATTGTTGGCGCCTACCCCTCTAACGACTCCTTACGTAGCCTTCAGTTCAAGCCAATCACGGCCCCTGAAACATGCGCCAACGCGGCGCTTGTTCAATTAATCCGCAACTGATCCGAGGTTCACATGGCAGCACATTATGAGATCTTCCGCTCCACCCAGAACAACCAGTATTACTTCCACCTGAAAGCGCCGAATGGCGAAATCATTCTCGCGAGTGAGGGCTACATCCAGAAATCCGGTTGCGAGAACGGGATCGCCTCGTGCAAAACGCATTCGCCGTACGACCAGTATTACGACAAACGTATCGCACAGAACCAGCGCCCGTATTTCGTACTGCGCGCCGCTAACAATCAGATCATCGGCACCAGCCAGATTTACAGTTCGACCTCCGCCCGCGACCAAGGGATCGTCGCAGTGAAGGCCTACGGTCCGACCGCCACCACCATCGACCGGACCTAACTCCTGAACGGGCCGCTGTTTAGCAAGCGGCCCTTCGACTTCAACGAACACGTTCTACTCGGAGCCAATGATGACTACCTTTACCGTGTCGTACGACCTCATAAACAACAAGAACTACAAGCTGCTGATCGACGAACTCAACCGCCTCGGCGCGCATCGCTCACTGGAGTCCTTTTGGCTGGTGGCCTACAACAGCACCGCGAAAGGCCTGCATGACCATCTCAGGAAATTCATGGACAGCGACGACAAGCTCTGGGTATCCGAGCTGACACGCTCCTTTTATTACTCCCAAGTCAACAGTGGCACCAATGCCTGGATCGACAAGAACCCGCCTGCCCGCTAGTCGCCGAAGAACTGCGAATTTAGCTACAACAAGCCTCGATGGATCGGGGCTTTAGGCGTTGGAAGATCAGTGCGTCAGCCCGACGAGGCGACGATGTGGCGTGCTCTATTGGTATAGAGAAAGCGGTTGGCTTGACCACGTGACACCCAGACCTGCATGGCGCGCTCCACCAGACTCCAGGTATCGTCAAGATTCAGGTCATTGAGTTCGGAATGAGCCATGGTGGGAGCAAACCATACTTCACCTTCAACGGTTATCTTGAACTCGTTGTAGTCGACATAAGGCCCCTCACTCTTGCTTTGCTTCATCACCTGTTCGGCTTCGTGCCGCAGCTTCTCAGCCGTCCCTCGCATGATGCAATTGACAACAACGATGTGATGTGACGTGAGCGCCATAACGAGCTGCTCGACGTAAACAACCGCGTCATCAATCACCAGAACCTGATGCATGCCATGTTCCCTCTTAGGCTTCAAGGCTTGGATACCATCGCCTACCCGATCTCACAAGGTCGCTGGATGTCCGAACGGTCCGCTCGCAAATGGCGACAAGCACAAAGACAATGCGACCAAGACTAGCTGAGAGTGAAAAACGCACCCTGATTTTGAGTAACACCTTGGCCCAGATTGATGAATCATGAGGTACGCAATCCTGCGTATTGAAGGAGATTCGCTTGAACTATCTGAAGTCCCCTCTCGACAATGACCACACCAGCTTGCCGAAACGTATCGCCGCCGGGATCCTGTTGCCACCAGTGATGGCGATGGTCACCATCAAAAGCAACGAGTTGATTACGGCCACTGAGCAGGTCGTCGCGGATCTGGGTATCAGCCACGCGCTGCCGTATGTTGTTGCCTGCATTTGCGTCTTTGTCATCACGCGTGCCTTTGAGGGGATCGCCCTCACTCTGTACCGCGCTTACAAGCTGTTTTAATGCCCTGAAGCCCTGCCGCCGTTTTTCGCCAGGGCTCTCTCCTCGCTTCCGGTGTCAACGTCTTTACCGCCGCCAGTTGCCAAACGGGGCGTCCGCCTCGACGTAACGCATGGCCGACTGCACATCACGCCAGCCGACATAATCCATCAGCGCCTTGGCACTCCACTGGTTGGCGCTGGCCCAGGTGGCAAAACCTCGCCGCAACGAATGTCCACTGTAGCCATCCCCTTCCAGGCCGCTGCGTTCGAATGCCCTCCGGAGAATGCGAGACACGCTGTAGCTGTGCAACCCGCTGCCCAGGCGCCCCCAACGATCTACGTTGCGCAGCAGCAGGCCTTCGCTCAAGCCGCTATAGGCCAACCAGTCTTCGTAGGCCTGGACCGGGCAGAGCCGGTGGAGTGCTGGCACGCTCATGTGACGACCCAAGTTAGCCCGATCGGTTTTGCTGCTCGGTAGCAACAACCGCAACCCCCGACCTCGCTCAAGCTGGATGAACTCGATACGCAAGCGACACAGTTCATCCGCCCGCAGGGCTCGCCAGAACCCGAGCAACAACAGCAGACGGTCGCGGCATGCTCGCAGACGCGCGACACCATGATCGACCTGTTCCTCTTGCCTCAAGGCCTCGATACACGCCTCCAGTTCCTGAAGCTGCACCGGCTCAGCCTGTCGTGGCGGACGCGGGTGCAACGCGCGGATGCCGCGCAGCACCTCGCGCACTGCCAAGGCTTTGGTCGGATCGGGAAAGCCGTGCTGCTGGTGCCAACGCGCCAGGGCGGCTAGATGAGTGCGCAAGGTGCCAGGTGAATAGTGGTCGGCATGTTCGGCCAGGTAGCGCGCGACATTGGCCTGGGTAGCCGGAAGAAAGCCTCCCCACTCCCTTTCGAAATGGTCGACCACCTGGGCATAGCGGCGGCTGGTGCTCTCGCGCCGCGCCGCCTGACGATAGTGCTCGGGATCACTCATGGTGCGGGACTCCCATGCTGCAAACCGGTCCCTGGCTGCCGATTTTTGGCGCTGGGGTTTGAGAAATCAGGATTCTCGAACGCCATTCCGTCTGACAGATTTGACCGTGCCTATCCAATTTAAAGGCGTAATTCCATACTCGAAATACACCACGAAATCGTCGGAGAGCGGACATGGCACGCGGTGGAATCAACAAGGCGCAAGTACAACGAGCTCGCGATGCGCTGCTGGCACGTGGCGAAACGCCAAGCATTCAGGCGGTGCGTATCGAGCTGGGCAACACCGGCTCGAACAGCACTATTCAGCGCTACATCCAGGAGCTGTCAGCCTCCGAACCTCGCCCGCCCATGGTTACGATCGAGGACGAGATGCAGGTACTCATGCAGAGTCTAGCCGAGCGACTTGCGGCAGCCGCACAAGACGCTGTCAGCGCAGATAGGGCTCGTCTGGAAAGGGAGAAAGGGGCGTATATCCATCAGCGAGAAGTCGAAGAAGCCCGCCATCATGAACTGCAGAAAGCACACACCCTCGCTCTGGCCGAGCGGCAGGAAGGTCAGGCCAGAGAGAAAGAATTGAACAACCGGCTGCAGAAGGTTGAGACCGAGGCACGCCGACTGCTCGAAGTAGAGCAAGCGCTTCAGCAACAGTTGAGTGAGCGCTCAACTCGCATCGCCTCACTTGAAGGACAATGTCAGCACGCCAGAGACGCCTTGGAGCACTATCGCAGCCACCAACTGGCTCAGCGAGAAGATGAACTCAATCGATACGAGGAGCAAGGACATAAGCTGCAGACAGAGTTGCGTCGCACACAGGAACAACTGATGGTGAAAAACGAGGAGCTGGGCCAGGTTTATCGCGATCTTGAGCGCTTGACAGCTGAACACAGCCTGCAAGCCGTCGAAGTCAGAAAGCTCATGGACAGTCAACGCAGCTTGCAACTGGCCGTACAGTCAGGGGTTGAAAAGACGCAGGCCTTGCAGCTACAGCTGTCTGAAGCCCGGGAAAAAGCACGTGGCTATCTGATACGCCATCGTCAAGACCGGCGAGAACTTCGAACCCAAGCCCTTCAGTTCAGCCAATTGCACACGCTTTTGGTGACGAGCCCCGTGAGGCATCCGATAGATACAGAGCAGCCCTGACGCCGATTCACCAAGCTTCGATACGAACTCCAGGATCAATATCTTCGCGCCACTCCAGAATTTTCTTCTTCGTGAGATTGAGGCTTTCGTACGAGCGACCACTCATGACCCAATGTCGCAAGATTTTTGTGTCATCTGACATTCGCCACACAATGTTCAAGACCTCATCGTTTGGAACATTCGAGAACGAGCAAGACCTTATGCAGCCGATCATCTCGTGCATCAGCACCACCACCGCCTCGTAATCTTCAAACTCCTCGAACCAGCCCCAGACCTCATGCATCAGTAAGCCGCGCGGCAGCCTCAGTGCATTCACGAGACTAAAGAATTCGCGCCGCACGTCCCACAACGGAGAGAACACTGTGCATAAACAAATGTAGTACGCCAAGTTCTTCTTCACCCACTCCCGGTGCAACGCATACTGTGTCGAGTCAGTTCTGAGCGCCGAGATCAGTATGAACAACTTTTTCCAATGCGGTGGGCGGCAAACGAGGTTCATAAAATCATTGGAAAACGGTGATAACCGCTGGTCTCTAACTCGAATCAATCCGACGCGTTCATTCCAGAAGCTCGGATCAACAAAATCTGGCTCCAGAGCGCAGGCCAGCAGGTTCTCTAAGATGCCCTGGATATTTGGGTCGGCCATTTGAAGCTTCTTATAGAACTGAAACTTCGGCCACGCTCCTCTGAAGAAGCCATTCCATTTGTTGTTAGATGTGTGACGAAACGGTGGATGAGAATACTCCCAGGCCTTCCTCAACCCGCATGCTGTGTGTGGTAGCCGGGCATCATCGGCATAGGTATGCGCAAGCAGCATACCGAGAAGCTGCTTCGGAGAGACCAGCGGTGGGCTCGTTGCCATCATGCGCTCTCCCTCTGGGGTCTAGTGTAAGCATTCCGCGGATTACGAATCCCTTGCGTTTTTTCCAATTGCGATTCAGTGAAAGCTCAATCTAGAGCGTTTTCCGACTGCGATTTCAACAGGGTTTAGGCACGCGACATTACGTAATCTCGGGTATAGCTTATTCCCATGGCCTCATGAAAAGCAGAAACCAGACTAGCGGCTTTTAAATGGAATTATTTGGCCACGATCCACTAGCACGCAATCGGTGTGCTTCAAGAATAACGTTTTTCGTGAGGTGGCCATCATGGAAAAAAATACAGCCTTTTCTCGTGCTAGTCGATACGGGTGCTGTGGCAACCATTTGGTTCTCTTCCCCTCAAGAAAGAACAAGTGCCAACTGAGATGCAACAGCATGCTGGAGGCCGATTACTGCATCAATCTTGAGTATGATCATGAAGTAGTCAGATACACGACCAATGTCCCGAGCATTAAATTCTTAGTGGGTAATAAATTACATAGCTATACCGCTGACTTTATTGTGGAAACCCAAGAAAGCATTAACTACATCGAGATCAAACCCGACTTCACCACACTGTCAGCCAGAACACAGGAAAAATTAAACAGAGGCAAGGAAGCCCTTTCGACTCAAGGCACCCCCTTGCGCTACGCTAGCCTTGAAACTATTCGCAACGGTTGCTGTTTTCGAAACAAAGAATTTCTTTACTTCAATTCATTCCATGTCAGCAGGGACGAACTCGGTTATTGCATGCAATTTATTTCTGAAATTCAATACCCTACCAGCATCTCGGAAATAATTAAAAACAATCACCACCCAAGCCTGAAGTCACTTTACCTTGCAATATTCATAAGACAACTAGATTTCAATATGAAAAAAATAATTTCGCCTGTTAGCCTGCTGCAACAGGGAGTTAACTATCCGAATGCAGCAGACATAGACACATCGAGGTAAAACAACTTCAACCCCCTACAACAGATACCACGCCATTGAAAGTTTAACGTCAATAGGCAGCAAAATGAAAACCTTCCCTCCCAAACCTGGTGCTCGCTACACCATCGGCCACCACACTTATGAAGTCGTCTCAATAGCAGACGACCAAATTTCACTATGCTCTCTCGTTAACCAATACCGTCGCTATCTGGATCACGCGACATTCTCAACATTGGAGCAACGAGGAGAGATAACTTTAAAGCAACGTGCCCCCGTTGACTACAACATGGCCGCAAACTATCTTTCACTTAGCGAAAAGGATAAAAAATCATACAACACCAAACTCAGATACGTGTGTACCGCTCTGGAAAAATTCGGTGGGAGGCTGCCTGTAAAGGAAACGAAAGAGCTAATCTATGTGATTCGCAACGAAACACAGGACGACACTCCCCCTGCCTACTCGACTCTAGCACGATGGGTATCGATATATCTGACAAATGCTCGTAACCCATTGACTCTACTCAGGCAAAAGAATAGAGGTCAATCCAAACGTGTTAATCAACGAGCAGAAGAACTATCAAAACATTACGTAGAGACCTCTTACTTAACGCTGGAGAGGCCATCCATGAAGCATAGCCACGAACTTTTTAAAGGGCATATCGCCGCCGAAAACAAAACCCGCTTTTCCGAGCAACTACCGACAATTAACCCTCTTTCATATTCAACATTCAAACGAAGAATCCACAAGATGGATAATAGTTACAAGGACACCAAACGCTTCGGGAAAAAGGCTAGCCGAAAACTTAATAAATTTGGAGGTCATCTTTATATGAGCCAAAATCCATTCGATACCACATTTGACTCTCAGGTGATGGATGTCATGGTCGTGGATAGTGAAGGTGTAGCAATTGGAAGGCCCACTCTTTCTGCTCACCTCAACCCACTCACCAGACGGTGTTGCGGCTGGGATATCTCATTAGGGGCGCCTTGTGCTGAAAAGATGATGCGCGCAACAGTGCGAGCTATCGCGAGCAACGGGAAGATGAGCACCATCACCAGTGATAATGGAGCTGAGATATTCAATATCTGGGCACAGAGCACGTTTAATCTTCTCGGAATAAAGACTGATTATGTACCCATCGGAGATCCTGACGCAAAAGCTCACATTGAGCGCTTTTTCGGAACTGTGAACTCAAGTTTTTGCCATAACCTCCCAGGTACAACGAAATCATCACCTACAGATCGAGGGGATTACCCATCAGAGGAAAAGGCGTGTCTTACCATCGAGAATTTGCGCGAAATTTTTAAAGATTGGGTAGATGTTTATCATGACACATGGCACTCAGGCATTTTTACTTCCCCTCATCTAAAACATGATTCTATTGTCAAAGAGATATTACCGCCTGAGCAGCCATCCGAAGAGGAGCTTAAAACTTTGTGCATGAGCATCTGGCGAGTAAGAATCACAGCAGGTCGAGTCACAAAAAAAGGGTTGTTCTGGACCGGCCCGGGATTGCCAGAAATTGCGCGACGCTTGAAAAAAAATGAGAAAGCAATCGTCTATTTCAACCCATGTGATCTCGGAACTGTATGGGTTGCGCATCCGAACTCTCCCGATGAGTGGCACCCAGCGGAAGGCACTAGGGCTGATTACCAACAAGGTCTGACACTTTCGGATCATGACCTGATTCTTGAGGCATTGAGATCCGAAAAAGTCACATTCAACCATGACATCGCTAGCGAGAAACTTTATCGCCTTGCCGAAAAAATTCAAAACATGAGAAAAAAAGCAGGTAAGAAAAAATCTAAAAAACAAAAATCAGACCTCGATGAAAGCGCTGGCCATGCCGCTATCGAACAACCAATTTTGGTTGCTTCTGTCGACATCACTGATCTCGCTGAACATCAAAAAACCTACGTTACATATCGACAACCCGCCGACGAGGACGATAAAAATGGAGAATGAAGAACGTACACTCGTCGAGAATTTTTCGCACTTCAAAATCGGTCATACTCAATACCAAAACGCACTTGAAATCATTCACGACTCTATTGAAGCAACAGCGCTCCGCAGTGAACCTGCGTGTGCTCTTTTGCTAGGGGAGCCAGGAACGGGCAAGACCAGTGTTTGCCGTCAACTCATGGCGGAATACGGCCCTCCATACAAGTCAAAGAAACAAAACAAAATAGTCACTATCCGTCCAATCGTATATTGCCGGCTTCCCAACCCTATTACTCTAAAGGGGTTAGCCACTAGTTTGATATATCAATTTAACGCCAAGGTAGAACACGACATCATGAACCACTTGGATTTCCGAATTCAACAACTCCTCAGAACCTGTGAGACTCAGGTGATCGTTATAGACGAACTGCAACATTTACTAAGACGAGGGGCCAGTAGAACTAAGGAAGTCGTTTGCGACTGGCTCAAGGTTCTTTCCGACTTATTTGGCGGCGAGATTATCTTGACTGGCACCCCAGACTGCGAAGAGATCATAGACCGTCATGACGCGCTGTCTGGGAGATTTCCATATAGGATGACGCTAACTCCCTTCGATCTCGCAAACAAGGGCCATCAGCGAGAGTTTTTCAATCTGATTCAAGCGTTTTCCTCAGAGATCCGCAACACCATGCAATTCAGTGAAATGACCCCACTTACCAATCAGGAGATGTTCCTCGCATTATATGCAGTCAGCGGTGGGAACATGAGGTCGTTACGGAGCATCCTGTACAGCGCCATTGTTCACGCCTTCGAACACAATAGACACTCCTTAACAAAAAATGACTTCTATCGAGCAGCTGAAAGCGTCACCTTAAAGACACGGCTGTTTCCAGCAAACCCCTTTGACATGTCCCTAAGTCAGTTAGAAAAGAACTTATTCAGAGTCCACTACGATGGCTGAGTTATCGTACATCCCATTACCCGCCCCGTTCGAAAGCCCGATCAGCCTCTTATACAGATGTGCAACACACAATGGTGTACTTACTTTAAAAAAATTCAACACCATTCATAAACTACATCTTACCGAACTGATCAGTAGCTATTGGATGCACACGGAAGCAGTCAATCTCTTCACTAGTCAGCGTGTTCTCAGCCGTAGAGAGAAGCAACAAGTACATGATGGCTTTTTCGACATTATCCGTAGATCGCGTACGAACTATGCCTGTATTCACGGTACAGAGGTTCCGGCAACCTTGCTTCGTAAAAGCTTGGCGTTGTGCCCTGCATGTATCCGGGAAGAGCATATAGACATAACACACCTGTTCAAACCCATCGACACGTGCCGGATTCACGGAATAAAACTCGTGAGAATTTGTCCTGGGTGTAACAATACGATTGACTGGCTCTCTTTGAATGACTACTCCTGCGAATGTGGTTTCAATCTCAGATACTCGCATACTGCCACCGCTGACCCAGCCGCGAGCATAAAACTCGCAGAGGCAATATCCTCAAAAAACCATCATTTCTTTGAGATGTTGTGGATTGCCTTTCAAACATACTGCCACTGCATAACCAATGGCAATGAAAATCTGCTTCTATCCTGTATAACTCAAATGGCGACCGGCCAAGAGCAGGACTTTTATCAGGCCATCAATAGAATAATAGACTTTTATCCAAGCCTGCATTGCCGCGCGCTTCTTGTCCCTGCGCTGGAGAGCAAATACGACGACTTTCGAGAGTTCGCACTTCGTTATCACTGCCAATCCTTACAAATCAAACCTAAGCATCACAGCCCCACCTGCGACTGCAGTGAGTTCAGTTACTCGCCAAAGGAGCTAAAACTGCTAATCAGAGAAAATCGAATTTTTCATCAAATGATCTCCAGCGGCGAGATATCCAGAACCAAAGCCTCGTACGAAAGTCAGGAAAAACTAACCTTTCACATTCACAATTTGTGCGAGAAACTGTGGCAATGGGAAAACTGGTCAACTGCGAAAACCCCAGCAACCGCTTCCACCGAATCGCCCCTGCTTAAACTACAAGAGGCTGCAAACTTCCTGAAAATCACCCCAAGCAGTTTAATAACACTTGTGCTATCCGGAATTATCCCCAGCTACTTCCCGAAATCAAGTAGATGTCACTTTTTCTACAAGCATGACCTGGAGCAATTCAAGGAAAAATACGTGTTACGGTCAGAAGTTTCGGCCCGAGCCAGCCGAGTTTGCGGAGCAACGTCAGTCTTACGCTATCAAAAAGAATTCAAGATCGACCGCATTGCGTCCCGTCGCCCAATTGCCATTTATCTCAGATCAGAAATCCCAGAAAGAATTACAGAGCTATTAAATCTTAATAGCGTCGAATTACAGCCAACAAAACTTGAGAGAGCTGGCTTCCTAAACCTGAACCAAGTCGAGAATTTTTTCCCTTCATTTAATGCCAAATTCATAAAAGCAATGAATGAAATGGGTATTCTTAAAAGCTTACCCTTGGCACCGAAAAAAAGTTGGCGTCCAAATCCTAAGAAATACTTCACCAGAGAAAGTGTTGAAAACGCCCAAGCCTGGCTAAAACCGTACATGTCCACGTTGCAGCTCGCTGAGGAGCTTTGCTACCCCAAGACATCACTGGAGCGGCGCTTCATACAAACCAGACATATTAAATTCTCCTTATTAGGATCGCAAATATTAATCTACCAACCAGAAGTCGAAAAAATTCGAATCCATATAAACCAGTACGTAACCGCTGCCGAATTATTTTCCACCACGGGAATCCCGATGGTAGCGATTAAGAGAGCTGTTAAACTTAACCTGCTGACACCGATCGGAGCCGAACACGCTGACTATATACGCGATCTCCCCCTTTTCCTAAGAACTGAAGCTGATACCTACATCAAAAAGTACTTTAATAAAAAGCGAATCAGTACGGCTGTTGATCGCTTTCACAAATAAAAAATAAAGTATAAAGGCAAAACTTCCGCATTTCCTTTTTCCTACCTTCGCCTGCTGCACGCGCATGACGAGTGATCACCACGCCATGAGAGACGCTACGTCTTTCGGAGTAGACTTGGCACAAGCCGCTGTTAGGACATACAGTAGTTCACAAGTCTGTCAGCTCAGAGGGATGAAAATGAAAGTGTTCGTCAGCTCCGTGGTAGGAGGGTTTGAGCAGTACCGAGCGGCAGCGAAGAAGGCGATTACGTTGCTTGGACATACGCCGGTGATGTGCGAAGACTTCGGCGCGCGTCCTTACTCCTCGCAACAGGCATGTATGACCGAAGTCGAACAGGCTGATGCCGTAGTGCTGATCCTGGGCGCGAGTTTTGGGTATCAGACTGATACCGATGAATCTGTCACCCAGCAGGAGTTTCGACGGGCAAAGGCGACCGGTAAACCAATCCTGGCCTTCATCGAAACCGTTGAAATGGATGAGCGCCAGAAAGCGTTTTCCCGAGAAGTCTCTGACTACCTAGACGGCCTGTTCCGACTGAGTTTCTCCAATCAGTACGAGCTATCGGACGGCATCGTTCAGGGATTGAATCAGATGTCCGTAAACCGCAAAGCCATGTCGGAACAAGAGTTCGTGCAGTGCTTGCAGCAGCGCAATGGCAACGGCCGGTGGGGCGGCTATGAACAGGAGGCTCGCCTGGAGGTTGCTTTCATGCCTCAGCCTCAAACCTTGGGCACTCTGCGCGCAGCCCATGCTAAACATGAGTCGTTTTTTCTGAAGCTCTGCCAAGCTGGACTGGGCTCGATCAAGAGCGGCTACGAAGACTTCGACAGTGCTGATCAGACGGGGATCGATGCACCGGGGGTGAAGTGGCGCCACCACGAAAGCGGCCTGTGCTGGCTGTCCATTTCCCTTGCCAACGCCTCAGCATCCCGAGGCGTCATGGATTCCTATTACCTTTCGCCATCCAAGTGTAGATCAGCGGCTGAAGCCGCATTCGGATTGCTGTGCGAAGGTAAAAGCGGATGGTTCCAGATCAGTTTGACTGGGGTCGACCACAAGCTATTTGCTGAGCCTCCGGCTTCATCTACCAACAGCATTTCTTTGCCATACAGATCTGAGCAGAAGCTGGAAGAGCGGAGCCTACTGATTCCCGCCACACAGGCAGCATACCGCCATTGGCTGGACGAAGTGATGTTCCGGTTTGAACGTAAGATGTCGATGTGAGCACTGTTGAAAATGGGCTTTCTGCGGGGATTCATGGACGAGAGTAGCCGGCATGAACCTCTGCTAGCCCAGGGACTAAATGGAGCTGTTCTCGATTTCGATTACTGATTCCACAGGCAATCCGCGCGACGTTCAGTTTCGATGTGTTTACTGCGTTTTCACTCAGCCTGAGCCGGTAGCAGTCATCCGAGTACCTGCCTTTAGCAGGTCACGGGTGGCGGCTGAGCCGGTCAAATCCGATGTAGGCGTCTGGTCACACCAAATGGGAAATCGCCAGAGCTCAGGCCTGCTCGTCCCCTCAAAACGCTCTATTAGACGTAGACCGTTACGGCTATCAGGACTGACAGTCAGTAATGGTTATCCAGACTGATCATCACTACTTTTAACCCCCTCTCGGTAACGATAGGTCTCGGAGACAAAATCGATAAAAGCGACGGCAGCGGCTACAGCCAAGCGGGCATGGCGGGGCTGCAGACCGCGGTGCTGGCCATCGCGCCCGTGGCCAGTACCATACAGCCCTCGCAATTGAGCAAGGTGGCTGGTCATCTGCGTTAAGGCGCGAAGAATCATCCTGATGTTCTCAGCTCCCTTCGCCGCTTCGCTTACCCCTTCTGGGACCAGGTTCAAGGCTTTAGCGACTTTCTTGGTGAGGTCTCCCAGATCGTCGGACTTCGTGAAGGCAATGTCTCGTTTCGTCAGAATCGACTTGCAGCAGGTCTCAACCAGTTCTTTGGCGGTGCCGATCGCAAGCGCCGGATCACGCTCTACAGCATTCTCCAGTCGCTCAATTTCCTTGGCCATCCAGCCGGCGTCGAGTGCATCCGCGACGGTTTTTGCGCGCAGCACCGCGCGGGCTGAATTGTGATGGACAGAGCGGTAGGCAAAGCGTGGCCGTCCAGAGATTTGCTCCTCTTCAAACAGCTCCCAACCCGCTGCCCTCAATTGCTGATTGAAATGCAGCACCAGCTTGAGCGCTTCGTCCCTCACCGGTCGGACCACGGGGTGAACTGTTTCGCAAAGGAAGCGTAGGAACTGCTCCGCGCTGCCTTCGAGGAGCTGGAAGCGGCTGTCGTTGTAGACCCAGTCGATATCCCAATCGTCGTTGTTGAACCGGTGTTGGAAGATGTCACCGACTGCGTCCTTGTAGCGCGCGTCTCTCGAAGGTAGCGATTGGAGGTCGTACAGCCGGTTGAGAAACTCGATGTCATCGAGTTGGCCATACCAGACGGTATTCTCCAGGCGCATGCCGTCCAGGACGTTTTGGCGTACGTTGCGAGGGAGCTCAGAAGTGTCTGAGCGCCAGTCTGTCCGGTACTCCAGCGCGGGTACGATACAAGCGGAATACCAGTCAGCCACCTGGTGTTCGAGGATTGTTTTGAGCCTGGCGGTGATCTGCTCTTCCAACTGACCGCGCCTTACACCCAGACGTGCGTAATCCGGTGCAGGGAGCTTGAACTGAATCTCCCAGATGTCCGTGCCGCCATTCCAATTGTCGTGCCCGGTGAGCTCTGCTTTAGCCGGGTAGCCGCGAACAACCGCCGCTGCCTCGTTCGCCCCCTCGGCTCGCAAGAGCTCATGCACCGTCGCAAGCACGCTCTCCAGATGATCGCTGTTTTCCACGCTTCAACTCCAGTCTATTGGGCGCAGTAATCGCGTTGGTTGATCAAGCCTGCAGGCTCCGCCCGAATTGACCGGTTCGTATCTGCACGCTGTGATTAAATACCATAGAGGCAACCTGCCATCCCTATTCAATCGAGAGGTGCAGCGGTTTGAGTCCAGAAATCATTGTCATCGACAACTATCAAGAACTGCTCGCCAGAGAGGCTTTCGAACCCTCCTTGGCGTTTCATCCCCAGGCACCTCGCCACTTTGGCGCCGTCATCGCGCCTTACCGCTTCCTGGAGCGGGTTGAATGTGGGATCGCCAGTTGCCGGCAACCGCACCTGAGCGGATATCTGGTCACTACCAGCGACAGTAAAGAGACGGCCATTGGAATTGACTGTGGCAAGACCCATTTCGGTGCTTCCTTCTCTCGGGAGCGCAAACGAGTCGACGCGGCGATTGCCCGCAAGCGTCGCATCGAGACTGTGACGCGGATGATTGAACGAATGGCAGAAGTTCTGCCGGTGGTGGAGGATATTCACCGGCAGTATCGGGAGCTGGTCGACCTCAAACTCCGACTTCAGGGCGCGATCGACACAGCTGTGATGTCAGAGTTGAAGGTACGAGCTCGACGCGACACCCCTGTGATCGAACGTCGAGTGGCCATGACGGAAGCGGAAGCTGAGGTGTACTTCGAGACCAATACCCGCAGACCGGGCGATGGATGGCCAACAAAAGGCGAGTTCCTGGCCAACCTCGAAGGCCTCGATTTCTTCAAAGACGGCGCCAAGGTTCTGTTGCTGACCAATCTGGTCGCTCCGATCAGCGAACTCAGCAAGACCAAGGCCGATGAGGTTTCACTCATGAAGCCGCGGCAGCTCGTGGCAACTGCAAAGTGGGTCGGCGAAGTGCCTCAGCACATTGCCAAGGCCCAGCGGGTCGTCGCCAGTGGGCACGCATTCTTTAAGCCGGACAACCTCGCCCGCCTCATTCACCTGGGTGCGGCAGCTGCGCCGCTTCGGATGATGATTGCTGATCTAGAAGCTGAGTAGCGGACAGACTGATGTAAGGTCGAATCAGTGGGCTGCGCTTAGCTGGGGGTACCAGGCTGCATAAAAAGTATTGATCACGTAGTGCCGGTTGAAGTCTGATGCACTGTCAAGCCACCAGGCTGGGCCGCGTTCACCGAGACGGGAAATTGCCTATCATTTGGCCAATGGTTTGCAGCGATGCTGACCAGCCGTTTGAATTCGACGTGACCAGTCGAACATATCGCTGAGGGGCCGAAGCAATAATTCACGACTGACCGCTAACGACCCCATAGCAGACGTTCAACTACAAGCGAAGGTTTCCCAAAATGAGCCATCCACGAGACTGGAAAATGCAAATTATCTATCCTGATAATGAATGTGCGTCAAGCGGATTGGAGAGGATGATCATCACTGGCTTGCGAGTGCCGTTCGAAAGTGGATGTCACCATATCGAGACATCGTGTGATAGATTGCCGTTTTGATTGCTTAAATGGGAAAAAAAGTGACCTCTGAGTCAAACCGAATTTCCGCTGCAAGCACCGCCTATGTTGATGCAGTATGTCGTGCGTGGGGGTGGTCATGGCAAGAGGTAGGACAGGCCGATGATGACGGTTTTGATGGGCTAGTGTACCTGCGAAGCAAAAGGATTAATGAAGACCGACCTAAGGATCGGCGATCGTGGAAACATGAATTCACCGGTGGCCTTATCCAAGTTCAAGTAAAGAGCGGGGCAAGCTATGTGGCCTGTACGGGTGAAGATTTTCTCGAAATTAGAATTCCAAATCTTGAAGCCAAACGAGGTCTTTGGAGTAAGTCACCGCTGCCTGTTGCGCTGCTCTATGTAAAGGAGGCGTCTTCGGGGAAGCTAGTAAGCCAAGCATGGTGGGCCGATCTCAAGCGCGCGGACTCCTATACACAACGGGGCACTGTGATTGTCCAGCTAAAAAACAGATTTCAATCGGGCATCGAGTGCATTCGACCATTTTCACGACTGGCTACGGGTCAGCATAGAGCGCAGGGTCTCGTGGAAATTGACATGACGCAGAAAGGTAGTTTGCCAGATCGTATTAATTCGCTTTCTAAACCAGTCAAGTTTGCAGCCTGGGAGTTTTATAAATCGTGGAAGGCCGCAGGAGCCACGCACCCCACACTTGGCGAGGTCATAATTAATCGAACTGGCTGGTCTCACATTACCCGTGCAAAACGACCACTTGCACGTATAATGGCAAGTTTTGAGTTACTACCTACCGCTGCGCGTATTATTTCGACAGTCGAAACTTGGCATAGACTTAGAAGAGGTCTAAAGACTCGACGGTTCCCTGACGACTCATGGGCGGAATACGACTACGTGGGCGTCTCTGCATTAGTAAAGTGGCCTGCGCGGGAAGCGTCAGAGGTAATAGTAATCCTTAAGCGTGAGACTACCTTTAGTGAAGATCTGATAACCAAAGACTCTAATGCAAAGTGCCACATTAGAGTTATAGGAACAAAAACTTGGTTTTATTCCGTGTACGAGCCCGGTAGACGTAAAGGAAAAATTTGATCGGTGCGTCACTCTCAGACTGATCCAGACGTACCAGGAAGCCCAGTACCGGCGGGCTAGGTAAGAGTTAGCCACTCTCTATTGTGTGAGCACCGATCAGCGAACACAATAGCACAACCACCAAGTAGAGGTCTATACGCGGTAGAGCAGGGAGCGCTAGAAAGCTGGTGTTGTAGAATTTTAGATTTTTTTGGCTCCCGGTGAAAAGACGGATGCCGATAAAAAGCTAGCGATCAATATCAAAGCCCTGCTTTCTTAAGTTTTTCGACTAAAAATTGAGTTTGCAGGAGTCTCAGTTGGCGTCGATAATCTCAAGGCGTACATAGCGTTCGTTGAACGGAAAATCTCGATGACTGCCCTCGCGCCTCACCGGCTAGAGTGTAAAATCATTATTCAATGACAATGGTAAATACAAGGGATTTTTATGATTGGAATAATGGGTACAACCTTCATCGATATAAAGCATGAACAGGGCGCTAAAATTATAACCATCACACAAAGAGGAACTTTAAAAAGCAATGTTATACCTTCTGTGGTTGTGGTATGCGAAGACGCGGTTGCAGAGAAGGTTCTTGATTTAGTCAACTCGGAAACTAATGGCTCATATAAAATTGTCACCGCAGGGGCTTGGGGGAATATGGCTACTCTGTTGTACGGAATGTACTTCTATCGACGTCATTTGCAACAGACAGGTGACACAAGGTTTCTGGAGGTTTTGTGCGTCACAGATGGAGATATAACACCTCAGTGGTTTCAGAAGGTCATAGAGGAAACCCATCGTGGAAGTCATGCGCCCGAGCATATAAAAGAAACTCTTTCTTTGATAAAGCAAAGCATTATCAGCTTTGAATTGTCAGAGCATCCGGAAAACACAAAGGGAATACCCGAGTACAATCACAAAAAGTGGTTGGAAGAAATTTCTCCGGACCATCTTAACAAACATTTCGAGTCTCGTCTTGCGGTGTTGAACTCTTGCCTAGAGAGGTGTACGCCCAATCAAGAAGATGGAGTTAGAAGCGAGATCTTCGACATCAAGAGAGAAATCTCAGAAACACTACAAATTATTGAAATCTCCCAGAGAATGAAGTTCAAGGCTATTGAGGGCTTCGTAGATTATCACGCTTATTATAAGCGACTGTCTGCCACTCTCAAGCGCAAAGATACGCTTATATATTATCAGCATTATGCCATAGTGTATGCAGTGCTGAGCATCATTAAGAAATTTAATCCTGCTCGCTGGAATGCTTATATAGCCCCTGTTAAAAAAGCCATGGAAGAAGCCTCACGCAATCAAACTGATGTATTTAGGAAGGATCGATTTAACAACAAAGAAATTGGATGAGGAAGTAAATTCCCTGCAAGGAGCTCTTCATTTATGATTATTAGCCTGATAAATTATCATTAGATCAATGGTTCGCCGAGAATATTTATAATGCTGAATAATTTCTCAGTTGTGCGA
Organism: Pseudomonas sp. zfem002; assembly: GCF_032621685.1. Classification (NCBI taxonomy): domain Bacteria; kingdom Pseudomonadati; phylum Pseudomonadota; class Gammaproteobacteria; order Pseudomonadales; family Pseudomonadaceae; genus Pseudomonas; species Pseudomonas sp. zfem002. The sequence continues at coordinate 65,490 of NZ_JAVYJH010000020.1, read as the reverse complement.
TGTGAGCAGCGCCCCATGATTTTTGTGCACCATATAATTTTATTGCAGATCGCGATGGGTTTTCAATATAAATTGCAAGGTAATATTTATGGGTTATCTAATTGGATTCGCGAGTGCCTTTCGTTCGCTCCTGCCGAGCTTTGAGGATAACCGACATCGGCCAACGGCCGCTATGCGTCGTTAGCTGCCGGTCGTGGATCACTACTTTCGGCCCTTTGCCATACGTGCGACTGGTCACGTCGAATCCAAACGTGTGGCCACGTGAGTGCAATTACGCACCGATAGCGGCCTTAGTTCTTGACGCTCTCGAATTGGCGTGAGAACAAACTAGTGGCTACCAGCCTTCACTCTAATCCTGAAAGTGAAATTTGTGTGACTGAGAGCCAATCTCGTTGAACCGCTGCCCTCTCTTCCTTAACGGCACCCCGTCGGTCTTGCTGGACATCCTATCTCTCTTTGGCTTCCGCCCCCAACTCCGATACCTCGTAGGAGCCTTGGCTTTACCCACGTTCTGATTTCCCAGCACCGTACCGTCAGCTCCTGATTCTCAGCCCCAATGACCCTGCAACGGGAAATTCTCAAATTGAATGAACATTTTTTCTCACACACTTGGACATTGCAGCGCTAACCCTTTGATGTGCCGTAGCGACGTTCTCATTTTGAGTGGACCTCAACGTGGCCAGCCTTTTCCGCTGGGAGGGACAGCACTACTTATGCGTATTGTTTTACGCATTACATTGCATATACTGCAAACCATGTGTCTCCCACTCCGGGAGTCTGACAAACACACAAAATGAGGCAAAAGCCCATGAGTGCACTTCTTGACCGGGCCGACCAGGCAGTGTCTGCTACCGCGATGGTTCGTGGCTTCAGCGCGAAATTGAAGGAAGTTACCAGCGGGAAGGTTTCCCATCTGGTGATTTTCAAGGACAACGAACCAGCCGCCGTACTGATGAGTGTCGAGAGCTATCAGACACTGCAGGATGAACTCGAAGACCTTCGTGCCGAACGCCAGGCCATCGACCGCCTGTCCACCCTGGACGAAGAAAGGACCGTGAGCCTCGAGGACATGGAGGCTCGCTTCAAGTAGGCAAGAGCCAATGCGATGGAACGTACGCTTTCACCCGGACGTCGAGCAGGACCTCAAGCATCTGGGCACGACTGAAGCCCGCAGAATCCTCAAAGTGATCCGCGAGCGCATCGCCGAAGGCGAGCCCGACAAGATCGGCAAGCCTCTGCGAGGTGCGCTTGCCGGCTACCGTCGCGTCCGCACGGGTGATGTACGTATCGTCTACCGCATCGATGGCACTGAGATCGTCCTGGTCCTCTGTGTCGGTGCCCGGCGCGACGCCGAAGTCTACCAAGCTGCCACCTGGCGCCTTTGACCCCGCCCGCTACTGCGGCGGGAAATCCTGGTGAGCGCACTGCGCCCGCAACAGCTCGACCACCTGCTGGCGAAACCAGCGCCGCAGCCCATCCCCATGGGTGCGGGCATGCCAGATCTGCATCACCTCCACCTGCGGCAACGCCAATGGCAGGGCGTGCATGCGCAGGTCCGGATCCCGCTCCACCGCTTCCTCGGCCAGTGAGCGCAGGCAAGTCAGCAGCAGATCGGTGCCCCGCACCAGGCGGGTCGGGGCAATGAAGCTGGACAATCCCGCCACCACTCGCCGCTCCAGTCCACGGGCCTTCAGCGCGCGATCCACCACGCCGTCGAGGTCGCCGGTGAGGGTGGTGATCAGGTGCTCGCAGTCGAGAAAGGCCTGCAGATCGAGCCCCTCGCTCAACCGGCGATTGCCCTGGGACGCGAGCACGACGAAGTCCTCGCTCAACAGACGCTGCTGGTGAAAGGTGTCCGGCAGGTCGGTGTAGAAGCCGGCGATGGCCAGGTCACAGGTGCCCTTCTCCAGTTCCTCGCGAGGCAGCACGCCACGGGTGTTGTGGGTGATCAGCACGAGATTGGGCGCCTGGGCGCGCAGGACCGGCAACAACCGCGGCAGGAGGATCTGCTCCATGTAGTCGGTGCTGTAGAGGTGCAGGCGCTCGGCGCGGGCGAGGAAGTCCTGGCCGTCGCAGACGTCGTAGAAGGCTTCCAGGTCGCCCACCAGTTGCCGCACCCGTGGCGCCAGTTCGTGCGCACGCGGTGTCGGCGTCAGGCCGCGGGGCGCACGGACGAACAATGGATCGCCGAACTGATGGCGCAGCTTGTTCAGCTTGTGACTCAGGGCCGGCTGGCTCAGGGCCATGCGCGCGGCCGCCAGCGAGGCGTTGCGCTCCTGATAGAGCACATGGAAGACCAGCAGCAGGTTGAGGTCTTTCTTGGCGATATTCATTTTTTGGAAGGCTGTGATAAATGCTTTCGAATTCTCGAATCATAGTGACTGTCGGAAGATGACGTCCATCGACCTCGGGAGTTCTTTCATGACCATCAGCATCTTCGCCACCATCACGCCCCGTCCGGAACACCGCGATGCCGTTGAACAGGCATTGCGCATCATGGTGCAACAGTCTCGCAGCGAGCCCGGCAACCTGCGCTATGACCTGTTCATCCGTGAAGGCGAGCACCTGGCGTTCGACCTGTTCGAGCTGTATGCCGACAGCGCCGCCGTGGAGGCGCACCGCCAGAGTGCGCACTACCAGCATTACCGCACGGTCAGCGCCGACTGGCTGGCAGCCCCCACCGAAGTACGCCTGGCCCGTCCACTGGACCTCGCCCCCTTCAACTGAATCAGGAACCACCCGCATGACCAAGACCACCCAACTGGCAATGGCGCTGGCCGGCGCCCTGCTCGGCGCATCCGCCACCGCCGCACCCAAGGGCGAAGTGCTGGTGCTGCTGTCCAGCGAGAACGTGCTGCCGCTCAAGGACGGCAAGCAATACCCCACCGGTTACTACCTCAACGAGTTCGGCGTGCCCGCCGACCATCTGCTCAAGGCCGGCTACAAGCTGGTGCTGGTGACGCCGAAGGGCAATGCACCGAGCGTCGATCAGCGTTCGGTGGATCCGCAGTACTTCGCCGGCGACGCAGCGGAAATGCAGCGCATCCAGCACGTAGTGGCGAGCCTGCCGGGGATCGACGACACCCTGTCGCTCAAGGAAGTGCTGGCGGGCGATCTGGATCACTACGCCGGGCTGCTGATTCCCGGTGGTCATGCGCCGTTGATCGACCTGGCCAACAACCCCGAGGTCGGCGCCCTGCTGCGGCATTTCCACCAGGCCGGCAAACCGACCGCGGCGATCTGCCACGGCCCGATTTCCCTGCTCTCGGCGCAGGCGGATCCGGCCGCTTACCAGGCCGCACTGGCCCGTGGCGACAAGCCGGCGGCCAAGGACTGGATCTACCAGGGTTACCGCATGACGATTTTTGCCGACGCGGAAGAGCAGGTGTTCGAAAGCACGCTCAACGGCGATCGCATCCTGTTCTATCCGGCGAAAGCGATGGAAGCAGCGGGTGGCGACATGAGCTACGCCCAGGCCTGGCGTCCGAATATCGTGGTCGACCGGGAATTGATCACCGGGCAGAACCCGTTTTCCGATCATGAGCTGGGCAAGGCACTGGTGAGCAAGCTGGGTGAGGCCCCGCGTCGTTGATCGGGTGACCTCGGCGCCGCTCACGCGGCGCCTGGCGAGCTCGCGGGCCGATCAAACAGCGTCCCAGGCGCGCTTCTTCTCCAGCACAAAGTCGATGAACGCGCGCAACCGCAACGGCACGTGCCGGCCATGCGGATACAGCAGGGTGAACGGCCGCGAACGCCCACCGAAGTCCTTCAGCACCTCGACCAGCGTACCCTCGGCCAGCTCCCGCTCGACGATGAAGCGATAGGTCTGGAACAGGCCTGCGCCGCCCTTGGCCAGGGTCACGCCGCCAAGTACATCGTCGGAGCAGACATACCCGCCATTGGCGAGAATCTCCCGCGGCTCGCCGCCCTCGTTGAACAGCCAGGCGATACGCCGGCCACTGCTGGGCAACTCGAACTGGATGCACTCATGTCGCTCCAGATCATCCAGCGAAAGCGGTTCGCCGACCCGGGCCAGGTACTCGGGCGTAGCCACCACCACCAGCACCGCGTCCTCCAGCAACCGGGCGATCAGCGTCGAGTCCGGCTGGGCGCGCACGCGAATGGCCGCGTCGTAGCCTTCGCCGACGAAGTCGATGTTGCGATTGCTCAGATGGATATCCACCGTGACCCCCGGATAGCGCCCGCGAAACTCCGCCAGCAGCGGCAGGATGCGGTGATGCCCGTAGGTGGTGGGCAGGCTGATGCGCAGGGTGCCGGTCGGTTCCTGCTGCTGGCCCATCACTTCGCGCTCCGCCTCGACCAGCTGGGCCAGAACCTGACGGCATTGCTCGTAGTAACCCCGGCCACCGTCGGTCAGACGAATGCTGCGCGTGGTGCGGACGAACAGGCGCACCCCCAGGCGTTCTTCCAGTCGTCCCACCGAACGGCTCACCGCTGCCGGGGTCACCCCCGCCGCCAGCGCTGCCGCGGTGAAACTGCCCTCCTCCGCTGCCAGACAGAACAGCTCGATGCTGCCCAGCAGCACATCGTCGAATTGTCGTTTCACCATTGATTACACCGTGTATCAACTGAAGTGCCGGACGCCCTATTTATCCGAACGTGCCGCAAAAATATAGTCCTCCCAACAGCGCGCTGAACACCCTTTCGGAACCTTTGTGGAGGCATCTTCATGAGCAAGCAAACCGTCGTCATCACCGGCACTTCCAGCGGCATCGGCCTGGGCCTGGTCCGGGCGTTTTTGGCACGCGGCTTCAACGTCGTCGGCAACGCCCGCAGCGAAGAACGGCTGTGGGAAAGCAAACTGGCCCTCGGCAACCCGGCGAACTACATCGGCGTGGCGGGCGACATCGCCCGGCCGGAAACCGCCGAGCAACTGTTCAAGGCCGCGATCGAAACCTTCGGCCAGGTCGATGTGCTGGTGAACAATGCCGGCTTCTTCCTGCCCAAGCCGTTCACCGACTACACCCCGGCCGAGCTGGACAGGCTGCTGGAAACCAACCTCAAGGGCGTGGTCTACGCTTCGCAGGTCGCCGCGCGGCACATGATCGAGCGTCGCCAGGGGCATATCGTCAACATCACCGCGGCGGTGGCGCTGCAGGCCAATCGTGCGGTACCGGCGGCACTGCCGGTGCTGATCAAGGGCGGCCTCAACCAGATGACCCGCGCCCTGGCCCTGGAGCTGTCGCCGTACAACATCCAGGTCAACGCGGTGGCCCCCGGCATCATCGAGACACCGATGCACGACCCGGCGATCCACGACTTCCTCGCCGGCCTGCAGCCCAGCGGGCGCATCGGCCGGATCGAGGACATCGCCGAAGCCGTGCTGTACCTGGCCAATGCCGACTTCACCACCGGCGTGGTCCTGCCGGTGGATGGCGGCATGAGCACCGGCACCTGGTAACCGCACACCCCACCTCACAGGAGCGCACGGCATGCCTTTCGTAAGCCTTCGCATCACCCGCGACGGGGTGACCCGGGAACAGAAAGCCCAGGTCATCAAGGAATTCACCGAGACCCTGGAACGGGTCCTCGGCAAGCGGCCGGACCTGACCCATATCGTGATCGAGGAAGTGGATACCGATAACTGGGGCTATGCGGGAATGACCACGACCGAATATCGCAGCAGGGAAGAGAAGAGCCGCTAGCCTTCCGGCTGTCTCCCGGGCGGGTCCGCTCAGAGGAACGCAAGCCACTGCGAAGGTCCGCACGGCCCAACAGGCTGGGCGGACCTTCGCAGTTCCTGCCGCCAACGAGATCACAGGTGGGTGGCGCAGGGCCGCAACACGAAGCAACCTGCAGCAATCCCCGCTCGAAAAACGTCAATAGCCATCAGTCGATGAGTGCCGCCTGACGACACAGCGCCTGCGTTGTACTATTTCCCGCCTATCAGTCCGAAACGTGCCCCATGCCCCAAGACCCCACCGTATCCAGCGGCCCAGGACGGCCCAAGGATCTGGCCAAGCGCCAGGCCATCCTCGAAGCAGCCAAGGCGCTGTTTCTCACCAATGGCTATGCCAGCACCAGCATGGATGCCGTCGCGACAGCGGCAGGTGTGTCGAAACTCACGGTCTACAGCCACTTCAACGACAAGGAAAACCTGTTCACCGCAGCCATCCTCGCCACCTGCCAGGCGCAATTGCCCGGGCTGATCTTCGAGCTGCCCGAAGGCGTGCCGCTGGAGCAGGTGCTGATGAACATCGGCCGGGGTTTCCAGGCCCTGATCAACAGCGATCACTCGATCAAGCTGCACCGCTTGATCATCACCCAGGGACCGCAGGACCCGCAGCTGGGGCAGATTTTCTACGAGGCGGGGCCGCAGCGGATCCTTGGCGAGACGGAAGCCCTGCTGCGCCTGGCTGACGAACGCGGCATGCTGCGGATTGCCAATCCGGCGACGGCGGCCGAGCACTTTTTCTGCCTGCTCAAGGGCGGGGCGCACTTCCAGCTGCTGCTGGGCTGCGGCGAGCCGTTGACGGCGGAGGCCACCGAAGCGCATGTACGGGAGGTGGTGGAGCTGTTCGTGCGGGCGTATCGAACTTGATGGATGAGCTGCCTGTGCCCCTCTCCCACAGGGCATAGGTATCTACACAATTCTGGATAGCTGCCGAAGTCATTGTGGGAGCGAGCTTGCTCGCGAACGGCGGCGTAGCCGTCGCAAAATCTGAGTCCCGGGTCTGTCTGACAAACTCTGCACTCAGGTTTTGCGGCCGCTTCGCGCCCGTTCGCGAGCAAGCTCGCTCCCACAAGGTTCGTGTCGGCCACTTGTGTAGATACCTATGCCCACAGGGACACAGGCCTGTCCTCAAGCAAGATTCAGGGCTTCAGCGCCTTCTTCGGATAGATGTCATAGCGACTGGATTTGCCCTCCAGGCTATGGCTCGGCTTCGGCCCCTCGATGATCGGTGCCTTGCGCGGGCGCTTGACCACCACCCGGTGACTGGCCAGGGCCAGAGCCGCCTCCAGCAGCGCCGGGGCATCCAGGTCATCGCCCACCAGCGGGCGGAACACGCGCATTTCCTTCTTCACCAGGGCACTCTTGTCGCGATGCGGAAACATCGGGTCGAGGTAGATCACCTGCGGCGGCTCGCCCTGCCAGTCACGCATGCGCTCGATGGCATTGCCGTGCAGCAGGCGCATGCGCGCGACGATCGGCCCCACCTCGACATCCGCCGCGGCCCGCGCCAGGCCATCCTCCAGCAAGGCCGCGACCAGCGGCTGACGCTCAATCAACTGCATCTCGCAACCCAGCGTGGCGAGAACGAACGCATCCTTGCCCAACCCCGCCGTGGCATCCAGCACCCGCGGCCGCACGCCCTGGGCGATACCCACTGCCTTGGCGATCATCTGCCCGCTGCCACCACCGAACAGGCGTCGATGTGCGGCGCCGCCCTCGAGGAAATCCACCCGCACCGGCCCCGGCGCCTGCGGGCCGAGCTGCTGGATCTGCAAGCCGTCCACCCCGACCTGCACGGCAAACGCGGCGCCGTCGTCGTGCAACGGCAAGCCCAGGCGCGCCGCCCACTCCGCGGCCCGCGCCTGATAGTCGGCGGTCAGTGCCTCGACCCGGATTCCGCCCTCGACCTGCTGCTCCACACTCACCTTCCTGCTGCAAAAAAAGTTAAAGATCGGCGCCCGTGGCCGATACACAAAGTACGCGCCATTTTGCCAGAGCTCTTCGACGCCGATGTCAGAGATTCTTCAACTTCCCTCAGGCTACCTGTCACCCGTCGGTGACTACAGCCGCCACAACACCCAGGCCCTGGGCGGCGTCAGCCACCTGTGGGGGGACTTCTTCGCTCGCGCCCTGGCCGCGCAGCAGGAAGAGGGCGTGGTCCGCCAGCCACTGCCGGTGGAAGAAGTGGATGTCGCGACCGGCGAACCGATCACCGGCAGCCAGACCCTGGCGCAGATCCACAGCCAGCGCCTGTGCAATGTCACCGACAGCGAAATCGCGCCGCCGGAACCGCTGTTCCTGCCGATCGCCGAATTCGAGCTGGACCTGCTGGACAAACCCGCCCCGCCCTTCAGCGCCGCCGAGCTGATCGAGCAGCAGCGCCAGCTGGACATCAGCAACAACTGGGTGCGCCCGATCGTCATGAGCCAGGGCCATCCACATCCGCAGCCGGGCCCGGCACCCGCGGCGTACCCGCTGCACCTGCCGATCGCCGAACTGGAACGCAACCTGCTGGACCCCGCACCGGAGCCGTTCGACGAAGTCACCCTGGCCAAGCAGCAGCATGACCTGGACTTCGACCTGCAGTGGGCGCGCCCGGTCGTGCTCAACAACGTCCGTATCGCCGCCTAACGACAGACCCGCCAACGCCCCATGTCCAGGTGGAAATGGTTGTGGTGCGCAGCGTTGTAGTCCGGCCCCAACACCGTATTGAAACTCTCGCAGGCGCCATCGCGCACCTCCCGCAGAAACTGCGCCTTCGGCCCGTCCCCCTGCCAATCCTTGTGCAGCTCGATGCGCTGGCCGTCCTTCAGGCGAAAGCCGGCGATATCCAGCGCGTTGGCCGTGGCGTGCTGGCTGAGCCGGCCTTCGGCACGGTTGTAGACATTGCGGCAGGCATAGCTGCCGAGATGGTCGATCTGCACCACCGGCTGGCCGAACACCCGCTGCGCCGCCGGTTGCAGGCCATGACGCTGGAACAGGGCAAAGGCCACCGCCACAGGGCAGGTGGCGAGAAAGCTGCTGCTCAGACGCACCTCAGCGCCCTGGACCCGCACCACATCGCTCAGCGGACAGCGCGCCGTGGCGGGGCTATCGGCCTGCGGGCTGTAGTGCAGGCCTGACGTGGCCAGGGCGGCGGCGCACAGGCGTGGATCGTCGCGCAGACGGCCGAGCTTCCATGAAGTCAGCAGATTGGGCGGTTGACGCACGTCCAGCGGCGCCCAGGGATTCCAAGGGTCCGGCAGGCGCCAACCCTGCCACCAGCCGAACAGCGCCACGCCGGCCAGCACCGTCAACAGCAGCAGGCCACCATGGCGCATGAGCCGACTCAGCGCCGGAACAGGTCGTTGAGCTGGGCGAAGGACAGCGCCTTGTCGCCATGATCGAAGCGCCCCTCGCCGCGAATCCGCGTCGCGGCCTCAAAGAATGCCCCGTAGGCGACCCGGGCCAGCGACGAGCCAACACTGATGCGCTTGACGCCCAGGGCCTGCAGATCCTCGAACCCGAGGTTGACCCCGGCCAGCCCCATCAGCACGTTGACCGGCTTCGGCGCCACGGCCTTGACCACCCGCTGGATGTCTTCGGCGGTACGCAGGCCGGGGGCGTAGAGCACGTCGGCACCGGCTTCGGCGAAGGCCTGCAGGCGTGCGATGGTGTCATCGAGGTCGTTGCGCCCGTGCAGCAGGTTTTCCGCACGGGCGCAGAGCATGAACGGGAAATCCAGGCTGCGGGCAGCGGCCACGGCCGCCTCGACCCGCTCCACCGCGCGATGGAAGTTGTAGATCGGATCGTCGCTGCGCCCCGTGGCGTCTTCGATGGAGCCGCCCACCAGGCCGATGCGTGCCGCCTGCAGGATGGTTTCGGCACACTCGGCGGGCTCGTCGCTGAAACCGTTTTCCAGGTCGGCGGCGACCGGCAGGGCCGTGGCATCGACAATGGCCGCGGCATTGGCCAGGGTTTCGTCGCGGCTGATCGCACCCTCGGCATCCGGCCTGCCGAGGGCAAACGCCAGGCCGGCGCTGCTGGTGGCCAGGGCCTCGAAGCCGAGGCTGGCGAGCAGTTTCGCCGAGCCGGCATCCCAGGGGTTGGGAATCACGAACGTACCGGGGCGCTCATGCAGCGCTTTGAAGGCTTCGGCACGCAGGGTTTGCACATCCATGGTGGTACTCCCAGGGCAGACGACGGGAAATCACAGCAAGCCGAGTTGTTCGACCTCCGGTCCCCGGTCGGGTTCATGCAGGACCGGCAGCCCCGGCAGGCGCTCCATCAACCCGTGATGGAAGCGCTGGGCCAGGGCTGCGGCCAGGCGGTTGTCAGCGGTATGCAGGAAAACGTAGGGGCTGCGGCCTTCCTCGATCCAGGCGGCGACCTTGTCCAGCCACGGCAGGAGGAACGGCTCGTTGGCGGCAAGCTCGGGATGACCGATGAAACGCACCTGCGGGTGCTGGCTGAAGGCCGTGGGCCGCGGTGGCACCCGTGGTTTCTTCGACTGGGCGTGCAGCACGCTGGCCTCACGGGAGGTGCAGCTGAACAGCGCCCGCGGATCGAGGCAGATGCGTTCGATGCCGCGCGCGTGCAGCAGGCGATTGAGCTGGCGTTCCTCCTCGCCCTTGGCGAAGAAGGCGTCATTGCGCACCTCGACGGCCACCGCCACACCGATCTCGTCGACGAAGTGCATCAGTTCGCCCAGGCGCGCCGGACCGAAACTCGCCGGCAATTGCAGCCAGTACGGCGCGACCCTTCCGCCCAGCGGCTTGAGCAGTTGCACGAAGGCCCGTGCGGCTTCCAGTTGCGCGTACAGATCGCCGCTGTGGCTGATATCACCGGGAAACTTGGCGGTGAAGCGAAAGTGCGCGGGCATGAGCTGCGCCCAGCGCTCGACCGTGGCCGCTGCCGGCCGTGCATAGAACGTGGTGTTGCCCTCGACGGCATTGAACACCTGGCAGTACAGGCCAAGGAAATCGCTGCTTTTCGCGTCGGCGGGATACAGGTAGTCGCGCCAGGCGTTTTCGCTCCAGGAGGGACAACCGAGGAAATAAGGTAGGGATGCTGAGCTCATTGGCTCAAATGTACAGATCCAGCCCCAGTACTTCCATCTCCCAATCGACGAAGCCGGCGGTGGTCAGGTAGCTGGCCAGGGCGCCTGCGGTGCGCCGGTCGCGTGCACGGGGGAAGATCATGTCCTGGGGACGGGCAGGCAGGTTGGCGGTGCTGCGCTGGGCATTGCCCGCATTGCCTGCCGGTTGCGCCTCGACTTCGCCGACGATGTCGTCATCCGACTCCTCCACGCGCACCGGCCCTTTGCGCTGGGGGCGCTTGAGCGGGTAACTCTGCGAGGAAAAACCGTCGATGCGCATGGCGAAAAGTCTCAGGGCGATGATGGCAATTTAGCGGCACCTGAGATCCCTTGCAAATGCGCTACTGATAACTGGACCACATATACACAATTTGGTTTACGGCCAACGGCGATAAACGACGGGAGGTCATCAGCCCTTCTTCGGGGTCGCCACCTTGTCGCGCAGGTAGACCGGTTGGGCCTGCTCGGCGGGAACGCCTTCACCACGCTGCCAGGCGAACTGCGCCAGGGTCAGCAGGTCCAGCGCATGGGGCAGCATGCTGGCATCCTGGCCCTCGACCTTGACCGCCAGGCGCTCCGCGTAACCCCAGCCGGTGCCGGCGCCGAACCACGCGCCATCCGCACCCTCGGCAAGCGTCACCTGCTCGGGCGGCAATACCGCTTCCAGGCCCTGCAGACGCATCTCCCCTGCCACTTCCTCGTAGCAGCCCCAATAGACTTCGTCCATGCGCGCATCGATGGCCGCCGCCACCCGGTGCGCGCCGTGCTCGCGCAAGGCACGCTGGGCCAGCACCGCCAGGTTGGAAATCGGCAGCACCGGACGCTCCAGGGCGAAGGCCAGGCCCTGGACCACGCCGATGGCGATGCGCACACCGGTGAAGGCGCCCGGGCCGCGGCCGAAGGCGATCGCGTCGACGTCCTTGAGGGCGACACCGGCCTCGGCCAGCAGGGTCTGGATCATCGGCAGCAGCTTCTGCGCGTGCAGGCGCGGGATCACCTCGTAGTGGCTGGTGATCTTGCCATCGTGCAGCAAGGCGACAGAGCAGGCTTCAGTGGCGGTATCCAGGGCCAGCAAGGTGGTCATCGAGGGTTCCAGGCGAGAAAAAAAGAGCGGCAGTATAAACGACAACGGCCCGCAAGCGGGCCGTTGGCGACACAACGAACGGGATCAGCTCAGCGCTGCCAGCACCTTGGCGGTGATCGCGTCGACCGAGCCGACGCCTGGAATGTGGCTGACCTTCGGCTTGCCATCGGCGGCTTCCAGCTTCTGGTAGAAGTCCACCAGCGGCTTGGTCTGCTCGTGGTAGACCTTGAGGCGGCCACGCACGGTTTCTTCGTTGTCGTCCGGGCGCTGGATCAGGTCCTCGCCAGTGACGTCGTCCTTGCCCTCGACCTTCGGCGGGTTGTAGACCACGTGGTAGACGCGGCCGGAATCCAGGTGCACGCGGCGCCCGGCGATACGCTGGACGATCTCTTCGTCGTCGACAGCGATCTCGACCACGGCATCCAGCGCGACGCCGGCGGCAACCATGGCTTCAGCTTGAGGAATGGTGCGCGGGAAACCGTCGAACAGGAAACCGTTGGCGCAGTCGGCCTGGGCGATACGGTCCTTGACCAGGTTGATGATCAGGTCGTCGGAAACCAGCTTGCCAGCATCCATCACGGCCTTGGCTTCCAGGCCCAGCGGAGTGCCAGCCTTGACCGCGGCACGCAACATGTCGCCGGTGGAGATCTGCGGAATACCGAATTTCTCGGTGATGAACTTTGCCTGAGTACCTTTACCGGCCCCGGGAGCTCCCAGCAGAATTACGCGCATCTTGTGCTCCTCATTTTTTATAAGCAAATCAATGGATTCGCAGGATTGGCGAATCGCAGGAAATCGGGCGATGACCGCAAATCGGTCAAAAGGCTGCCCAAGATACACAGCGCACCGGGACCATACAAGCGGTCGAAAGTCGGAAAAACCTGCGACACGAAGCCACGGTGCACACGGGTTGCGCCCGGCGCAACCGACTCCTCAATAGGTCATTTCTTACAAGCTTAGGGACATCTTCCGACATCCCAAAGCTATTCATCTGACACTCAACCGGTGTTGCGCAAACCTGCCGCGATACCCGCCACCGTCACCAGCAGGGCCTGCTCCAACGGGCTGTCCAGAGCGGCTTCGCGTCCCCGCGAGCGGGCCAGCAGTTCGGCCTGGAGCAGATGCAGGGGGTCGAGGTAGGTGTTGCGCAGGCGGATGAACTCCAGGGTCGCCGGACTGTGGGCCAGTAGCACTGACTGCCCGGTCAGACCCAGCACCACTTGGCATGCCTGCGACAATAGGTCGCGCAAATGCTCGCCCAAAGGTCGCAGTTCTGGTTGCACCAGACGTTCGTCGTAGGAACGGGCGATTTCCGCGTCGGCCTTGGCCAGGACCATCTCCAGCATGTCGATGCGGGTGCGGAAGAACGGCCATTCCTCGCGCATCTGCGCCAGCAGCGGGCCCTGGCCACGGGCCAGGGCATCGCTCAGCGCCGCCTCCCAGCCGAGCCAGGCCGGCAGCATCAGGCGGGTCTGGGTCCAGCCGAAGATCCACGGAATCGCCCGCAGGCTTTCGATGCCGCCGGCGCGGCGCTTGGCCGGCCGGCTGCCCAGCGGCAGGCGACCGAGCTCCTGCTCCGGCGTGGACTGGCGGAAGTACTCGACGAAGTCCGGATTCTCCCGTACCACGCCACGGTAGGTCCTGACCCCGTCGGCGGCCAGCTGGTCCATCAGCTCGCGCCAGGCCGGCCGCGGCGGTGGCGGAGGCAGCAAGGTGGCTTCGAGGACCGCGGCCAGGTACAGGTTGAGGTTCTGCTCGGCGATATCCGGCAAGCCGAACTTGAAGCGGATCATCTCGCCCTGCTCGGTGGTGCGGAAACGCCCCGCCACCGAGCCCGGCGGCTGCGACAGGATCGCCGCGTGGGCCGGACCGCCACCCCGTCCGACGGTGCCGCCGCGACCGTGGAACAGCAGCAACTCGACCTCCTGCTCGCGGCAGATCCGCACCAGGGTTTCCTGCGCCCGGTACTGCGCCCAGGCCGCGGCGGTGGTGCCGGCGTCCTTGGCCGAATCGGAGTAGCCGATCATCACTTCCTGCGGACCGTGCAGGCCCGCGCGGTAACCCGGCAGGCCCAGCAGGCGCTGCATCACCGGGCCGGCGTTGTCCAGGTCGGCGAGGGTTTCGAACAGCGGCACCACGCGCATCGGCCGCAGCAGCCCGGCCTCCTTGAGCAGCAACTGCACCGCCAGCACGTCCGAGGCGGCGCCCGCCATGGAAATCACGTAGGAGCCCAGCGATGCCGCCGGCGCCGCGGCGATCTCGCGACAGGTGGCAAGCACTTCGGCGGTGTCGGCCTGGGGCTTGAAGTGCGCCGGCAACAGCGGCCGGCGATTGTTCAGCTCGCGCTGGAGGAAATCGATGCGGGTGTCTTCGTCCCACTCGGCGTAGCGGCCAAGACCGAGGTAGTCGGTGATTTCGCTAAGGGCGGCGCTGTGCCGGGCGGAGTCCTGGCGCACGTCGAGACGGACCAGAAACAGGCCGAACGTCACCGCGCGACGCAGGCAGTCGAGCAACGGGCCATCGGCGATCACCCCCATGCCGCACTCGTGCAGGGACTCGAAGCACAGGTGCAGCGGTTCGAACAGTTCGCGGTTGTCCTGCAGCACCTGCGGACCGGGAGCCTGTGCCGTGGTCAAGGCGGCCTGGGCCCAGGCCCGGGTCTCGCGCAGGCGTTCGCGCAGCGGCTTGAGCACCGCGCGATACGGCTCGGCGCAGTCGCCGACCTGGGCGCGCAAGGCCGGACTGGCCTGCTGCATGGACAGCTCGGCGGCGAGGGAATGCACATCGCGCAGGAACAGGTCGGCAGCCATCCAGCGCGCCAGCAGGAGCACTTCGCGGGTTACCGCGGCGGTGACGTTGGGGTTGCCATCGCGGTCGCCGCCCATCCACGACGCGAAGCGGATCGGCGCCGCCTCCAGCGGCAGACGCAGGCCGGTGGCGGCATGCAGGGCCTGGTCGGCCTTGCGCATATGGCTGGGAATGGCCTGCCAGAGGGAATGCTCGATCACCGCGAAGCCCCACTTGGCCTCGTCCACCGGGGTCGGTCGGGTACGGCGGATTTCCTCGGTGTGCCAGGCCTCGGCGATCAGTCGCTGCAGACGCTCGCGGATCTGCTCGCGCTCGGTGGGCGTCAGGTCGCGGTGATCCTGGGCTGCCAGTTGCGCGGCGATGGCATCGTATTTCTGGATCAGCGTGCGCCGCGCCACTTCGGTGGGGTGGGCGGTCAGTACCAGTTCGATATTCAACTTGCCGAGCTGGCGCGCCAGGGCGTCGTCAGTGTGGCCGGCGGCCTTGAGCCGGGCCAGCAGTTCCGGCAGCACCCGCACCTCGAAAGGCTCCGGCTGATCGGCATCGCGGCGGCGAATCAGCTGGTACTGCTCGGCGATATTGGCCAGGTTGAGAAACTGGTTGAAGGCCCGGGCCACCGGCAGCAACTCGTCGTCGGCGAGGTCGGCGAGGGCCGAACTGAGCTGTTCTTCACCACCGCTGCGATCGGCCTTGGCACTGTGCCGGATCGCCTCGATCTTCTGCAGGAAGGCTTCGCCGTGCTGCTCGCGCACGGTATCTCCCAGCAACTCGCCCAACAGATGGACATCTTCCCGCAAGCGCACATCGATATCGGTCATCAACCTTCTCCGTACCTGGAACCATTGCCTTCTTGCAGAGTGCCCCAGTACCGGTCGTGCTTTCAAGGCACGGGCGCGGACGAACTGGCTACGCTTTAACCACTTCCAATGGTTTTACGGAGGACATCATGAAAATTCGCGAACTCGTGCGGTCTTGGGAACAGAACGCCAAAGGACGCCTCAGCCCCACCGGTCACATCCTGCACCTCGATGTCGAAGCCACCGCGCGCCTGGCGGCGCTGGCCGAGATGTATCCCAAGCGCAGTCCGGAGGAACTGCTGGGCGAACTGCTCGGCGCGGCGCTGGAAGAACTGGAAGCCAGCTTTCCCTACGTCCAGGGACAGCAGGTGATCGCCACCGATGAAGAAGGTGACCCGCTGTATGAAGATGTCGGGCCAACCCCGCGTTTTCTTGCCCTTTCGCGTCAGCACCTGCACGCCCTGAGCCAGCCCGGAGACGGCTCGGGCCACTGAAATTCCCGGGGCCGCGAGGCGGCCCCTACCCTCCCTTCACACGAAAAGTTCCCGCCCTTTCGCACTGACCGATCAGTCAGAAAAAGTCGCCATCAAGCGGCACTTTTTCTGAACTTTTGCGAAAACGCCCGACTCCGAGCCATTAGCCACTACGGCAAAAATCCCTCCCGGGTCCTGATCCGGTGAGGCGTGTCGATGGACTGTTACGGACCTCGTCGTTCATCAGGAGTGATCCAATGGAGTTGACCACCATGAAGACCCACATCGAGAAATCCCCGTTCCAGCTGCGCGGGATCAAGCTGGCCGCCCTGGCCCTGGGCAGCAGCCTGGTTCTCGCTGGTTGCGCTGGCAAGCCACCTACCGAGCAGTACGCCGTGACCCAGTCGGCGGTGAACTCGGCTGTCAGCGCCGGTGGTACCGAATACGCCGCTGTTGAAATGAAAGCCGCGCAGGACAAGTTCAAGCAGGCGGAAATCGCCATGCATGACAAGCAGTACGACGAAGCGAAGGTGCTCGCCGAACAGGCCGAATGGGACGCCCGCGTCGCCGAACGCAAGGCCCAGGCGATGAAAGCCCAGAAAGCTGTGCAGGATGCCCGCCAGGGCGTCCAGGACGTGCGCGAGGAAGGCATGCGCGCCGCCGACCCGCTGCAGCCGCAGCCATAAGCGCCGCCGCCCCGTGCATTCGAAATCGATCAAAGGATGAACATTATGCGTAATCACGTGATGATCCCCGCCCTCCTGGCCCTGAGCATGGGCCTGGTCGCCTGCGCCACGCCGCCGAACCCCAACCTGGAATCGGCGCGGACCAACTTCTCCGCCCTGCAGAGCGACCCGCAGTCGAGCAAGGTCGCGGCCCTTGAAACCAAGGACGCCCAGGACTGGCTGAACAAGGCCGACAAGGCGTACATGGACAAGGAAGACACCAAGAAGGTCGACCAGCTGGCCTACCTGACCAACCAGCGCGTCGAGGTGGCCAAGCAGACCATCGCCCTGCGCAGCGCCGAAGCCAACCTGAAAAACGCCGCCGCGCAACGCGCCCAGGCGCGCCTGGATGCCCGCGACGCGCAGATCAGGAAACTGCAGGAAAGCCTCAATGCCAAGCAGACCGAGCGCGGCACCCTGGTGACCTTCGGTGACGTGCTGTTCGACTTCAACAAGGCCGAGCTCAAAGCCAGTGCCTACCCGAACATCACCAAGCTGGCGCAGTTCCTCCAGGAAAACCCCGACCGCAAGGTGATCGTCGAGGGCTACACCGACAGCGTCGGCAGTGCCAACTACAACCAGAGCCTGTCCGAGCGCCGTGCCAACTCGGTGCGCATGGCGCTGGTACGGGCCGGCGTCGACCCGACCCGTATCGTCGCCCAGGGTTACGGCAAGGAGTACCCGGTGGCCGACAACAGCAGCAACTCGGGCCGCGCGCAGAACCGTCGGGTGGAAGTGACCATTTCCAACGACAACCAGCCGGTGGCGCCGCGTAGCGTGAGCAGCCTGCAGTAACGGTTGCCAGCTGGAAGGAAAAAGCCCGCCTTCGAAAGGCGGGTTTTTATTTTAAGCACCAAAAAAAGATTCTTTAAACGCACCTTTAAAAGCACTAACATCAGAGCCCTGCCCGGCAAAACCCTGATCGGCATTCCGCCTGTCGTGGATACGGCATCAGACTACCTGTCTCGTCGCCTGCGCCTGACATCACTCATCTTCAGGAAACGATTCCATGGCAATGACATTCGCGGTCCTGGCCGATGTAGCCGCATCGGTCACCGACCTTAAAAAAGATCCAATGGGCACCCTGCGCGAAGGCAAAGGCGAAACCGTGGTCATCCTCAACAGAAACGCACCCGCTTTCTACGCGGTTCCACCGGACCGCTACGAAGCGATGATGGATCTGATCGACGATGCGCAACTGGCGGAGCTGGTACGCCAGCGACGCGGCGAGCCCTCCGTCAAGGTAGACATCGATGAACTCATCGCCGACGCCGAGGGAAGCGGCAACTGATTACACACTGATGTCCGCAGTGATCTTCCGGGCCCAATCGCTGCACAGGTGTCTACACGTCGTTGAAGGCTTGCCGGGAAACCGCATCAAGGCCACCAGGTGCCTGTCTTGAGTCTTTCAGCGCCCTGAAGATCGAGCGCCGCCCGCGCGGCGCATCGCGGGGAGGCTGTTGGGCTCGGCTCGGTACCGCGTCGAACCAACAAGGCGGTCAACCATGGCCTGTCAGGCATAGGTACGTTGCAACAAATGTGGGAGCGGATTCATCCGCGATGCGCCGCGCGGGCGGCGCTAGATCTCAAGGGCACCGCACCTGTCACGGCGAGCACCTGGCAGCCCTGATGCGGTTCTCAGCGATGAGGCCCGAAAGATCACCCCAGGATCACTTCACTTCCTGCGGCGTCTCCTGCCCCATGCAGCGCACCGCCTGCTTCTTGTTGTCCACCAGCACGCCGGTCAGGCCCTTCTGCTGCATGTCGAACAGCACCAGCACGCCATCGATGCACTGGGCCATCTGCGGCGCGGGGTTGATCGATAGCTTGTAGTCCTCCCCCGGCACGCTCTTGAGCATGGTGAACTCCGACAGCAGCAACGCATCCTCCGGTTTGGCGAAATGCAGGTAGCCGTAGTACCACAGGGCGCAGACCGTACCGACGATGCTGCAGACACCGGTGATGATCAGGGGAATGGCGTTGCGTTCTTCACTCATTGCGACTTCTCGTCAGGATAATTGGGGACTTCGGCCAGGCGACGCAGGCCGTCGAAGTGTTCGGGATCATCGAGGAAACGCAGCATGACCTGGCGCCAGGTCGGGTCGCCGAAGGTCTGCACGTGCCCGCCGCGGACCAGTTGCAGCACCCGCGGCGGCGGGGCGGCCTGGTACAGGCGGATGCCGTTGGCCAGGGGCACCAGGGCATCGTCGATGCTGTGGAAGATCAGTTTCGGCGTGCGCTTGAGTTGCGCGATGGAGTGGATCGCGCTGTCGCCATCGGGGACCAGCCACGACAGCGGCACCTGCAACGGCCAGGTCAGCCAGGAGGTACTCAAGGCGAAGCGTCCCACGTCGCGGTAACTCGCTGGCACGCCATCGAACACCAGCGCCTTGAAGCGCGCCTGCTGCTCGGGATGCTGCGCCAGGTAATGGATCGCCATCGCGCCGCCCAGGCTCTGGCCCAGTAGCACCTGGGGCTTGCCCCGCACCTCCGGGGCCTTGTCCAGCCAGGCGAAGGCGGCGTCGATGTCCTGGTAGACCTCGGGCAACGTCGGCTTGCCCTGGGACAGGCCGTAGCCACGGTAATCGATCATCAGCACCTGGTAGCCCTGCTCCGGCAGCCAGTAGCTGGCGCCGAGATGCCAGGCCAGGTTGCCGCCATTGCCGTGCAGGTGCAGCACCGTGCCCTTCACCTCGACCCCGGCCTTGGCCGGCAGCCACCAGCCATGCAGGCGGGTACCGTCGGCGGCGGTCAGGGTCACGTCGCGCCAGGCGATCCTGGCCTTCTCGGGGGTGAACGGCTGACCGGGCTCGGGATAGAACAACAGCGAACTGCAGCCGGACATCCCCAGCAACGCCAGGCACAGGAAAAGCATCCCGCGCCAGCGTTCAGAGAATGTTCGAGTAGTCGGCTTCAATCCGGTCCAGGCTCAGGTGGTTGAGGAAGTTGGAGAAACACATCCACGCCGACAGGGCGTTGAGGTCACGGAACTGCTCCGGCAGGTACTTGGGCGGCGCCACCAGCCCTTCGTCCACCAGCTGGCGCAGGGTGCGCATGTCTTCCAGGGTGGTCTTGCCGCAGAACAACAGCGGGATCTGCTCGAGCTTGCCCTTGCGCACGGCCAACTGAATGTAGTTGTAAACCATGATGAAGCCCTTGAGGTAGGACAAGTCTTTGGTGAACGGCATGCCATCGGGCACCGAGCCACGGAACACCCGGCTGGCGTTGGAGTAGCTCTCCGCCATCTCGAAGCCCTGGGCGCGGAAGAACTCGAAGACCTGGAGGAAGTCGGCCCCCTCCTCGACCATGTGGATGGCGCGGGTCCGGTTGGTCAGTTTGCGCAGGCGGCTCGGGTAGGAAGCGAAGGCGATCACCTCCATGAGAATCGCCAGGCCTTCCTGGGTCACCGTCGACGAGGGCGGGCCCTTGGCGAGGAAGGTGCAGATCGGCTGGTTGAGGCCGTTGAGGGTGGTGCCGACATGCACCAGGCCCTCGTGCACCTCCAGGGCGCGCACGTCGCGGCTGTTGAACATCGCGTCGGCGCGAATCTTGATGTAGTCGGCGCCCGCCGCGGCATCGGCGACGATACCGTCGGACTCGAACACGCGGATGGTTTCCTCGGCCTCGCCGAACACCTTGTTCAGGCGCTGCTGGAGGATTTCCACGGCCTGCTTGGCGCTGAGGCTCTTCGGCTCGTCCTTGAGGTCGCCGCGACCGTCGATGTTGTTCAGGTAGTCCGAGAGCATCAGGCCGAGGTCGGCCAGGGTCGGATCGCCGGCGTGGAAGGCGTCGGAGGCGGCGCCGTAGAGTTCCTGGGAAATCAGGCCGAAGTCCTCGGTGCCGCGCGCTTCGAGCATGCGCACCACCATGCGGTATTCCTTGCACATGCGCCGCATGATCTGCCCGACCGGGTTGAACTGGCCCAGCTGGCGGGTGATATCACGCTCGATGTTCTGGAATTCCAGCTTCAATGCGGCGGAATCGAACGACAGTGGCCTGTTCAGGTAATAGGCACGGTCCACCGCCGGCGGCTCCTTGCCCTTGGCCTTGAGGAAGCCCTGGCGAATGCTGTCGTCCCATTTCACCGCGTCGAGCACGCGAATCGGCGTCTGTGCCTGGACAATGCGGTCGGACAGGGCCCGGATCGTCTGCTGGTACTCGTCCACACTCACTCCTCGTTGGTCTTTATTTGCCGGCCCGCTGGAAGCGCGCCACTTCGACGAACAGGTCGGAGTTGGCCGGATCATCCAGGTACGCCAGCACACGCTCGGTCGGGCTGTCGATCAACACCCCGTCGCCATTCCCGTCGGGCATTTCGACGGTGCGGCCGCTCAGTTCCTTCTTGTCCAGGGCCTGGGCGACCTGCTCGACGTCGAGGTTGTAGACCACCAGTTCCTTGTTATCGATCACTTCGAAACCGCCGATGAGGAAATTGCCGCCGAGTTTCTTCGGCACACCGGCGGAGAGGTACCAGCGGTTGCCGTGGTGGGACACGGTAAAGGCATACTCCTCGCGCGGCTTGCCCTTGGCGCTGGCCACGGCCTTGTAGGCGTTGCCGCCGGAGCGACTGATCTGCAGGGTCAGCGGTTCGCCCCAGGCATCCTTGCTCGACCAGCTGCCGAGCAGCGCCTTGGGCGCCGCCTCGTTGGCCGGAATGGGCTCGTTGAAAGTCACCAGGCAGCCGTTCAACAGCAGGAAGGACAGGGCCAACAGCACACGCCAGGGGTTCATCGAAATCTCCTTGAAAGCGCTCGCGGTCTATTCCGCCGCCAGCACCAGATGCAGGTAACGGACAAGAATAGCGAGCATCTGCCCTTCAGCCTGCGGTTTTGCGGCATCGAGCAGCCCCTGATACTCCATCTGCTCGATGATTGCCGTCAATACAATGGCGTCCTGTTGCGGCTGGCGCGAGCCCACCACCTGCAGGAGCTGGCAGGTGCCACGCAGGAGAATCTGCTCGTGAGCCTTCACCAGTTCGGCCAGGCGCGGGCACAGCAGGGCCTCCTGGCGGAAGGCCTGCTCGGCCATGAGGAAGTCGCGACGGTTGTGCAACTGGCGCTGGACGTACTCGGCGGTCATCTGCGCCACCTCGTCGGCCAGCCGCGCGCGCGAGGCCGGGCTGCCGTCGCCGCGGGCGACGAGCTGGCGCAGGAGCACCTCGGTGTTCTCCCACAGCTTGGCCATATAGGCGGCGCTGCGTTCGACGTACTGGGCGAAGGTGTCGCTGAGCAGGTCCTGGATATCGTTGAAGTAGTAGGTGGTGGCGGACAGCGGCACTCCCGCCTCCGCCGCGACGGCGCGATGGCGTACGCCACGCACGCCGTCACGCACGACGATGCGCATGGCGGCGTCGAGAATCTGCTGGCGGCGCTGCTCGCTGCCCTGGCGGCTGGCCTTGCGGCCCTGGTACTGGACGCTTTCGGCGACCGCGGTGGCGACGCCGGCGGCGCCTTGTTGAGCCATTGCGGGAGTCACTGGGGTTACCTCGGGTTCGGTGAGCGGGGGCCGCTGTGCGGCCCTTTCGCGGGCAAGCCACGCTCCTACGGGGGGCGCGTTCCTCTGTAGGAGCGTGGCTTGCCCGCGAAAGGACCGCAAAGCGGTCCCCCTGCACATTTTGAAGGACATGAAAAAGCCGCCTCGGAAGGCGGCTTGTTCAGATCACTCAGGCCTGCGGACGCATGTGCGGGAACAGGATCACGTCGCGGATCGACGGCGAGTTGGTCAGCAGCATGACCAGACGGTCGATGCCGATGCCCTCACCCGCAGTCGGCGGCATGCCGTATTCCAGGGCGCGGACGAAGTCGGCGTCGAAGTGCATGGCTTCGTCGTCACCGGCATCCTTCTCGGCCACCTGGGCGAGGAAGCGCTCGGCCTGGTCTTCGGCGTCGTTGAGCTCGGAATAGGCGTTGGCGATCTCGCGGCCACCGATGAACAGCTCGAAACGGTCGGTGACGTTCGGGTTGCGGTCGTTGCGACGGGCCAGCGGCGAGACTTCGAACGGATATTCGGTGATGAAGTGCGGCTGCTCCAGCTTGCTCTCCACCAGTTCTTCGAAAATCATCACCTGCAGCTTGCCCAAGCCTTCGTGGCCGAGGACCTTGGCACCGGCTTTCTTGGCGATTTCACGGGCTTTGTCGACGTCCAGCAGGTCGGCTTCGGTCAGTTCCGGGTTGTACTTGAGGATCGAGTCGAACACCGACAGGCGCACGAACGGCTCGCCGAAGTGGAACACCTTGTCGCCGTACGGCACGTCGGTAGTGCCCAGGACCAGCTGCGCCAGCTCGCGGAACAGTTCCTCGGTGAGGTCCATGTTGTCGGTGTAGTCGGCGTAGGCCTGGTAGAACTCGAGCATGGTGAACTCAGGGTTGTGCCGGGTCGAGACGCCTTCGTTGCGGAAGTTGCGGTTGATCTCGAAGACCTTCTCGAAACCACCGACCACCAGGCGCTTCAGATAGAGCTCCGGCGCGATACGCAGGAACATCGGCATGTCCAGGGCGTTGTGGTGGGTTTCGAACGGCTTGGCCGCGGCGCCGCCAGGGATGGTCTGCAGCATCGGCGTCTCGACTTCGAGGAAGTCGCGCTTGGCCAGGAAGCTGCGGATGTGCGAGATGACCAGGGAACGCACGCGGAAGGTTTCGCGGGTTTCCTCGTTGACGATCAGGTCGACGTAGCGCTGGCGGTAGCGCTGCTCGGTGTCGGTCAGGCCGTGGTGCTTGTCCGGCAGCGGGCGCAGCGACTTGGTCAGCAGGCGCACGCTGGTCATTTCCACGTACAGGTCGCCCTTGCCGGAACGGGCCAGGGTGCCTTCGGCGGCGATGATGTCGCCGAGGTCCCAGGTCTTCACCGCGGCCAGGGTCTCTTCCGGCAGGGTCTTGCGGTTGACGTAGACCTGGATGCGCCCGGTCATGTCCTGGATGACCATGAACGAACCGCGGTTGAGCATGATGCGACCGGCAACCTTGACCGGAATCGCTGCTGCTTCCAGCTCTTCCTTGGTCTTGTCGACATACTGCTTCTGCAGGTCGTTGCAGTAGCTGTCGCGGCGGAAGTCGTTGGGGAAGGCCTGGCCCTTGGCGCGCTCGGCGGCAAGTTTTTCCTTGCGCAGGGCGATCAGGGCGTTTTCTTCCTGTTGCAGGTCTTGCGATTCGGTCTTGAGGTCGCTCATATCGTCATTCTTTCCATCAGGTATTCGTTGCCCTTTCCGGGCAGGGCACGCGCTCCCCGGCGCAAGGCCGGGGTCCCGCGGCAGTGGTGTACGGCTTACAGCCCCTGCTTGAGGCTCGCTTCCAGGTACTGGTCGAGGTCGCCGTCCAGGACCTTCTGGCAGTCGCTGCGCTCGACGCCGGTACGCAGGTCCTTGATGCGCGAGTCATCCAGCACGTAGGAACGGATCTGGTGACCCCAGCCGATGTCCGACTTGCTGTCTTCCAGGGCCTGGGAAGCGGCATTGCGCTTCTGCATCTCCAGCTCGTACAACTTGGCCCGCAGCATTTTCATGGCGGTGTCCTTGTTGGCGTGCTGGGAACGTTCGTTCTGGCAGGCAACCACGGTGTTGGTCGGTACGTGGGTGATACGCACCGCCGAGTCGGTGGTGTTGACGTGCTGACCACCGGCACCCGAGGAGCGGTAGGTGTCGATGCGCAGGTCGGACGGGTTGATCTCGATCTCGACCTTGTCGTCGATCTCGGGCGAGACGAACACCGCCGAGAACGAGGTATGACGGCGCGCGCCGGAGTCGAAGGGGCTCTTGCGCACCAGGCGGTGCACGCCGATCTCGGTGCGCAGCCAGCCGAAGGCGTACTCGCCTTTGATGTGCACGGTAGCGCCCTTGATGCCGGCGACCTCGCCTTCGGACAGTTCGATGATGGTCGCGTCGAACCCGCGCTTGTCGGCCCAGCGCAGGTACATGCGCAGCAGGATGTTGGCCCAGTCCTGCGCTTCGGTACCGCCGGAGCCGGCCTGGATGTCCAGGTAGGCGTTGTTCATGTCCATCTCGCCGCTGAACATGCGACGGAACTCGAGCTGGGCCAGGTGTTCTTCGAGGTTCTGCAACTCGGCCACGACGTCGTCGACGGCACCCTCGTCGTTCTCCTCGACGGCCATGTCGAGCAGGTCCTTGCAGTCGGCCAGGCCGCCGGAGAGCTTGTCCAGGGTTTCGACGACCTGCGCCAGCATGGCGCGCTCGCGGCCCAGGCCCTGGGCGTATTCCGGCTTGTTCCAGACGTTCGGGTCTTCGAGCTCGCGGTTGACTTCGATCAGGCGGTCATGCTTGTGATCGTAGTCAAAGATACCCCCGAATGGACTCGGAACGCTCGGTGAGGTCCTTGATGGTATTCAGAATCGGGTTGATTTCCATGGGCGGGCAGCTCTCGTGCGTAATTCGGTGAAAAGCCGGGGAGTATAGCGCAGGCGGGGGGACGGGCGACAAGCGGCAAGCTACAGGCGGCAACTATCAATGGCCTTGTGCACGTTCCTGTAGGAGCTGGCTTGCCTGCGAAAGGAGCGCAACGCGGTCCCGAAGATCTCATTGCCGCATTCATTCGGGACCGCTACGCGCTCCTTTCGCAGGCAAGCCAGCTCCTACAGGACCACGCACAAGGGCAGTGAGTCGCAGCAGTCGATCAGGCCACGCCGACCCGGTTGCGGCCCTCGTTCTTGGCCCGGTAGAGCGCATCGTCCGCCGCCGAGATCAGTTGCCGGCAATGGCTGCCGATGGCCGGGGTATGGGTGGCCAGGCCGATACTCACGGTCAGCCAGGAATTCTCGGCCGGCCGGGTATGGGCAATCCGCGCCGCTTCCACGGTCTGGCGCAGCTTCTCCGCCACCAGTCGCGCCCCTCCCGGCGAAGTGTTCGGCAGGACCAGGGCGAATTCCTCGCCGCCATAACGCGCCGGCAGATCGCTGGGCCGCGCGCAGCAGGCACGGATCGCCTCGGCGACCTGACGCAGGGCCTCGTCGCCGGCCAGGTGGCCGAAGGTGTCGTTGAACGCCTTGAAATAGTCGACGTCGATCATCAGCAGCGACAACTGCGCCTGTTCGCGCATCGCCCGCCGCCATTCCAGCTCCAGGTACTCGTCGAAATGGCGGCGGTTGGACAGCCCGGTGAGGCCGTCGGAGTTCATCAGGCGCTGCAGCACCAGGTTGGTATCGAGCAGTTGCTGCTGGCTGACGCGCAGGGCGCGGTAGGCCTCGTCGCGCTGCAGCAGGGTCATATAGGAGCGCGAGTGATAACGGATGCGCGCCACCAGCTCGATGTTGTCCGGCAGCTTGACCAGGTAGTCGTTGGCCCCGGCGGCGAAGGCCGCGCTCTTGACCAGCGGGTCTTCCTTGGTCGACAGGACGATGATCGGGATGTCCTGGGTCGCCGGGTTGGCGCGGTACTCGCGGACCAGGGTCAGGCCGTCGAGGCCCGGCATGATCAGGTCCTGCAGGATCACCGTCGGCTTGATCCGGATGGCCTGGGCCACGGCATCGTGCGGATCGGCACAGAAGTGGAAGTCGATGTTGTCTTCCTGGGCCAGGCCGCGGCGCACGGCTTCGCCGATCATCGCCTGGTCGTCGACCAGCAGGACCATCGCCGAATTCTCGTCAGCAGTTGAAAAGCCGTCGATCGGTAGATCATTCATGCGCTGTCACCTGGGCACTGCCGGCTGGCCGGCGTGGCTGAATACATATCGTCATTTCGGGAAAAATTCCATTAGTCGTGGGGCGATCCGCTCCAGCGGACGCACTTCCACGGCCGCGTCAATGGTCACGGCCGCCTTGGGCATGCCGTACACCGCACTGCTTTGCTGGTCCTGGGCGATGGTCAGGAAGCCCTGCTCGCGCATGAGCTTGAGCCCCTGCGCGCCATCGCGGCCCATGCCGGTGAGCAGCACGCCCACCGCATCGCCGCGCCAGAACCGCGCCACACTCTCGAAAAACACGTCGATCGAGGGGCGATAGATTTCGTTCACCGGCTCCGCCGTATAAGCCAGGGTGCAGTCCTTGAGCAGGCGGATGTGGTGGTTGGTGCCGGCCAGCAGGACCTGCCCCGGCTGCGGCGGCTCGCCCTCGCGGGCCAGGCGTACGGCCTGGCCGGAGGTGCTGCTGAGCCATTCGGCCATGCCCGCGGCGAACACCTGGTCGACATGCTGGACCAGCACGATGGAGGCCGGAAACGCCTTGGGCAGCCCCTTGAGCAGGACCTCCAGGGCCGCCGGCCCGCCCGCCGACGAACCGATCGCGACCAGGCCCTGGCGCTGCGCGGCCTGGCGCAGCGGCGCCGAGACCGGGCGCACGCTGCTGGCGCGCTGCTGGCCGATCAGCCAGGAGATATTGAGGATCTTGCGCAGCAACGGCGCCGCCGCCTCTTTCGGGTCGCCGCCACCGAGCACCGGGGTGTCGACCACATCGAGGGCGCCATGGCCCATGGCCTCGAACACCCGGTGCACGTTCTGCCGGCGATCGACGGTGACGATGACGATGGCACAGGGCGACTCGGCCATGATCCGCCTGGTCGCCTCGACCCCGTCCATCTGCGGCATGATCAGGTCCATCAGCAGCAGGTCGGGAGTCTGCTCGGCACAACGGCGCACCGCCTCGGCACCATCGCTGGCGACCCAGATCACCTCGTGCGCCGGCTCGAAGGCCAGCGCCCGGCGCAGGGCCTCGACGGCCAGTGGCATGTCGTTGACGATCGCGATCTTCATCCCTGCGCTCCCCCGATCAATTCGACCACGGCGTCCAGCAAGGCATCGTCATGGAAGCTGGCCTTGGCCAGATAATAGTCGGCGCCAGCATCCAGCCCGCGCCGCCGATCTTCCTCGCGATCCTTGTACGACACCACCATCACCGGCAGCGATTGCAGACGGCTGTCGCGGCGCAGCAGCGTGACCAGCTCGATACCGTCCATGCGCGGCATGTCGATATCGGTGATCAGCAGGTCGAAGTCCTCGCTGCGCAAGGCGTTCCAGCCGTCCATGCCATCCACCGCCACCGCCACCTCGTAGCCGCGGTTGCTCAGCAGCTTGCGTTGCAGCTCGCGCACGGTGAGCGAGTCGTCCACCACCAGCACGCGCTTGCGCGCCACTTCGCGGGCCGCGCCGCGGCGCTCGATACGTTCCAGGCGTCCGGTGCTGAGGAGTTTTTCCACCGAGCGCAGCAGGTCCTCGACGTCGACGATCAACACCACCGAGCCGTCGTCCAGCAGGGCGCCGGCAGAGATGTCCTGGATCTTGCCCAGGCGCGCGTCCAGCGGCATCACCACCAGCACCCGCTCGCCGATCAGGCGGTCCACGGCCACGCCGTAGAGGGTGTCGCGCTCGCGGATCACCACCACCTTGATGCGCTGCTCGCTGTTCTGGCTGGCCGGACGGTTGAGCAACTGGCTGGCCGAGACCAGGCCGATATGCCGCCCCTCGTGCCAGAACTGCTGGCGCCCCTCGATCTGCACGATGGCTTCGGGTGGCAGTTCCAGGGTGCGTTCGATATGGGCCAGGGGGAAGGCATAGGCCTCGCCGCTGACTTCCACCACCAGGCTGCGCACCACCGACAGGGTCAGCGGCACTTCCAGGTGGAAGCGGCTGCCCTGGCCGCCGCTCTGGGTCATCTCGATCTGCCCGCGCAACTGGCGGACCATATGCTGCACCGCGTCCAGGCCGACGCCGCGCCCGGACACCTCGGTGACCTTGTCGCGCAGGCTGAAGCCGGGCAGGAAGAGGAAGGTCAGCAGCTCCGCCTCGCTCATCTGCGCCACGGTCTCGGCGGGCGACAGGTTGCGCTCGACGATGCTGCGCCGCAGACGCTCGAGATCGACCCCGCCACCGTCGTCGCTGAGTTCGAGAATCAGCAGGCCGGCCTGGTGCGACGCACGCAGGCGAATGCTGCCTTCGCTCGGCTTGCCCGCCAGCAGGCGCTGCTCGGGCATTTCGATGCCGTGGTCGACGGCGTTGCGCAGCAGGTGGGTCAGCGGCGCCTCGAGCTTTTCCAGGACATCCCGGTCGACCTGGGTCTTGTCGCCCTCGATCTCCAGGCGCACCTGCTTGCCGAGGGAGCGGCCGAGGTCACGGACCATGCGGCTCTGCCCGGTGAGGACATCGGCGAACGGGCGCATGCGGCAGGCTAGCGCGGTGTCGTAGAGCAGTTGCGCGCGCTGCCCGGCCTGCCAGCCCAGTTCGTCGAAATCGGTCACCTGCTGCATCAGCATCTGCTGCGCCTCGCCCAGCAACTGCTGGGTCAGGGCCAGGGCTTCGGTGACCTCCTCGCCCTGCTCTCCCGCCTCGATCTGCGCCTTGAGCCCGTCAAGCGCGCGCATGCTCTGGCCATGCACCCGCTTGAGCCGCTGCAGCGTGGCGAGAAACGGCTTGAAGCGCTGGGTTTCCACCAACGCCTTGCTGGACAGGTCGAGCAGGCTGTTGAGGCGCTCGGCGGTGACCCGCAGCACGCGCTCGCCGCCTTCGGCGCTCTTGCCCTTGCGTGGCCGGCGCGGCTCGGGTTCCGCCTCGGCTTCGGCCTCGACCTCTGGCTCGGCAGGCACGGGCGCGGGCAGCGGTTCGGGCTCGACCAGCGGCGCCACACTCGGCGCGACCACGGGCGCCGGCGCCGCTGCGGCCTGCGCGCCGGGCTGCAGCAGGCTGGCCATCTGCACCAGGAACGCCTGCACCGCCGCGTCGACGGCGGCATCCCCCGGCGTGGCGACGCGCATCAACAGATCGGTGCCCTGGAGCAGGGCGTCGATATGTTCCGGACGCAGGCGCAGGCGCCCTTCCTGGGCTTCGACCAGGCAATCCTCCATGACATGGGCGACGCTGACCCCGGCATCGATACCGACGATCCGCGCCGCGCCCTTGAGCGAGTGCGCGGCGCGCATGCAGGCCTCGAGCTGGTCGGCCTGGGTCGGGTTGCGCTCCAGCGCCAGCAGCCCGGCGCTGAGCACCTGGGTCTGGGCCTCGGCCTCCAGGCTGAACAGCTCGAGCAGCGAGGCATCGCGCATTTGCTCTGGGGTCATGAAAGGCTCCGGTCGACGGCGGACAACAGCTGGTCTTCATCCAGAATTCGCACGCTTCGCCCACGCCACTGCAGGACCTGGCGGGTAAAGCGGTTTTCGTGGCCGGCCTCGCCGTGCAGGTGCTGGTCGAGGGCATGGATGCCGTCGACTTCGTCCACCGGCAACACCACTGCGCCGCCCTTGGCCGCGAGGATCAGCATGCGCGGCATGACCCGCGCGGAATTGACCGCTGCCGGGGTCAGCTCGAGACCGAGCAGATCGCTCAGGGACAGGCACGGCACCAGCGCGCCGCGCACATTGGCCACCCCCTGCAGCACACGCGAACGCTGGTGCGGCAACGAATGCACCGGCTGCAGCGGTGCGACTTCGGCCAGGCAGCGGGTGACCAGGGCCAGCCATTCCTCGCCGAGGCGGAACAGCAGCAACGACGGCCCGTGCTCGACCTGCTCCTCGACCGCGTCGCGGACATGGGCGTCCTGGGCCAGGGCATAGCGGTCCAGCAGGCGCGTGGCGGCCGCGGCATACACCGCGCAGTTGCGACAGTGCACGTGCTCGGCGAGCAGCGGGCAACGCTTGTCGCCATGCACGCCGATACGGTTCCAGCAGTCGTCGATCTGCTCGACGTCGCCGGTCAGCATGTTGATTCCATCGATCATCGGTCAGCCTCCCGCTCACGGCGCGCGGCGCGTTCCTGCAGGCGCCGGGCGCCCACGGTGTCGCCCTGGGAGGCCAGCAGCGCCGCCAGGTGCACCAGCGCCTCGGGGTGCTGCGGGTCAAGGTAGAGCGCCTTGCGGTACTGGCTGATGGCGTCGGCGCTGTCGCCGGCGGTATCGCTCAGCAGGCCCTGCCAGTAGAACACCTGGGCCGCGGGCTCGAACTGCTTCAGGTAGCGCTGGCAGGCGGCGCGGGCCTCGGCGCTGTTGCCGCCGTTGGCGAGCGAGGCGATCTGCGCCAGCAGTTCCGCCGCCTGTTCGTTGCGCCCCGGCAGTGGAGCGCGACTCGTCGTGGGCGCAGGCGCGGCCAGCGAACGCCGGAGCGCGGGTGCCACGGCCACCGGCCGGGGTGGCGGTGCTACTGGCGCCACCGTCGGGATGGCCGCCACGGGCTTGCCCGGCGCGGGTGGCGCCGGCACCAGGCGCACGTAGGCGAACGACTGGGCGATCCCCAGCGGGCGCATGCCCATCCGCGCCAGCAGGCTGCCTTCGGCCGGGCCGATGAACAGCACGCCATCGGCATGGGTCAGGTTCTTCAGTACCTCGAACACCCGCTGCTGGGTGGCCAGGTCGAAATAGATCAGCAGATTGCGACAGAACACGAAGTCGTAGCTGCCCTCCCGCGCCAGCAGCGCCGGGTCGAGGACATTGCCGACTTCGAACTGCACCTGCTTCTGCACCCGCTCGTCGAGGCGATGGCCGTCCTCGCGCTCGCTGAAATGCCGCTCGCGAAACGCCAGGTCGTTGCCGCGAAACGAATTGCGTCCGTACAGCGCACGCTGGGCGCGGCCGATGGAATTGGGGCTGATGTCCAGCGCATCGACGCGAAAGGCGTGGGACGGCAGACCGGCATCGAGCAGGGCCATGGCAATGGAATAGGGTTCCTCGCCGGTGGAACAGGGCAGGCTGAGGATCCGCAGCGGGCGCGTCCCGCCCAGTTCCACCAGGCGCTTGCGGGCCAGTTCCACCAGCGCGGTGAACGACTCCGGATAGCGGAAGAACCAGGTCTCCGGGACGATCACCGCCTCGATCAGGGCCTGCTGTTCCTGGTGCGACTGTTGCAGATGCAGCCAGTAGTCATCCAGGTCGACCGCGGCCAGGGCGGTGCAACGCTGGCGCAGGGCGCGCTCGACCATCTGCTCGCCGACCGAGGCGACATCCAGGCCGATACGCTCCTGGAGAAAGCGAAAGAAGCGCTGTTCGATGCTCATGCCGACACCTCGAGGGCAGACCCGTCAGGTGGAAACAGCAAGGCGCGGACCGCGTCGCTGAGCAGGTCCTGCACCCCGATCCACTGCAGCAGCCCGCGGGCGTCCTCGCGGACCGGGCCGAGATACGGTGCCTCGCGGTTGTCGACGCCGTAGGGCCGGAACTCCGCGGGATCGCAGCGCAGGGTGTCGCTCGCCTGCTCGAGAATCAGCCCGAGCAGCAGTTCCGGACGCGCCGGATCGACCCGGTAATGCACCAGCACCAGGCGCGTGCTGGTGCGCTGCGGCGCGGGCAGGCCGAAACTGAGGGCGCTGACGTCGATCACCGGCACCAGCACGCCACGGTGGGCCAGCACCCCGGCGACATAGGCCGGGGCCTGGGCGATGGGCTTGAGCGGCAGGCGCGGCAGCACCTCGGCGATTTCCCGGGTGTCCAGGGCGAAGCGCTCGCCGCCGACACGGAACACCAGGAACAGGCGCCCCTGGCTGGCCACGTCCTGACTGTGGCGGGGCTTGAGATCGTTCATCGCCACGTCAGACTTTGAACCGCGACACACCGCCGCGCAGACCGACCGCGACCTGGCTCAATTCGTCGATGGCGAAACTGGCCTGGCGCAACGACTCCACGGTCTGGCTGCTGGCGTCGCTGAGCTGGGCCAGGGCGTGGTTGATCTGCTCGGCGCCGGTGGCCTGGGCCTGCATGCCGTCGTTGACCATCAGCACCCGCGGCGCCAGGGCCTGGACCTGATGAATGATCTGGCTCAGCTGTTCGCCAACCTGCTGCACCTCGAACATGCCGCGACGCACTTCCTCGGAGAACTTGTCCATGCCCATCACCCCGGCGGACACCGCCGACTGGATCTCGCGGACCATCTGCTCGATGTCGTAGGTGGCCACCGCGGTCTGGTCGGCGAGGCGGCGCACTTCGGTGGCCACCACGGCGAAACCGCGACCGTATTCCCCAGCCTTCTCCGCCTCGATGGCGGCGTTGAGGGACAGCAGGTTGGTCTGGTCGGCGACCTTGACGATGGTCACCACCACCTGGTTGATGTTGCCGGCCTTCTCGTTGAGGATCGCCAGCTTGTTGTTGACCAGGTCGGCGGCGCCCATCACCTGGTGCATGGTTTCTTCCATCCGCGCCAGGCCCTGCTGGCCGGAACCGGCGAGTACCGAGGCCTGGTCGGCGGCGGAGGTCACTTCGGTCATGGTCCGCACCAGGTCGCGCGAGGTGGCGGCGATTTCCCGCGAGGTCGCGCCGATCTCGGTGGTGGTGGCGGCGGTCTCGGTGGCGGTGGCCTGTTGCTGCTTGGAAGTGGCGGCGATCTCGGTCACCGAGGTGGTCACCTGCACCGACGAGCGCTGGGCCTGGGACACCAGGCCGGTGAGCTCGCTGACCATCTCGTTGAAACCGGTTTCCACCGCGCCGAACTCGTCGTTGCGCGCCAGGTCCATGCGCACGCTGAGGTCGCCGCCGCGCAGGACTTCCAAGGCCCGCACAATGCGCTGCATCGGCTCGGTGATGACGCGCATCAGCAGCAGGCCGCAGATGGCCGCGGCGATGATCGCCAGGATCAGGGAAATGCCCATGCTCAGCTTGGCCGTGGCCACGGCGGCGACGATATCGTCGGTGGCGTGATCGGCGTAGCGACGATTCCAGTCGATCAGGCCGTTGAGGTGCTTGCGGCCCTCGGTCCAGGCCGGCGCCATGTCGGCCAGCAGCAGGCGCTGGGCCTCGGCGTAGTCCTTCTTGCGATAGGCATTCAGTACTGAGGCGAGGGCCGCCTGGTAGCTCTGCACGAGGCCGTTGAAGGTCTCGAAGTTGGCCATGTCCTCGGCGTCGTTCATGGTCTTGCGGTAGTTGTCCATCTGCAGGCGCAGACGGTCGTCGTTGGCCTTGTACAGCGCCAGGTCGGCGTCGGTGATTTCGCGCTGGTTGCTCAGGCCGAGCAGTTGCTGGGTCTGCACGAAGCTGTCGACCCAGGCGCTGCGGATCATCGAGCTGTAGTAGACACCGGGGATGCTGTCGGAACGGACGTCCTGCTCGCTTTCCTCGATGGCCAGCAGGCGCGAATACGCGGCGATGACCATCAGCGACATGATGGCGATGATCACGGCGAAACTTGCCAGGATCCGTTGGCGCAATGTCCAGTTCTTCACAATCAGCCCTCGAGCGTTGTACGCGGCAGGAAAAATGGGCTGATTATAGCCTACGACCTACACGCCCATGGGACCGATCCTACAGGTTTGAATGGGCAAAATGACCACGTATGTGGCCATCTGCTCATTTTATTGACTCAGGTCGTGCGCACCTGCTTTTCCAGCTCGCTCTTGAGCATCGGGTCCAGACGCAGTTGCCGCGCCAGTTCGTCGAGGTAGGCGCGCTCCATGAAATGCTCTTCGTCCACCAGCATGACGCTGGCCAGGTACATTTCCGCGGCCATTTCCGCACTGCCGGCGGCGCGGGCCACATCGGCCGGATCCAGCGGCTTGTTCAGCTCGGCGTGCAGCCAGCCGCGCAGTTCGTGGTCGTTGCCGGACAGCTTGACGAACTCGCCCTCGATCAACTCGCGCTCGCGCTCGTCCACATGCCCGTCGGCCTTGGCCGCGGCCACCAGGGCCTTGAGGATCGCCTGGCTGTGCTGCTCGGCCTGGGCCGGCGGCAGGCGGTCGACGGTCTGCGGTTCGCCTTTGGGCGCCGCGGCCTGCTGCGCCTGCCAGTTGCCGTAGGCCTTGTAGGCCAGCACACCGAGGGCGGCGAGACCGCCGTAGGTCAGCGCCTTGCCTCCGTACTTGCGGGCCTTCTTGCTGCCCAGCAGCAGGCCCAGGGCCCCCGCCGCCGCGGCCCCGCCACCGACGCCGGAAAGCAGGCCACCGAGGCCGCCGCTGCTTTTCGACGAACCACCGCCCTGTTTCTGCAGCAGGTCCTGGCCGGACTTGAGCAGTTGATCGAGTAACCCGCGGGTATTCATTGCACGCCTCCTGAGGTGGAGTTTTCGGATCTGCATCAGATGAAAGTTCATTGATGACCGTCTGAAAATCGACCTGATCAATAGGGAAAATACTGATGGATAGGAAGCCGATGCTAGCCGGTGGTTTTATCGGGGCCTGGGGAAATTATATTTCTGCGGATTTCGGAAACCGCTCAAAGGCCGCCAGTTGCCTGTCTTGAGCCTTGCAGCGCCCTTCAGATCGAGCGCCGCCCGCGCGGCGCATCGCGGGCAACGCCCGCTCCCACATTTGTTGCAACGTGCCATGGCCTGTTGGATTTGAGTTGTCAGCCTTTGTTTTTTCGGCGATGCATCGCGGGGAGGCTGTTGGGGCTCGACTCGGTATCGCGTCGAACCAACAAGGCGGTCAACCATGGCCTGTCAGGCATAGGTACGTTGCAGCAAATGTGGGAGCTGGCGTTGCCAGCGATGCGCCGCGCGGGCGGCGCTCGATCTTCAGAGCGCTGCAAGCCTCAAGACAGGCACCTAGAAGCCTTGATGCGCCCCCCGACAAGCCTTCGAAGATGTGTAGACACCCATGCACTGATTGGCCGGGTTACCTCAATGGCGCTCCCTGAGCACCCCGGTCGCCTGCCGATACTGCGTCGGGGTAAACCCGGTCAGCACCCTGAACTGCCGGGTAAAGGCGCTGTGATCGGTATACCCGCACTGCAGCGCCACCTCGGTGATCGGCAAGTCGGTATGCAGCAGGCGATGGGCATGTTCCAGGCGCACCTTGTGGATCAGTTGCCGCGGGGTCAGGTGGAACACCCGCTTGCAGTAGCGCTCCAGTTGCGCCACGGAAATGCCGGCGATCTTCGTCAGCTCGCCCAGGGTTACCGAGCGGTGGAAGTTACCGCGAATGTATTCGTCCACCGCGGCCAGGCGCTGGTAGGCCGGGTGCGTGTCGCTGGCCGACTGCAGGTCCACGGAAATCCCGGCCAGGCCGATGATCTCGCCATCGCGGTTGTACAGCGCGCGCTTGTGGGTCAGGCACCAGCCCGGCTCGCGGGTGCCGTACAGGTGCAGCTCCAGCTGGTCCTCCAGCACCCGTCCTTCTTCCAGCACGCGCCGGTCCTGCTCGGTGTAGCCGGGGCCGAGCTGCGAGGGAAACACCTCGGCGCTGGTCTTGCCGAGCATCTGTTTCATGTGCTTCAGCCCGCACCGCTGGACCAGCGCCAGGTTGGCCAGCAGGTAGCGCGCCTGCAGGTCCTTGATGAACACCGTGGCATTGGGAAGGGCATCGAACAACGGCAGCAGGAACGCCAGGCCGGACAGCAGCTCTTCGATGCTCCGCGGACGCTGCTCGGGGTTGCCCTGGCAGAGGATGGCGAAGGCGCTGGGGTTCATGGGCGTCACTCCCTAAGTTGACCGACTGGTAAAAACTCGCAGCGAAGCGGCGAGCGCGGGGCAGCTTGCCGCAGCCCGGGCGCGCTGTCGAGCTTCGCTGCATGCCTTATGGGGCGTGGCTTGCAAGGCTTCAGAAAATTTCCGAAGAGTCATAGGGAAATTTCCTAACTGTGCTGATTTCGTCATCTTCCTTGAAGAAAACCATCAAGCGCCGGCGCGCCGATGAGTCCACTGTATTGCCCATCGACCGGGTCGTCGGAAATTTCGGCTTCAGGTCGGCGAAAGTGCGTGAAGGGTCGCCAGAAGTGTGTCCGGCGATCGCAAGACAATGACTCTTGAAGACGGACCTTTATAAAAAACGCGGCTGCCCACAGCCGCACTCACGGCCTGCGGGTGATCCCCGCGACCGTGCCGCAACGACATCCATTCTGCCTATCCAATAACCCACAAGAAGGCGACGCCCATGTCAGGCAAAGGCAAGTTCAAGAAACAACTTTCACTGATAGACCTCACCTTTATCGGACTGGGAGCCATCTTCGGTTCGGGCTGGCTGTTCGCCGCCAGCCATGTCTCCGCCATCGCCGGTCCCGCCGGGATCTTCTCCTGGCTGCTCGGCGGTTTCGCCGTGCTGCTGCTGGGCATCGTCTACTGCGAGCTGGGCGCGGCCTTGCCCCGGGCCGGTGGCGTGGTGCGTTACCCGGTGTATTCCCACGGCCCGCTGCTCGGCTACCTGATGGGCTTCATCACCCTGATCGCCTTCTCCAGCCTGGTGGCCATCGAAGTGGTCGCCGCCCGGCAGTACGCCGCGGCCTGGTTCCCCGAGCTGACCAAGGCCGGCTCCAGCGACCCGACCATCCTCGGCTGGCTGGTGCAGTTCGGCCTGCTGTGCCTGTTCTTCGCGCTGAACTACAACAGCGTGAAGACCTTCGCCAAGTCCAACAACCTGGTCAGCGTGTTCAAGTTCATCGTCCCGCTGCTGGTGATCGGCGTGCTGTTCACCTTCTTCAAGCCGGAGAACTTCACCTCCCACGGCTTCGCCCCGTTCGGCCTGTCCGGCATTGAAATGGCGGTTTCGGCCGGGGGCATCATCTTCGCCTACCTGGGCCTGACGCCGATCATCTCGGTGGCCTCGGAAGTGAAGAATCCGCAACGCACCATCCCCATCGCGCTGATCCTCTCGGTGCTGCTGTCCACCGCGATCTACGCCCTGCTGCAGATCGCCTTCCTCGGCGGCGTGCCCACCGAGATGCTGGCCAACGGCTGGGCCGGGGTGACCAAGGAACTGGCCCTGCCCTATCGCGATATCGCCATCGCCCTGGGCGTCGGCTGGCTGGCCTGGCTGGTGGTGGCCGATGCGGTGATCTCGCCGAGCGGCTGCGGCAACATCTACATGAACGCCACCCCGCGCGTGGTCTACGGCTGGGCTCGCACCGGGACCTTCTTCAGCGTCTTCACCCGCATCGACGAAAAGTCCGGCATCCCGCGTCCGGCGCTGTGGCTGACCTTCGGTCTGTCGGTGTTCTGGACCCTGCCATTCCCGTCCTGGGAAGCGCTGATCAACGTGGTGTCCGCGGCGCTGATCCTCAGCTACGCAGTGGCCCCGGTGACCGTCGCCGCGCTGCGCCGCAATGCCCCTGAACTGGTGCGTCCGTTCCGCGTCCGCCATATGGGCCTGCTCGGTCCGCTGTCGTTCATCATCGCCGCGCTGATCGTCTACTGGTCCGGCTGGAAGACCGTGTCCTGGCTGCTCAGCCTGCAGATCCTGATGTTCGTCATCTACCTGCTGTGCGGCCGCTTCGTGCCGACCATGCACCTGAGCCTGGCCCAGCAGGTGCGCTCCTCGGCCTGGCTGATCGGTTTCTACGCGGTGACCATCCTCCTGTCCTGGCTGGGCAGCTTCGGCGGCATGGGCGTCATCAGCCATCCGTTCGACACCGTGGTCGTGGCCCTGTGCGCCCTGGGCATCTACTACTGGGGCGCGGCCACCGGCGTACCGGCCCACCTGGTGCGCCTGGATGCCGAAGACGCGGAAAGCGAAATCGAACACGGCGACGTGGCGGCCCCGGCGGGCGCCCGTGCCCAGTTGTCCTGAGACGCGGAGCCAGCGCGATGAGCGAACGTATCAACCTCAGCCTGCAGCAGGTCTTCGACCTGGCGCTGCGGGCCCTGACCGCCAACGGCATGGGTGACGACCATGCCCGGGCGATCGCCAGGGTGATCACCCAGGGCCAGCGCGACGAGTGCCACTCCCACGGCCTGTACCGGGTGCTGGTGTGCGTGCGCTCGCTGCGCTCGGGCAAGGTCGATGCACTGGCGCGACCGACCTTGAGCCAGCCGGCGCCGTCGATCGTCAGGGTCGATGCGCACCACGGCTACTCGTTGCTGGCTTTCGAACAGGGGCTGCCGCTGCTGGTGGAGAAAGCTCGCGAACAGGGCGTCGCCGCGCTGGTGATCCGCAACTGCTTTCACTTCTCGGCGCTGTGGCCGGAAGTCGAGGCCATCGCCAGCCACGGCCTGGTCGGCCTGGCGATGACCCCGAGCCATGCCTGGGTGGCGCCGGAGGGCGGCAGCCGCGGTGTGTTCGGCACCAACCCGCTGGCCTTCGCCTGGCCACGGGCGGGTCGCGAGCCCTTTGTCTTCGACTTCGCCACCAGTGCCATCGCCCGCGGCGACATCGAACTGCATGCCCGCCAGGGCCAGGCGATTCCGCTGGGCTGGGGCGTGGATGCCGAGGGTACGCCGAGCACCGACGCCCGCGCCGTGCTCGACGGCGCCATGCAGACCTTCGGCGGGCACAAGGGCTCGGCCCTGGCCGCGATGATCGAACTGCTGGCCGGGGCGCTGATCGGCGACCTGACCAGCGCCGATTCCCTGGCCTTCGATGCCGGTGCCGGGGCCACACCGTGCCATGGCGAGCTGTTGCTGGCCTTCGATCCGCAGCGCTTCGCCGGTGCTGACCTGGTTGCCGGGCAGCAGCGCGCCGAACGGCTGTTCGCCGCCATCACCGACCAGGGCGCGCGCCTGCCCTCGCAACGGCGCTTCGCCGCGCGCAGGCGCTCCGAGGCCGAAGGCGTCTGGGTCGAGCAAAGCCTGCTGAACGATATCCACGGCCTGATGGCCTGACCCACCCAAAGCATTCACGAAGGGGACAGCTTCATGAAACAGATCCATGTCATCGATTCACACACCGGCGGCGAACCGACGCGCCTGGTGCTCAAGGGCTTCCCGGCCCTGGCCGGCGCGAGCATGGCGCAGAAACGCGATGCCTTGCGCGAGCAGCATGACCAATGGCGCCGCGCCTGCCTGCTGGAGCCGCGCGGCAACGACGTGCTGGTCGGTGCGCTGTACTGCGAGCCGGTCTCGGCCGATGCCACCTGCGGCGTGATCTTCTTCAACAACGCCGGCTACCTGGGCATGTGCGGCCACGGCACCATCGGCCTGGTCAATTCGCTGCAGCACCTGGGCCTGATCGCGCCGGGCGTGCACCGCATCGACACGCCGGTGGGCCAGGTCAGCGCCACCCTGCATGACGACGGCACCGTGACCGTGGGCAACGTGCCCTCTTACCGCTACCGCCAGCAGGTCGCGGTGGAGGTGCCGGGGCATGGGCGCTTCCTTGGCGATATCGCCTGGGGCGGCAACTGGTTCTTCCTGGTCTCCGAGCATGGCCAGGACCTGCGCCTGGACAACGTCGAGCGGCTCACCGAGCTGACCTGGAAGATGCTCCGCGCCCTGGAAGAACAAGGCATCACCGGCGAGGACGGGGCGTTGATCGACCATGTCGAGCTGTTCGCCGACGACGCCGAAGCCGACAGCCGCAACTTCGTCATGTGCCCGGGCAAGGCCTACGACCGCTCGCCCTGCGGCACCGGGACCAGCGCCAAGCTGGCCTGCCTGGCCGCCGACGGCAAGCTCGCCGCCGGGGACACCTGGGTCCAGGCGAGCATCACCGGCAGCCGTTTCCTGGGCCGCTTCGAATGGGAGGGCGAGCGGATTCGCCCGTTCATTACCGGCAAGGCCTGCATGACCGCCGACAGCACCTTGCTGATCGATGAAACCGATCCGTTTGCCTGGGGTATCTAGCCCGAACTGCACGTGCTCCCGTAGGAGCGTGGCTTGCCCGCGAAGGCTCGCGATAGGGGACCGCCTTGCGGTCCTTCGCGGTGGTTCGTCACACGACACGCCAGCTCCTATGGGGCCTTCGCAGGCAAGCCAGCTCCTACAGGGCCTTCGCGGACAAGCCAGGCCCCTGCGTCGACACCTAACTGAAAACCAAAGGAACACCAGCATGACCACCAACATCTTCACCGGCACCATCCCCGCCCTGATGACCCCCTGCACCGCCGAGCGCAAGCCGGACTTCGACGCCCTGGTGCGCAAGGGCAAGGAACTGATCGAGATCGGCATGAGCGCCGTGGTCTACTGCGGCTCCATGGGCGACTGGCCGCTGCTGACCGAGGCCGAGCGCCAGGAAGGCGTGGCGCGCCTGGTCGCCGCCGGCGTGCCGACCATCGTCGGCACCGGCGCGGTCAACAGCCGCGAGGCCGTGTCCCATGCCACCCATGCCGCCAAGGTCGGTGCCCAGGGCCTGATGGTCATCCCCCGCGTGCTGTCCCGCGGGGCCTCGCCAGCGGCCCAGGAAGCCCACTTCGCGGCCATCCTCGAAGCCGCGCCGAACCTGCCGGCGGTGATCTACAACAGCCCGTACTACGGCTTCGCCACCCGCGCCGAGCTGTTCTTCAAGCTGCGTCGCAAATACGCGAACCTGATCGGCTTCAAGGAATTCGGCGGTGCCGCCGACATGCGCTACGCCGCCGAACACATCACCTCGCAGGACGATGAGGTGATCCTCATGGCCGGCGTCGACACCCAGGTGGTGCACGGCTTCGTCAACTGCGGCGCCACCGGGGCCATCACCGGTATCGGCAACGCCCTGCCGCGCGAAGTCCTGCTGCTGGTGGAACTGAGCAAGCGCGCCGCCAAGGGTGACGCCGACGCACGCAGCCGCGCACTGGAGCTGTCCGAGGCGCTGAACGTGCTGTCGTCCTTCGACGAAGGCTGCGACCTGGTGCTGTATTACAAGTACCTGATGGTCATCAACGGCGACCTCGAATACACCCTGCACTTCAACGCCAGCGACGTGCTCAGCGACGCCCAGCGCAACTACGCGCAAACCCAGTACGCGCTGTTCCGCGCCTGGTACGCCAACTGGTCGACCCGGCACAACCTGGTCTGACCCCCTCGCGGCGCGTTGCGCGCCGCTTCTTTTCTCGCCGAGCGCGCGCTGTGTCGTCACGCGCTCGGCCCCGCATTCTTTTCAGGAGGCGCCATGACCCTGACAGGCACCATGCTGATCGGCCAGCAAGCCGTTGCCGGCAGCCGCGAAGCCATCCGGGCGATCGATCCGGCCACCAACCAGACCCTCGAGCCGGCCTGGCTGGGCGGCACCCTCGCCCATGTGGAACAGGCCTGCGCCCTGGCCTGGGCGGCCTTCGACCGCTACCGGGAAACCTCGCTCGAAGCCCGCGCGGCGTTTCTCGAAGCCATCGCCACGCAGATCGAAGCCCTCGGTGACGAACTGATCGACCGCGCCGTGGCCGAAAGCGGCCTGCCGCGAGCGCGCCTCCAGGGCGAGCGCGGCCGTACCTGCGGCCAGTTGCGCACCTTCGCCCGAAGCGTGCGCGCCGGCGAATGGCTCGATGTGCGCGTCGACAACGCGCTGCCCGAACGCCAGCCGCTGCCCCGCGCCGATCTGCGCCAGCGCCAGGTCGCGCTGGGCCCGGTGGCGGTGTTCGGCGCCAGCAACTTCCCCCTGGCGTTCTCCGTGGCCGGTGGCGATACCGCCTCGGCCCTGGCCGCCGGCTGCCCGGTGGTGGTCAAGGCCCACGGTGCGCACCCGGGCACCAGCGAGCTGGTCGGCCAGGCCGTGGCCCGTGCGGTGAAACAGTGCGAGCTGCCGGAGGGGGTGTTCTCGCTGCTCTACGGTTCCGGGCGCGAGGTGGGCATCGCCCTGGTCTGCGACGAGCGGATCAAGGCGGTGGGCTTCACCGGTTCGCGCAGCGGTGGCATCGCCCTGTGCCAGGCGGCCCAGGCGCGCCCCGAACCGATTCCGGTATACGCCGAGATGAGCTCGATCAACCCGGTGTTTCTCTTCCCGGCGGCCTTGCAGGCCCGTGGCGAGGCGCTGGCGCAGGGCTTCGTCGCCTCGCTGAACCAGGGCGCCGGCCAGTTCTGCACCAACCCCGGCCTGGTCATCGCCCGCCAGGGACCAGACCTCGACCGCTTCATCGCCAGTGCCGCCCAGCACATCTGGCAGAGCCCGGCGCAGACCATGCTTACCCCGGGCATCTACAGCGCCTACCGCAACGGGGTCGAAGACCTCAACGCCAACCCCAATGCCGATACCGCGGCGGCGGGCCTGGTCGGCGACGGCCCGAACCAGTGCCAGACCCACCTGTTCGTCACCTCGGCGCGCGACTTCCTCGACGATCCGCGCCTGCGCGGCGAAGTCTTCGGTTCCGCCTCGCTGGTGGTGACCTGCAGCGACGAGGCGCAAATCCGCGACGTCGCCGAGCATCTGGAAGGGCAACTGACTGCTACGCTGCACCTGGATGACGCCGACCTGGATGCCGCCCGCGCGCTGCTGCCGGTACTCGAGCGCAAGGCCGGGCGCCTGCTGGTCAACGGTTGGCCGACCGGTGTGGAAGTCTGCGATGCGATGGTTCACGGCGGGCCGTTCCCGGCCACCGCCGATGCCCGCAGCACCTCGGTGGGCACCGCCGCGATCCAGCGATTCCTGCGTCCGGTGTGCTACCAGGACTTTCCCGACAGCCTGCTGCCGGTCGCGCTGCAGCATGGCAACCCGTTGCACCTGCGGCGTCTGCTCGACGGCCAGAGAGAAGCGTGAAGCATGGGCACGACGTTCACTTGCAATGATCTGGATATTGCCGTGGTCGGCGCCGGCATCGTCGGTGTCGCCTGCGCGCTGCAACTGGCGCGGCAGGGCAAGCGGGTGGTGCTGCTGGATCGGCAGGCGCCGGGGATGGGCGCGTCGTTCGGCAACGCCGGGCACCTGGCCACCGAGCAGGTGTTTCCCATTGCCGACCTGTCGATTCTCAAGCGCCTGCCGGCCATGCTCATGGACCCCATGGGGCCGCTGCGCCTGGACTGGAAGTACCTGCCCAGGGCCCTGCCGTGGTTCGTCCGGCTGCTGCTGAACCTGCGTTCGACACCGTTCCGCCGCAGCGTGGCCGGCCTGCGCGCGCTGAACGAAGCCAGCCTGGCGGCGTGGCAACGGCTGCTGGGTTCCATCGGCCAGGACGAGTTGCTGCGTGAGGATGGCTCGCTGCTGGTGTTCGAAAAGCCGGAATCGCGGCCGCTCATCGACGCCCTGCAGGCGCGCATGCGCCAGCAGAACGTGGCGGTGGAGCACTGGCCGGCGGAGGCGGTGAAGGCGGCCGCGCCGCAACTCAGCGAGCACCTGCTGGGCGGGCTGTTCTTCCCCGCCACCGGGCACTTTCTCGACCCGCACCAGGCGGTGGAAGCGCTCTACGAAGCGGCGCGGGCGATCGGCGTGCGCTTCATCCGG
This sequence comes from Pseudomonas sp. zfem002, assembly GCF_032621685.1. Taxonomy (NCBI): domain Bacteria; kingdom Pseudomonadati; phylum Pseudomonadota; class Gammaproteobacteria; order Pseudomonadales; family Pseudomonadaceae; genus Pseudomonas; species Pseudomonas sp. zfem002. Next base: position 21,997 of record NZ_JAVYJH010000020.1, on the reverse strand, counting down.
CGTGACGTGCGCGGTGGCCGGGTGACGGCCGATGGTGTCGCGCTGCATACCGATCAGGGCGAGCTGAGCGCGAAACAGGTGCTGATCGCCTGTGGCGCGCACTCGGCTGAGTTGACCCAGGCCCTGACCGGCAAGCGCATACCGCTGGACACCGAACGCGGCTATCACCTGATGCTGCCCAGGGAGCATGGACGGCTGCCGTTCGCGGTCACCTCGCTGGAACGCAAGTTCATCATGACGCCGATGGCGGGTGGTTTGCGCCTGGCCGGCACAGTCGAGTTCGCGGGTTTGCGCAGCCCGCCGAACATGGGCCGGGCGTGGCAGTTGCAGCACCTGAGCCAGGGCCTGTTCAAGCGTGACCTGGATGTCGCAGATGCCACGCCATGGATGGGCTTCAGGCCGTCGTTGCCGGATTCGCTACCGGTGATCGACCGGGTAGGCGGCGGCAAAGTGCTGCTGGCCTTCGGGCATCAGCACCTGGGCCTGACCCAGGCGGCGGTAACCGCAGAGATGGTGGCGGGACTGGTCGGTGCCGAGGTGGCTGGGCTGCCGGGGTACGAGCGGTATCGGTTGGGAAGGTTCTGATACACCGGAAACACCTCCCACACCGACCTTGCTGCGCCCGCGTCAGTGCTCCGAGCCCACCAGCACCTCCTCCCCCAGCGCCCCGTTCACCGGCAGCGGCTGGTTGGTCGAGTTGCTCGCCCGCATCACCCGGATCGGCCGCGCGCCGGCCTCGCGGGCCGAGGTAATGTCGTTATCGGAATCCCCGTAGTACACCCGCAAGCCCCGGTCATGGATGAACCGGGTCTTGTCCGGCCCCGAGCTGAACACCACCGGCTGCATGTCCTCGATGGCGAAGGTCTGCCGCAGGATCCCGGTCAGTTGCTCACCCTCGGTCCGCGGCCGCGCGGTGATGAAATACAGGGTGTCCCCACGTCGCTGATGCTCGGCGATCAAGGCCCGCGCCACATCCTTGGGAATCGAGTAGCGGTCGCAACCGCCATTGGCTTGCGTCCAGAACGCCATGTTCTGCAGGTACTGGTTGCTGCCCGGCGAATACGTCTGCTGCCCTTCATAGAAACACGGGCTGGAGTACAGCACGGTGTCATCGACATCGAAGCCGACCGCCATCGGCGCCGTGTTGCCGAGGCTGGCGAACAACTGCTCGAGGGTGATCCAGCGGACCTCGCGCTGCTCCGCCGGCGCAGAACAGCCCAGCAGCGAAACGGCCAGCACGGCGGCCAGGGTGGTGGGAAAAATTCGCACGAAAACCTCATGGGTCGAAGAAAGCACAAGTCCTGACAGCACTGTCAGCATTCACGGAGCGAACCTTAATACCTGACAGCGGTGTCAGTTATATTTCAAGCCTCTCCCCGCCAGCCCAAACCGCGACCCACTGCTTGAGTTTCGTTCTCAAATGCTTATTTTGCGAGCAATTTCCCGATTTAGACTCGCCTATCATTCGTTTTTATCCAGCAAACCCGCTCGCCCGTGGCGCTCACGATCTGGCATTTCGCCACTTAATCAAATTGTAACTTCTTGCCCCTAGGGTGTTCCTGACACGAGTGACAGCTTTCGAATTTGCGTGACGGGGCTCTCACATTCACATCCGAGTCGTCCTGCCAGCGAGGCTCGAGCGACGAAGAGGCTGGAGAGCCAAAGCCATGCGCAGTTGGGAAGAACCGAAAAAGAAACGCCTGCACATCGAGATCATTCCGATGATCGACGTGATGATGTTCCTGCTGGTGTTTTTCGTGCTGATCAGCCTGAACGTGATTCCGGCCCTGGGCATCAAGACCCAGTTGCCCGGCGCCGCCCATGCCCAGCAGTTGAAGCCGCAGAACAAGGCGGTCATCACCCTCGGCGTGAACGACCGCCTGCAACTGGACGGCCAGGACCTGCGCGAAGATGCACTGGTCAGCCAATTGAAGGCGCTGGAGAACAGCAGCGAGAAGCTGGTGATCATCCTCAACAGCGATCAGGTCGTCGAAGTGGGTCGGCTCGTGGCAGTGATGGACCTGCTCAAGAGCAACGGCTTTTCTTCCGTCTCCATCGCCACGCGAAAGCTGTAAGTCATGTCGGCCCTGTTCAAATCGCGAAAAGTCCTCGCGTGCCTGCCGGCGATCTGCCTGTTGATGATGGCCGTGCAGAGCGCCTTGAAGGCGGAGCTGAAGATCACCCCGAAATACGACGAAAGCACCGTGGAGGTGGCATTGATCGATCCGGCCGAGTTGCAGCCGGAACCACCGCCACCGCCGCCGCCAACGGAACCCGAGCCTGAGCCCGAGCCACTGCCGGAGCCCGACCCGGAACCGCTGGTGGAGATACCGGAGCCGCCGCCCAAGCCCAGGCCCAAGCCGCCTGAGCCCAGGCCGCAGCCAGCGAAGCCGAAACCGCAAGTCGCAGCAAAACCGGCGCCCACCCCCGCGCCGCCCCAGCCGGTCACCCCACCGGCACCGAGCACACCGGCCCCGGCGCCGATCGCCGCCAGGCCCGCACCGCCACCACCCCCGGCGGCTCCCGCGGTCAACGTGGCGGCACTGGAAAACAGCTACATCGCTGCCCTGCACGGGGAGCTGGAGAAGTACAAGCAATACCCGCGCGGCCGCGAGGCCTCGCTGCAACGCCCGGAAGGCAACGTCGTGGTCTGGCTGCTGATCGACCGGGGAGGAAAAGTGCTCGACTCAGGGATCGAGAAGAAGGCGGCGAACATGCTGCTGAACAAGGCGGCGCAAACCAGCCTGCGCCGCATCGAGCAAGTAAGGCCCTTCCCCGACGCGGTTTTCGCGGGCCGGGATAAGTACCGCTTCATCGCGACGCTTGTTTACAACATAGAAAACTAGTGGCCTGTACGGCCAATTCGTTTGCTCAAGTTCGAGCCCAAGGGTTTGCCAGGCAAGGCGCCACGACGAGTCGTAGCCCAGCTACGGCGAGGAATGGCAACGCAGCATGGCAAAGCCTTGGGCCGAAGTTGAGTAATCGAATCAGCCACACAGGCCACCGGCTCCAAGGAACGCTACCCGCCGACGCCCCACCCCTGGCGTCGCGCGGGCGGCTGCCCGCGGAAACCCGAAACCTGTCTTCGACACAAACCACATTCAGATATGGGAGGGAAGCTCGGTGAAACTCGATCGGCTGTTCGTCATGATGTTGGCTGTAGGTTGCGGCAGTTGGACTGCCTCGGCCCTGGCGCAGGATTCCGTGGATGTCGGTCAGGTGAACGTGACCGGCCAGACCGTCGGCAATGGCCAGATGATCCAGGAAGAAGCGGCCAAGGCACGCTCCACCGTGACCAGGGAAGCCCTGGAAAAGATGTCGCCGACCGGCAACGGCATCGACAAGTTGAAATACACCCCCGGCATCAACGTCTCCAGTGACGACAGCAGTGGCCTCTCCGGCTTCAACTTCACCATGCGCGGCATGAACTCCGACCAGATCGGCATGACCATGGACGGCGTGCCGATCAACGATTCGGGCAACTATGCCGTGTACCCGAACCTGCTGGGCGACCCGGAAAACCTCCAGGAAGTCTTCCTCACCCAGGGCTCCTCCGAACTGGACGCGCCGCATATCGGTTCCAGCGGCGGCAATATCGGCCTGGTGTCGATGGCTCCGACCCGGGACGCCGGGGTGTTCTTCAAGCAGACCGTGGGCAGCAACAACCTGACCAAGACCTTCGTGCGCCTGAACACCGGCGAATACAACGGCCTGAGCAACTACATTTCCGCGTCGAAAACCAACAGCGACAAATGGAAAGGCAAAGGCGACCTGGATGCCGAGAAGTTCGAACTCAACAGCCTGTTCAAGTTCGGCGAAGGCAACTCGATCAACGGCATCATCAAGTACCACAAGCAGGAAAACTACAACTACGTCTCCCCGAGCCTGGCGCAGTACAAGTCGGACCACGACTACGACTTCCCCAACGTGCCGACCTACAACCCGACCACCGGCAAGCTCACCACCGCCAGCTACAAGACCAGCGTCAACCCGTTCGAAACCGTGACCGCCTCGCTGACCAGCCGCTGGCAGCTGCGCGACGACCTGCAACTGACCGTCGCCCCCTACTATTACTGGGCCAACGGCGGCAGCTACCGCGCCTTCGGCTCGCCGGCCACCCTCAACCGCACCACCAGCAGCTCCGGCAACTACGACTTCAGCAACCTGAAGACCAACGCCCAGTACAACGCCGACCGCGATCCGGTCAGCGGCCGCTACTACCGTCCCTCCTGGACCGAGACCTGGCGTCCGGGGATCAACACCAAGCTGAGCTGGGCGTTCAACGACGAACACACCATCGATGTCGGCTACTGGTACGAACGCGCCCGCCAGCGCCAGACCCAGCCGTTCATCCCGCTCAAGGCCGATGGCAGCCCGACGGACATCTGGGGCGACTATGAAAGCGGCAACCAGGTTCGCGACGCCAAGGGCAATGTCGTGCAAGGCCGCAACTACTTCACCGTCACCCCGGTGCACAAGCTGTTCCTCCAGGACACCTGGAGCGCAACGCCCGACCTGACCCTGACCGCTGGCATCGCCTACGAGCACTCCAAGCGTGACGGCGACATGAAGGCCAGCCTGAATGACAAACCGGAGAAGCGCGACAAGACCTACCACCAGTTCCTCCCGAGCTTCAGCGCGCGCTACCAGGTCAACGAGGAACACCAGGCGTTCTACAACATCACCCGGAACATGCGCACGCCGCCGAACTACGTGCTCTACAACACCGCGGATTCGATCAGCCTCAAGCCCGAGCTGAGCTGGAACCAGGAACTCGGCTGGCGCTACGCGACCGACGACATGGCGCTGTCGGCCACGCTGTTCTACCTCAAGTTCAAGGATCGCCAGGTATCGAGCCGCGACGAGGTGACCGGCGAATACGAGATGCTCAACGTCGGCAAGGTCGAGAACCGCGGTGTGGAACTTGAGTTCAGCGGCCTGCTGCCGCACAACTTCAACTACTACGCCTCCTACACCTACACCGAGGCCGAGCAGCAGAACGACACCCTCTACTACGGCGTGTACGTGCCGACCAAGGGCAAGCAGATCGCCGGTGTGCCGAAGAACCTGTTCAACCTGAGCCTGGGCTACGACGACGGGCGCTTCTACGGCAACGTCATCGGCAAGTTCGTCGACAACCAGTTCGGCGACCTGACCAACAACCAGAGCATCCCGCACTACACCACGGTGGACATGAACGTCGGCTACCGCCTGCCGGTGAACAAGAAGTTCGTCAAGGACGCCACCGTGCGCCTGTCGCTGAACAACGTGTTCAACCGCGAGTACCTCTCCGGCGTGCAGACCACCGTCTTCAACTCGGTGCGCTACAACGGCAACGGCGCGTCCTTCGCCGGCGCGCAGACCCCGTACTACACCATCGGCGAAGAGCAGACCGTCGCGCTCTCCGTGGAAGCCAACTTCTGAAACCCTCCGGGGCCGGCGATCACGCCGGTCCCGGCCATGCCCAGCACCCGAGGTAACCCAGCATGAACATGGACCTGCTCCACGCCATCACCTTCTACATCCTGTACGGCGCCGCCGCCCTGGCCGCCTTCGTGGTGGTGGAACGGGGGATCTTCTTCGCCTACAACCTGCGCAAGGCGCGCGGCCTGGAGGCGGCCCTGCACAGGAAAACCCGCTATTTCGACGAGCTCCCCGCCGAGCTGCGCCAGCGCGACAGCCTGCCCCTGGAACTGCTGCGCCAGCTGTTCGAAGGCCGCGGCCAGGTGCATTCGCAGCATGAGCTGGAAGACCTCGGCCAGGCCATCTACATCGCCATGCGCGGCAAGCTGTCCCAGGGGCTGTGGATCCTCGAAGCCGTGGTTGCCGGTGCGCCGCTGCTCGGCTTGCTCGGTACCATCCTCGGCATCATCGATACCTTCAAGGCCCTCGCCGAAGCCGGCGTTTCCGATCCCGGCGAAGTCTCCCGCGGCATCGGCACCGCGCTGTACGCCACGGCCCTGGGTATCGCCATCGCCCTGGTCGGCCTGGTGTTCAACAACCACCTGCAAGACCGCCTGGAACTGATCAACGACCACCTGAAGATGCTCCTGCTGCGCGCCGGCATGGGTACTCCGTTCGCCAGCAAGACGGTCGCCGCTCCGGCCACCAGCCTGCAACCCGCCTGAGAGGCCGAGAATCATCATGTCCCGCACCCGTCATGCTGTACGCCCGCTGTCCCTGTTGCTGGCCACGCTGTTGCTGGTCAGCGGCTGCGAGAAAGCCCCGGCGCCGGTCGAGGTCACGATCGCGGCCCTCAACGACTTCCACGGCAACCTCCTGGCCAGTCCGCTGCAGTACCCGGGCGCGAGTGGCAGCGTGAAGCTCAAGGCCGGCGGCCTGGCGGCCCTCAGCGGCGCCCTGGCCGAGCTGCGCCAGCAAGACCCGCAACTGCTGCTGATCGGCGCCGGCGACATGATCGGCGGCAGTCCACCGATTTCCTCGATGTGGGCCGACGAGCCGAGCCTGAAGGCGCTGCAGCTGCTCGGCCTGAAGTTCTCCGTGGTCGGTAATCATGAGCTGGACCAGGGCAAGGGCGAGCTGCTGCGCCAGATCGAGGGCGGCTGCCAGTCCGCGCGTGCCGAGCAGGCCTGCCAGTTCGACAAGGACTACCAGGGCGCCGGCTTCCCCTACATCTCCGCCAACCTCATGGACAAGCACAGCGGAAAACCGCTGTTCGCCGGCTACCACATCGAGCAGGCCCACGGCGCGAAGATCGCCTTCGTCGGCGCCACCCTGCGCGATGTCGGCGCCTATGTCAGCGCCAGGCACATGGACGGCCTCTACACCCTCGACGAGGCCGAGGCGATCAACGCCCTGCTGCCGGAACTGCGCCGGCAGAAGGTCGATGCGATCGTCGCGGTGATCCACCAGGGTGGTGCCACCCCCGAGCGCTTCGACCAGCAGGATTGCAGCCAACTCAGCGGCGATGTGGTGGAAGTGGCCAAGCGTCTCGACCCGCAGATCAAGGTAGTGGTCACCGCCCACACCCACGAAGGCTACCTGTGCCGCGTCGGCGACAAGCTGGTGACCCAGGGCGCCTCGTTCGGCCGCCTGCTGACCCGGCTGACCCTGACCGTGGATACCGCCAGGCACCAGTTGCTCGACGTCAAGGCGAGCAACCTGGTAATCGACGCCCAGCGCTACAGCGCCAGCCCCGAGGTCGTACCGTTGCTGGCCGAGGTGCAACGCCGCAGCCAGGCGCAACTGGGCAAGCCGGTCGCCCGCCTGGCTGCCCGCGAAGTGCTGCGCGTCACCAACGAGGCCGGTGAGTCGCCGATGGGCGACCTGATCGCCGACTCGCAGCTTGCCGCTACCCGCGCCCTCGGCGCCCAGGTGGCCTTGATGAACCAGGGCGGCATGCGCATGGACATCAACCTCGACGAAGGCCAGGAGCAGGTGAACTACGGCCAGGTCGCCACGGTGCAGCCGTTCAACAACAGCCTGACCCTGGTCACCCTCAGCGGCGCACAGTTGCATGCCCTGCTGGAGCAGCAATGGCAGGACGGCGGCGCGGGGTTCTACCCGCTGCAACCCTCGGCGTCACTGAACTACCGCTTCGATGACAGCCGGCCCAAAGGCCAGCGCGTACTGCTCGACAGCCTGACGGTCGATGGCCAGGCGGTGCAGCCCGAACAGGACTACCGCATCGTCATGAACGCCTTCCTCGCCGAGGGCGGCGACAACTTCAGCGTGCTCAAGCAAGCCCGCGACCGCCTCGATACCGGCATCAACGATCTCGACGCGATGATCGCCTACCTGCAGGAGCGCGATCGTGCCGGTCAGCCGGTCGGTTTCGCCCAGGCCCAGCAACGCATCCGCAAGGTTGCCGCGGAGGTCGCCGGGAATGCGCCCTGAAGACTGGCAGGCCCTGCAGCATCGCCTGCTGCCCCATGCCATCGCCGCCGCCGACAGCGCCTGGTGCCCGTACTCGGAGTTCCCCGTGGGTAGCGCACTGCTGACCGCCGACGGCGCGATCATCCGCGGCTGCAACGTCGAGAACGTGTCCTACGGCCTGAGCAACTGCGCCGAGCGCAGCGCGCTGTTCAACGCCATCAGCCAGGGACTCGCGCCCGGGAGCTTCAAGGCGCTGCTGGTGTACGCCCGCGGCTTGCCGGTGATCTCCCCGTGCGGCGCATGCCGCCAGGTGATGATCGAGCTGCTGGACCCCGAGTGCCCGGTGATCGGGGTCGGCCATGACGCCACCGCGACCCGGCACTGGACCGTCGGGCAACTGCTGCCCGGCGCCTTCAGCGAGTTCTGACAAAACACGCCGACCGGCCACAGAGGTCGGCGGCCTTCGACGTGAATCTTCTGGGGAACCATCGATGGGTCTCATCGGTATCGTGGTGCTGTTGCTGTTGGCCGTGGCGCTGTCCAGCAACCGCAGGGCCATTCGCTTGCGTACCGTCGGCGCGGCCTTCGCCGTGCAGGCCGGGCTGGGCGCTTTCGCCCTCTATGTGCCCTGGGGCCAAAGCACGCTGGCCGGGATTTCCGACTCGGTGGGCTCGTTGCAGGGCTACGCCAACCAGGGCATCGACTTCATCTTCGGCGGCCTGAGCAGCGCCAGGATGCAGGAAGTGTTCGGCAACGGCGGCTTCGTCTTCGCCATTCGCGTGTTGCCGCTGATCGTGTTCTTCAGCAGCTTCATCGCCGTGCTCTATTACCTGGGGATCATGCACTTGGTCATTCGTGTGATCGGCGGCGGCCTGCAGCGGGTGCTGGGCACCAGCCGCACCGAAGCGATGGCGGCCACGGCGAACATCTTCGTCGGCCAGACCGAAGCGCCGATGGTCATCCGCCCCTTCGTCCGTCGCCTGACTCGTTCCCAGCTGTTCGCGGTGATGGCGGGCGGCATGGCGTCGGTGGCCGGCTCGGTGCTGATCGGCTATGCCAGCCTGGGGGTCGAGCTGAAATACCTGATCGCCGCCAGCTTCATGGCCGCCCCCGGCGGCCTGCTGATGGCCAAGCTGATGGAGCCGGAAACGCAGCAGCTCCACGACGACCCGGACGACCTGCCGGACGAGCCGGGCAGCACGCCGGCCAACGTCATCGACGCCGCCGCCCTCGGCGCCTCCGCCGGCCTGCACCTGGCCCTCAACGTCGGCGCCATGCTGCTGACCTTCATTGCCCTGATCGCCCTGCTCAACGGTCTGCTCGGCTGGACCGGCGACTGGTTCGGCTTCCCGCACCTGACCCTGCAATTGCTCCTCGGCTACCTGCTGGCTCCGCTAGCCTTCGTACTGGGTGTGCCCTGGCATGAGGCGATTACCGCGGGCGGGCTGATCGGGGAAAAACTGGTGCTCAACGAATTCGTCGCCTACGTCGACTTCGCCAGTCACCTCGACCCGGCGCAAGCCGCCGCCAGAGGCGTGGCCGTGCTGTCAGCGCAGACCCAGGCGATCGTCACCTTCGCCCTGTGCGGCTTCGCCAACCTGGCGTCCATCGGCATCCAGCTCGGCAGCCTGGGGATGATGGCGCCGGAGCAGCGCGCCGATATCGCCCGGCTCGGCCTCAAGGCAGTGGCGGCGGGCACCCTGTCCAACCTGATGAGCGCGGCAATCGCCGGGGTCTTCCTGGCCCTGTGAACCTGAACCCATGAATTCCCGTGAAGCCGATATGACAGAACTCGATGCAACCCTGGCACGCAACATCATTGCGCTGCTGGACCTCACCTCGCTCAACGACGATGACAGCGACGCACGCATCGTCGCTCTCTGCCAGCGCGCCCTGACCGCGCTCGGACCGGTGGCCGCAGTGTGCGTCTACCCGCGCTTCGTCGCCCTGGCGCGGCGCACCCTCGATGCCCTGGGCGGGCAGACCGTGGCGGTGGCCACCGTGACCAACTTCCCGGCCGGTACCGCGCCCCTCGCCGAGGTCCTCGAACAGACCCGCCAGGCCCTCGGCGACGGCGCCGACGAGATCGACGTGGTCTATCCCTGGCGGGCGCTGCTGGCCGGCGATGCCGACAGCGGTTTCGCCCTGGTCCGCGCCTGCAAGGCCCTGTGCGCCGATCGGGCGCTGCTCAAGGTGATCCTGGAAACCGGCGAACTGGCCGATCCGGCGCTGATCCGCCAGGCCAGCCTGGACGCCATCGAGGCCGGTGCCGACTTCATCAAGACCAGCACCGGCAAGGTCGCGGTCAACGCCACCGCCGAGGCGGCGCGGATCATGCTCGAATGCATCGCCGCCAGCGGCGTCAATGTCGGCCTGAAGCCGGCCGGGGGCATCAGGACCCTGGCCGATGCCCGGGTCTATGTGGAACTGGCCGAAGGCATCAACGGTGCACGGTGGATCTCGCCCCGGCACCTGCGCTTCGGCGCCTCCAGCCTGCTCGACGACCTCCTGCAGCGGCTCGGCGTCCCGGCGCTGGCCGATCACGGAGGGCGCTACTGATGGTCTGGCTGGCGCAGGAAGTGATTCGTCGCAAACGTGACGGCAAAGTGCTCGACGATGCCGATATCCGCCGCTTCGTCAGCGGCATCACCGACTTCAGCATCAGCGAAGGCCAGGTCGCCGCCTTCGCCATGGCCGTGCTGCTCAAGGGCCTGAATGTCGCTGAACGCATCGCCCTGGCCTCGGCCATGCGTGACTCCGGCCGGGTGCTGAGCTGGCACCTGCCCGGCCCGGTGGTGGACAAGCACTCCACCGGCGGCATCGGCGACCTGGTCAGCCTGCCCCTGGCGCCCCTGCTGGCCGCCTGCGGCTGCTATGTGCCGATGATCTCCGGACGCGGCCTCGGCCATACCGGTGGCACCCTCGACAAGCTCGACAGCATCCCCGGCTACGACAGCCAGCCGGACATGGCCCGCCTGCGCGAGGTGGTGACCAGCGTCGGCTGCGCCATCATCGGCCAGACCCACGACCTGGCCCCGGCGGACAAGCGTCTCTACGCCATCCGTGACACCACCGGCACCGTGGAGTCGATCGACCTGATCATCACCTCGATCCTCAGCAAGAAGCTGGCGGCGGGACTCGATGTGCTGCTGATCGACGTCAAGGTCGGCAACGGTGCGTTCATGGCCCAGGCCAGCGATGCCGCGGCCCTGGCCGAAAGCATCGTCGCCGTGGCCAATGGCGCCGGTGTGCGTACCCGCGCGCTGATCACCGACATGAGCCAGCCACTGGCGCGTTCGGCGGGTAATGCCCTCGAAGTCGAAGAAGCCATCGCCCTGCTGCGCGGCGAAGTGCGCAGTCAGCGGCTGTGGGAGGTCACCCTCGCGCTGGCCGAACAGACCCTGCTCTGCGCCGGGCTCGCCAGCAGTGCCGAACTGGCCCGCGAGCAGTTGCTGAAGGCATGGAAGAGCGGCGCGGCGCTGCAACGATTTTCGCGCATGGTCGCGGCCCTGGGCGGCCCGGCGGACCTCGTCGAGCGCCCGCACAACCATCTGCCGGCGGCGCCGCTGGTGTTCCCGGTGGTGGCCCCGCAAGCCGGTATCGTGCAACGCATCGATACCCGGGAAATCGGCCTGGCGGTGGTCTGTCTCGGTGGCGGCCGGCGCAATCCCCAGGACCCGATCGACCCGGCAGTGGGCCTGAGCCAGCTGTGCTTCCCCGGCGAGGCGGTGGGGCCCAACCGGCCGCTGGCGCTGGTGCATGCCCGTGACCTGGAGCAGGCCGAGCGCGCGGCGGCGGCGGTGCGGGCGGCCTACACCATCGCCAGCGTGCCCTACGAGGCGCCGGCACTGATTTCCGGCCTGTGCCTGGAGCCCGCATGAAACGCGCCCTGCTGCTGGTCCTCGACTCCTTCGGCATTGGCGCCAGCGCCGATGCCGAGCACTTCGGCGATGCCGGGGCGAATACCCTGCTGCATATCGCCGAGGCCCGTGCCCGTGACGGCCGGCCGTTGCAGTTGCCCAACCTCACCCGCCTCGGCCTGGGCCATGCGGCGGCGCTGAGCGGCGGCACCCTGCCGCCGGGCTTCGCTGCCGATATCGCCGTCGAGGGGGCCTGGGGTTATGCCCGGGAACGCTCCAGCGGCAAGGACACGCCGTCCGGGCACTGGGAAATGGCCGGAGTGCCGGTATTGTTCGACTGGGGCTATTTCCCGGCGCTGGAGAACAGCTTTCCCCCCGCCCTGCTCGATGCCCTGGTCGCCCGCGGCGGCCTGCCCGGCATCCTCGGCAACTGCCATGCCTCGGGCACCACGATCATCGAACAACTGGGCGAGGAGCACCTGCGCAGCGGCAAGCCGATCGTCTACACCTCGGCGGACAGCGTGCTGCAGATCGCCGCCCATGAAGAGCAGTTCGGCCTGCAGCGCCTGTACGCCCTGTGCGAACTGGCCCGCGAGCTGTGCGACCCGTACACCATCGGCCGGGTCATCGCCCGACCGTTCCGCGGCGCGGACGCGGCCAGCTTCCAGCGGACCGGCAAGCGCCGCGACTACTCGGTGCCGCCACCGGCGCCGACCCTGCTCGACCACCTCTGCGCGGCCGGCGGCCAGGTGTTCGGCGTGGGCAAGATCGGCGATATCTTCGCCCACCAGGGCATCAGCCGCCTGTACCAGGCCGACGGCAACGACGCCCTGTTCGACACCACCCTGCAGGCCCTCGCCGAGGCGCCGGACAACACCCTGGTGTTCAGCAACTTCGTCGACTTCGACATGCTCTACGGTCACCGCCGCGATATCGAAGGCTACGCCGCCGCCCTCGAAGCCTTCGACCGCCGCTTGCCACGACTGCTGGCGAGCATGGGCGCGGACGACCTGCTGATCCTCGCCGCCGACCACGGCTGCGACCCCAGCGCGCCGGGCAGCGACCACACCCGCGAGCACATTCCCGTGCTGGCCTGGGGCAACGGCGTGAGCGCCGGCAGCCTGGGTGCCCGGGACAGCTTCGCCGACATCGGCCAGACCCTCGCGGCGTTCTTCGCCCTGCCCGCCCTGGCCCATGGCCGCTCGTTCCTCAATGCCCTCCAAGGAGAACCTGCAAGTGACTGTTAGCAAATCCCTCCGCAACGGCCTGGCGCTGCTCGCCGGCCTGTGGGCTGGCCAGGTGTTCGCCTGGGGCCAGCAAGGCACCGCCCTGGTCGGTGAACTGGCCCAGCGTCAGTTGACCCCGGCAGCCAGGGCCGAGGCCATGCGCCTGCTGGGCCTGATAAAGCAGAACGACTTCGCCGTGGTCGCCAACTGGGCCGGCAACCTGGACCAGAACCCGCAGACCAGGGCGCTGTGGGAACAGACCAGAAACCAGCGCCTGGTCATCTACCAAGCCGACGACTGCACCTTCCAGCCACCCCGCGACTGCCCCGGCGGGGCCTGCAGCGTGGCCGCCATCGAACAGAATCGCGCCGCCCTCGCCGACCCCAAGGCGCCCAACCAGACCCGGCTGATGGCCCTGCTGTTCCTGATCCACCACAGCAGCGATGCCAGTTCGCCGCTGAACAACAGCTTCAAGGACGACAAGGGCGGCTACGACTTTCCGGTCAAGGCCGGGGGCAGGACCTACAACCTGCGCCAGGTCTGGGACGACTTCCTGCTCGGCTCGGCGCAGCTGGACGTCAAGGCCTACGCCGACAGGCTGCAGGCCAGCCTGCCCGGCGTCGATTCCAGCGATCCGGCGCAATGGTCGCAGCAGGCCTGCCGCATCGTTCGCGACGACGGCATCTACCCGCAGAAAGCCGAGAACAAACGCAAGCTGCCGACCCACCGCGCCCAGGGCGATGACGATGATGACGGCGGTGTCGACTACGCCGCCAGGACCATCGAGTACAACCGCACCGGCAAGGACTACAGCCGCGGCGACAAGCTGATGAACGAGAAGCCCGGGGGCGCTGGCGACGGCATCGACGCGCAGTACATGAGCACCTTCGTGCCGGTGGCCGAGAAGCAGGTGCAATTGGCCTCGGTGCGCCTTGCGCAACTGCTCAACGCGGCATTGGTCGCCGGTCGCCCCGGCGCCTGACGGCGCGCCCCCCCCTTGTAGGAGCTGGCTTGCCTGCGAAGGACCGCACAGCGGTCCCAGAACTCACCGCTATCAGGGACCGCTGCGCGGTCCATCGCAGTGGTTCGTCACACGACAAGCCAGCTCCTACGAGAAATGGGTGCAAATCGATTGGATAAGACTGAGAAATATGAACACCATGATCCCCCTGCCCTTGCGCCACCTGCCCCTGCTGCTCGCCCTCGGCCTCGCCGGCTGTGCCTCCACGCCCGCTCCGCCGCAGGGCGAACACCGTGTTTCGCTGATGACCTGGAACGTCGAGAACCTCTTCGACACCGTCCACGACGCCGGCAAGGAAGACTTCGCCTACCTGCCCTTGGACCTGAAGCAGGCGCACCCGGAATGGCTGGCGACCTGCGCCACTATCAACGTGCAGGCCTGGCGCGACGAGTGCGAGAACAACGACTGGAGCGATGCCCGGCTCACCGAAAAACTCACCCGCCTGGCGGCGGTGATCCAGCAGATCGATGCCGGTCGCGGCCCGGACATCCTGCTGCTGGAGGAGGTGGAAAACCGTACCGTGGTGGAGCTGCTCAATGCCCGCCTGGACACCTCCGGCTACCAGACCCGGGTGCTGCTCGAAGGCTGGGACGAGCGCGGCATCGACACCGCCGTGCTCAGTCGCCTGCCGCAGTGGGGCGAGCCGATCCTGCATCGCGTGCCGTACCGCAACGAGCACGGCGACAGCTCGGACAAGACCGGCAAGACCCGGGGCATCCTCGAAGTACGCCTGCTGCTGCCGGACGGCCAGAAGGCCTCGGTGTTCGCCGTGCACCTGCCGTCCGGTGGCGGGCCAGGCTACCTGCGCCGCCAGGCGGTGGAGTATCTGGCCGAGCTCAAGCGCCAGTTGCCGGCGGACGTGCTGCCGATCGTCGGCGGCGACTTCAATATCAATGCCGGCGAGGAACGCCAGCACCACTACATCGCCAACGGCCTGGCCAGCACCTGGAGCGTGTCGCACCTGATCGGCTGCGACACGTGCAAGGGCAGCTACTACTATCATCGCGAGCGGCAGTGGTCGTTCTTCGACATCCTGCTGTTCCCCAGGGAAATGACCGGCAACGGCTTCAATGGCTGGAAAGTGGACAGCGCCAGCATCCGCACGCCCAAGGACAGCCCGTACCAGGTCAACCAGTGGGGCTCGCCGGCGCGTTTCGAAGGCGGCCAGTACCCGCAGGGTGTCTCCGATCACTGGCCGATGTACGGGGAAATCTATCGCCGCGCGCCCTGACCCGGGGCAATGCCGTCCTTGCCTGATCGCGACAGGATGCCAATCCGCGCCACAGGATGTGGCGCCACGCCCGCGATCGGGCGTCTGAACCTGAACAACTTACCCCTGGCCGGGAATGGAATGAGCAATCACAAGATCAACATTCGCCGCAAGAACGTCGAGAAAATCCTCCTGGTTGCCGAGCAGGTGTTCGCCGAACAGGGCCATGCGGGCACGTCCATGTCCGATATCGCCAGGCGCGCCGACCTGCCGCGCTCCAACCTGCACTACTACTTCACCACCAAGGACGAGCTGTACCGCGAGGTGCTGGTCAACCTGCTCAACGTCTGGGAAAAGGAAGGCGCCTGCTTCGCCCACTTCGACGACCCCAGGGTGGTGCTGACCAGCTACGTGCGGGAAAAGATGACCCACTCACGCACCCGTCCTCACGGCTCGAAGCTCTGGGCCAACGAAATCATGCATGGCGCCCCGCTGTTCCGCGACATCCTCGACGAACACCTGTTCGCCGGGGCGAAGTTCAAGGAGAACAAGATCCGCCAGTGGGTCGAGGAGAAGCGGATCAAGCCGATCGCGCCGTTTGCCTTGCTGTACCTGATCTGGGCCTCGACCCAGCACTATGCCGACTTCGACTACCAGGTGCGGGCCCTCAACGGCCATCAGCCGTTGAGTGACGAACAGTTCGAGCAGGCGGTGCAGACCATCACGGCGGTGGTGCTGCGGGGCATCGGCCTGGAGCCCTGAAGCGGACCGAGGGGCAGACGGCGCCGCTATGGCAACGATCAGAAGAAATCCCTGAACATCCCCTGCAACTGCCGGTTCCCCGAATCCACCAGGTGGTTGTCGTCGAAGTACAGCGCGCGCCCCTCCAGCGAGCCCATGCACTGCCCGTTCGGGCACAGCCACGGCGCCGGATCCAGCACCTGCACCTGGCAACGCCGGGCAGCGAAGTCGATGGCTTCGTTGGCCCGCCGGTTGCGCTCGCGGTACGCCTCCAGTGGCACCGAGATATCCGCCTTGCTGCCGAGGATCCGCGCCTGCAGGTTGAGCCCCTTGTAGACGCTGACCGGCATCTCCGGAATCGGCCGGACGATGTACACCGGCCGCTGCTCGGCGATCGAGCACACGGTGCGGGCATACTCCTCGTCGAAAGCCCGGGCGAAGGTCGGCTCATCGAGGTTGCGCTGCCCCTGGAAGTACACGCGGAAGCGGTTTTCCCGGCGATTGTCCGAATACAGCGCCGCGCGGCTGAGCAACACCACCGGCACGCCAGGGTATTCATGCTTGAGCAGGTCGAGCTTGCGCTGGTTGAAGGCGTGGCATTTGCGCTCCAGTTCGCGGTCCTGCATCTGGAAGTCGATCAGGGTCGGGCAACCACCCCGCGACCACGACAGCGCCGCCTCGCGATTGCCCACCTGCACCGCAGCCGCGCTGGATTCGGCATGGCTGTCGCCGAACAGGATCACCCGCACCTCGCCAGTCCCCAGCCGGCAGTCGACCACCTCGGCGTCCGCCGGGTCCTGAGCGCATTCGCGGCTGTACAACTCACTGAGGTAGCGCGGGCGTTCGTTGTCGACGAAGGCGAAGCGCATCTGCGGGTACTTCTTCACCAGCGAACCGCCGACGGCAGCGATCACCACCAGGCCCAGGGCGAGGCTGGTGTGGCGCAGCAAGGTGCGCGACGGCGAACGACGCTGGCGCGCCGGCGACTCCACCCAGCGGTACGAGGCGGCGCCGAGGGCGAAGGTCAACAGCAGCGCCGCCAGCACGTGGGGCGCGCTGCCGAGCAGGCCGCAGGTGTAGAGAAACACCACCAGCGGCCAGTGCCACAGATACACCGAGTAGGAGATCCGCCCGACCCACTGCAACGCCGCGGTGCGACTGAACAACGAACGGCTGTTGGCCTGGATCACCAGCGCCGCGCCCAGTGCCGGCAGCACGGCAAGATACCCCGGCCACGGATCCTGCCCGGAAAACACCAGCACCGCGAGCAGGACCAGCGCCAGGCCGGTGACCTCGCACGCCACCTGGCCAGCCCGCGACAGCGTCAGCGGAAAGAGAAAGACCAGACCACCCAGCAGCATCTCCCAGGCCCGGGTCGGCAGCAGGTAGAACGCCGCCACCGGACGGCTTTCGGTCAGCAGCACCGACGCCGCCAGCGACGCGGCGCAGAGCAGCACCAGAGCCCAGGTCACGCCGCGCTCGCCGAACAGGCGAAAGAGCAGCGCCAGCAGCACCGGATAGAACAGGTAGAACTGCATTTCCACCGACAGCGACCAGGTGTGCAGCAGCCAGTTCTCGTGCAGCGGTGCGGAGAAGTAGTCGCCGTCCTCGGCAAAATGCAGGTTGGAGGTGAACAGCAGGCTGTTCTTCGCCGTGCGCAGCAGTTCGCGGTAGTCGTCCAGCGGCAGGTAGACGAAGCCGAACAGCATCAGCAGCAGGCACAGTAGCGCCAGCGCCGGAATGATCCGCCGCGCCCGCGAAGCGTAGAAAGCGACCAGGGAAAAGGCGTTGCGGCGCAGCCCCTCGACGATGATGCCGGTCATCAGGAAGCCGGAGATCACGAAGAACACGTCGACGCCGACGAAGCCGCCGTCGAAGCCGGGAACGCGGAAATGGAAGAGCACTACAGCGATCACGGCCAGCGCGCGCAGGGCGTTGATGTTGTTGCGAAAAAGCATCGGGAATATCCGTTTTCTTTATTGTTATGGACCCGTCACTGGGCCAGTTGCGGTGGAGCAAGGAGTCACCATAGCCCGTTGGGCAGCACGCCGCCCGATTGGTTTCCCGCACCTGCCCATCGAAAAAAAAGATATAGACTGGCACCTACCCCTGAAAACTCATGAAAGCCCTCTCCTCATGATGACCCTGCGCCAGATCCGCCACTTCATCGCGGTCGCGGAAACCGGTTCGATCTCCGCCGCCGCCCAGGCGGTGTTCATTTCCCAGTCCACCCTGACCCTGGCGATCCAGCAGCTGGAGCAGGAAATCGGCGTCAGCCTGTTCAACCGTCATGCCAAGGGCATGACCCTGACCCACCAGGGCCATCAGTTCCTGCGCCAGGCGCACCTGATCCTGGCCACCGTGGACAACGCCAAGCGCAGCCTGCAGCAGAGCACCGACCAGGTCGCCGGGCAGTTGACCATCGGCGTGACCAGCCTGGTCGCCGGCTACTACCTGGCCGACCTGCTGACCCGCTTCCAGCGCGCCTACCCCAATGTGGAAATCCGCGTCACCGAGGACGAGCGGCCGTACATCGAGCACCTGCTGGTGTCCGGCGAGATCGATGTCGGGGTGCTGATCCTGTCCAACCTGGAGGACCGCCTGGCCCTGCAGACCGAAGTGCTCACCCATTCGCCGCACCGCCTGTGGCTGCCGGCCCAGCATCCGCTGCTGGAGCGCGACAGCATCAGCCTTGCCGATGTCGCCGACGAACCGCTGATCCAGCTGAACGTCGACGAGATGGAACAGAACGCCCGGCGCATGTGGGCCAGTGCCGGGCTGCAGGCGCAGATCAGCCTGCGCACGGCGTCCACCGAGGCGGTGCGCAGCCTGGTGGCAGCGGGGCTCGGGGTGTCGATCCAGCCGGACATGACCTACCGTCCGTGGTCGCTGGAAGGCGACATCATCGAGGCGCGGCCCCTGGCCGACCTCAGCCAGACCCTGGATATCGGCCTGGCCTGGCGCCGCGGCACGGCGCGGCCGGCGCTGGTCGATCCGTTCCTGACCGTGGCCCGGGAACCGGGCTCGGGGCGCAAGCTATCGATTTAATCGAACGCCCCCTTCAGTATTTAGAATTTGTCGACCTGCGTGCTGCGCTCTAGGCTCTGTAAGAAATATCGCCCCCCCTGTCGGGCGACGCATAAAAACAGAACAAAGAGAATTCGCATGTCCGGCGCGCCCTCGACCCCGCTGTCCACCGCCTTGCTGATCGACGGCGAACTGGTTGCTGGCGCCGGTATTGCCGAGCCGATCTTCAATCCGGCCAGCGGTGAAGTCCTGACCCCTATCGCCGAGGCCAGCACCGAACAGGTCGAGAGCGCGATCCAGGCGGCCCACCGCGCGTTCGCCGGCTGGTCGCGGACCACCCCGCAGCAGCGTTCGCACATCCTCCTCGCCATCGCCGATGCCATTCAGCACCAGGCCGACCACCTCGCCCGCCTCGAAGCCCTGAACTGCGGCAAGCCGCAGCACCTGGCGCGCCAGGACGACCTGGAGTCGGCCATCGACGTGTTCCGCTTCTTCGCCGGCGCGGTGCGCTGCCAGACCGGGCAACTGGCCGGGGAATACGTGCCCGGCTACACCAGCATGGTGCGCCGCGACCCGCTCGGCGTGGTCGCCTCCATCGCGCCATGGAACTACCCGATCATGATGGCCGCGTGGAAGATCGCCCCGGCCCTGGCCGCCGGCAACACCCTGGTGTTCAAGCCGTCCGAGCACACCCCGCTGTCGATCCTGGCGCTGGCGCCGGCCCTCGCCGAGCTGCTGCCGGCGGGTGTGCTGAACATCGTCTGCGGCGGTGGCGAAGGGGTCGGCAGCCATCTGGTCAGCCACCCGCGGGTGCGCATGGTGTCGCTGACCGGCGATATCGTCACCGGGCAGAAGATTCTCCAGGCGGCCTCGAAAACCCTGAAACGCACCCACCTCGAACTGGGCGGCAAGGCGCCGGTGATCGTCTGCAACGACGCCGACCTCGAAGCCGTGGTCCAGGGCGTGCGCACCTACGGCTACTACAACGCCGGGCAGGACTGCACCGCGGCCTGCCGCATCTACGCCCAGGCCGGCATCCACGACAAGCTGGTCGCCGAACTCGGCTGGGCGGTGAGCAGCCTGCGCTTCGCCAGCAAGCGCGACGCCGACAACGAGATCGGCCCGCTGATCAGTACCCGCCAGCGCGACCGCGTGGCCAGCTTTGTCGAACGGGCGCTGAGCCAGCCGCACATCGAGCGGGTCACCGGCGCCGCCGTGCATTCGGGGGCCGGCTACTATTACCAGCCGACCCTGCTGGCTGGCTGCCTGCAGCGCGACGAGATCGTCCAGCGCGAGGTGTTCGGCCCGGTGGTCACCGTGACCCGCTTCGACGAACTGTCCCAGGCCGTGGACTGGGCCAACGATTCCGAATACGGCCTGGCCTCCTCGGTCTGGACCCGCGACCTCGACAAAGCCATGCAGATCGCCGCGCGCCTGCAGTACGGCTGCACCTGGATCAACAGCCATTTCATGCTGGTCAGCGAGATGCCCCACGGCGGGCTGAAGCGCTCCGGCTACGGCAAGGACCTGTCCAGCGACTCGCTGCAGGACTACAGCGTGGTCCGCCACATCATGGCGCGCCATGGCGAGACCCTGGCCTGAAGAGGTTCGCACTACAACAAGCTGCACCGCTGCACCGTTTGCCAACCTGCCCCCGACAATGATTTGAACAAGAGGGAACACCATGTTCGTGCACAAGACCGCAATGCTCAGCGCCCTGAGCACCGCCCTGCTGGCCAGCGCCAGCCTGCAGGCCGCCGAACCGTTGAAGGCCGTGGGTGCCGGCGAAGGCCAGCTGGATATCGTCGCCTGGCCGGGCTATATCGAGCGCGGTGAGAGCGACAAGGCCTACGACTGGGTGACCGGCTTCGAGAAGGAAACCGGCTGCAAGGTCTCGGTGAAGACCGCTGCCACCTCCGACGAGATGGTCAGCCTGATGACCAAGGGCGGCTACGACCTGGTCACCGCCTCCGGCGACGCCTCGCTGCGCCTGATCGTCGGCAAGCGCGTGCAGCCGATCAACACCGCGCTGATCCCCAACTGGAAGAACCTCGACCCGCGCCTGCAGGACGGGCCTTGGTACGTGGTCAACAAGCAGGTCTACGGTACGCCGTACCAGTGGGGACCGAACGTCCTGATGTACAACACCAAGGTGTTCCCGCAGGCGCCGACCAGCTGGGGCGTGGTGTTCGAGCCGCAGAACCTGCCCGATGGCAAGCCGAACAAGGGCCGCGTGCAGGCCTACGACGGGCCGATCTACATCGCCGACGCGGCGCTGTACCTGAAGTCGGCCAAGCCTGAGCTGGGCATCCAGAACCCCTACGAGCTGAACGAAACCCAGTACAAGGCCGTGCTCGACCTGCTGCGCCAGCAACAGCCGCTGATCCACCGCTACTGGCATGACGCGACGGTGCAGATGAGCGACGTGAAGAACGAAGGCGTGGCCGCGTCCAGCTCCTGGGGCTACATGGTCAACGGCCTGAAGGCCGACAACCAGCCGGTAGCCTCGACCATTCCGCAGGAAGGCGCCACGGGATGGGCGGACACCACCATGCTGCACGCCGAAGCCAAGCACCCGAACTGTGCCTACAAGTGGATGGACTGGTCGCTGCAGCCGAAGGTCCAGGGTGACGTCGCGGCCTGGTTCGGCTCGCTGCCGGCGGTGCCCGCGGCCTGCACCGGCAGCGAGCTGCTCGGGGCGGAGGGTTGCAAGACCAACGGCTTCGACCAGTTCGACAAGATCGCCTTCTGGAAGACCCCGCAGGCCGAGGGCGGCAAGTTCGTGCCGTACAGCCGCTGGACCCAGGACTACATCGCGATCATGGGTGGGCGCTGACAGAACCTAGCCACGCCCCTCTGCTGTAGGAGCGTGGCTTGCCCGCGAAGGACCGCACAGCGGTCCCGGACCTCACCGCTATCGGGGACCGCCATGCGGTCCTTCGCGGGCAAGCCACGCTCCTACAAGGGAACGCCCCTCCTTAACACCTCAGTACAGTCGTCCAGGCCTGGGCCGCTGCACACACCCACGCCTATCCGGAGCACCGCACCATGACCCTTGCAGTCCAGTTCACCCAGG